>JAFGSN010000071.1 GCA_016934575.1 Vicinamibacteria bacterium
CGCCTTGTACGTGACGATTTCATCTCCACGAGTCCTGATGGATCGTATTATGACATGTCAAGCCCAAACGGCGACGGAAGCTCGAGAGCATCAAGGAAATCGCAGTCGCGATTGGCGCGCATGTCGTACAGCCGTGGCGAAATCGGCCGGCCTTGTCTACGATGAGCCATGGCGTTCGTCTACATCCTGCGCTGCCGCGACGACTCATTCTATACGGGCGCCACCATGGACGTGGCGGGCCGCCTGCGTCTACATCAGGCGGGTCGCGCCTCGCGCTACACTCGCGCGCGCCTGCCTGTGACGCTGGTCTGGCATTGCAGGCGCCCAAGCTGGAGCGACGCCCTGCGCGAGGAGCGCCGCATAAAAAAACTTCGCCACAGCGAGAAGCTGGCGCTCATTATTACGGCCCGACCCGGCGCCCGTCGTTATCCCGCACGCGGAGCCGCGCACGGCCGTTCCACGGACGCCTCGCGGAGTCGCTCTTAGTCCGGAGGACCGTCATGCCGTTTCAAGCGCCTCGCGCATCTTGACGGCCAGCTCCCTTATGGTGAAAGGTTTCTGCAAGAAGTGCACATGTTCGTCGAGGATGCCGCGATGAGCGATGACGTCGGCGGTATAGCCCGACGAGTACAGGCATTTCAATCTCGGATGGATGCCGCCGATCAACGCCGCCAGGGCTCGGCCGTTCATTTCCGGCATGATGACGTCGGTAAGAAGCAGGGCGATATGTCCGGTGTCGGTCTCGACCAGGCGGAGCGCCTCGCCGGGCGTGCTGGCGATCAGCACCCGGTAGCCCAGCTCTTCAAGCATCGATTTGCTGATGAGTAGAATCGATTCTTCATCCTCCACCAGAAGCACTGTCTCCCCGCGGCCCCTGGGTATCTCGGGTTCGGCTGCGAACAAGCGCTCGACGGGTTCGTCAACGCACCTGGGAAGGTACACTTTCAAGACCGTGCCTTTGCCCGGCTCGCTGTAGACATTGATGAATCCTTCGTTTTGTTTGACGATTCCATACACCGTGGCCAGGCCCAGGCCGGTGCCTTTTCCAATTTCCTTGGTTGTGAAAAACGGCTCGAAGATATGATCGAGCATCTTCCCGTCCATGCCGCAGCCGTTGTCGCTGACCGCCAGCATCACGTACTGCCCGGGCATGAAACCCGGATGCGCGTCGCAGAACGCCTCGTCGAAAACCGCGTTGTCGCTCTCGATAATGATCTTGCCCACGCCCGCGATGGCGTCGCGGGCGTTGACGCAGAGATTGGCCAGAAGCTGATCGATCTGGGAAGGATCGATCCTGACGAACCATAGGTCCGCGCCCGGCCTCCAGGCGATATCGACGTCCTCGCCGATCAATCGCTGGAGCATCTTGAGCATGCCCGTCACGGTATCGTTCAAGTCCAGAACCTTGGGCGCCACGGGCTGTTGGCGGGCAAAAGCAAGCAGTTGTCGGACGATCGCGGCGGAACGAAGCGTGCACCGTTCGATGACGTCGAGGTCTTTATGGATCGTGTCCGAATCGGCGACTTTCGTCATCGCCATCTGTGTGTGACCCAGAATCGCGGTGAGCATGTTGTTGAAATCGTGTGCCACGCCGCCGGCCAGTCGGCCCACCGATTCCATTCTTTGCGCCTGGTACAGTTGGGTCTGTAATTTGCCGCGTTCCTTCTCGGCCCGTTTTCGTTCGGTGACGTCGATGACAATGCCTTGATAATGCATAATCCGGCCCTGATCGTCGCGTTGGACGGCTGTTCGGTCGTCAACCCACCGAACGTCGCCGTTTTTCGTGAGGATCCGATACTCTTGCTGGAAGCGGTCGGCGCCGGCGGCGGAGTATTTCCGAATCTCCTGGACGAAGCGATGACGATCGTCAGGATGCACCAACTCGATATAGGCCATATCGCCGGCCAGCAGTTCGTCAACCGTATATCCGAACTGCACGACGTTTTTCGACACGTATTCCACCGGCCATCCTTCGGCGGTCTTCCATCGGAAAAGCACGACCGGGCTGCTCTCGACCACGATATTGGCCTGTCGGAGCGCTTCCTCGGTTTGCTTGAGGTGAGTGATGTCGCGGCCCACCGCCTGCAGCTCGAGAACCCGGCCGTTTTCGTCCGTGATGCTGTGGACGATCCACTGGATCCAGCACTCCTTGCCCGCCTGGTTGTAATTGAGATATTCGCCCACGACCAATGAAGCCGGATCCTTGGCCAGATTTTCGGTCTCCTTGGCGACGATATCGCGAAACTCCGGCGCGACCATGAACATAAAGCTCTGTCCGATCAGCTCCTCGCGTGTTTTTCCGTAAAACTTGCAGTAAGCGTCGTTGACGAACGTCAGGATCGTGTCCGATCGATATCGGCTGACCAGATCGATTTGGCTTTCGATCAGTGCGCGATATCGCATCTCGCTTCTCCGAAGCGACTCTTCCGCTCGTCGACGTTCCGAAATGTCGCGCACGGTTTCGAGAATCCTTCCGTCGGGAAGCAAACGCCCGCTGATTTCCACAGGCAGAATATGGCCGTCTTTCCTACGGAGGTAATGCGAGTCAGTCACGATCGTGCCCTGTGAAAGATCGTCCATACGGATCGGATTCTGAGCAAGGTCTTCAGGGGACATGAGGTCGTGGAAAGTCATGCCGAGAAGCTCATCGCGGGAATATCCGGTCAATTCGGTGACGCGCGGATTGACGGCGACGCACTTTCCGTCAGGCTCCGCGATGAACATGCCGTCGACGGCCAGATCAAAGGTGGTCTGAAAGAGCGTTTCGGGAATCGAGTGATTCACGCGCGTCGCGAGGGTCGCGTGACTTGTTTCGGGCATCGCCATGCTTCCTTCTCGGACCGTGCGGTTGCGGCTCGAATTTCGCATGATATCGCCTGCAAGAACGCGCGGCTTTTCCGCCTTTCGTATCTTTGGCGGCATGGACACGGTGTTGTCTTGGAGACGATGACGGGCGATCGCGCGCTCGATGACCTCCTCGACGGCCGTCGAAGACGCCGTACTCGTGTGCCCGACATTTCTCTCCGGTCCTTCCGTATGCTCTTAACGGCAGATTACGCCCTCGAGCGCGGGATTTCAATTCCAATCAATGGGAGAGAGTTACGGCCGGTGACATGATATCTCGGGGCTTTTCTTTCGAAGCGGAAAGACGTGTTTGAAACGACGCTCCTTTTCAAGCGTCCTCTGCCTATGGCAGGAGGACAGGCACGCGGTCGGAGTCACAGCTCACGTGAACGCGCGCTTCTTTTCATTACACATCCTCTGGCGCTGTCTCAGTCGTAGGCGTGGGCCGGCATGGCTACTTTACCGGCGTCCGACCGAGGACAGTGAGCAGCAGATCGGGCCGGTTGGTGATAATTCCGTCGGCGCCACGGCGGACGAGATCGCGCATGGCCTTGGGTTCATCAATCGTATAGATGTTCACCACGAGTCCGGCGGCGTGGGCAGCGGCGATGCGCTCGGGCGTCGCCTGCTTCTCCGAGCAGTTGAAGGCGCGTGCGCCGACCGCGCCGCACACCTGTGCGGGACTGAGAGCATTTTCGATCTCCTCGTTCCAGAGCGACTGGACCTCGATCTCCGGCGCCAGGCGCCGCACGCGCTTGAGCGCAATCGGTTGGAACGAGGAGACGACGGCGCTCGATGCAAGGTTATGAGCGCGGATGGCGTCGACGACCTTCGCCTCGATGCCCGCGAGATCGAGGAACCCCGGCCGCACCGCCTCACTCTTGATCTCCACGTTGACCAGGATACGCCCGCGGCATTCGACCAGCGCCTCTTCGAGCGTCGGCACTCGCTCGCCGCGATAACGCGCGGCGAACCAGGCGCCGGCGTCGAGCGTACGAACCTCGGCGAGCGTATGAGCGGCGACCGGCCCTTTCCCGTCGGTGGTCCGGTCGAGCTTCGAATCGTGGATCACCACCGGCTCGCCATCCGCCGTAAGGTGCACGTCGAACTCGACCCTGTCCGCGCCGGCTGCGATCGCCTCCCGGATCGCCGCCAGAGTGTTCTCTGGCGCCGCGCCGGAAAAGCCGCGGTGCGCAATCACCTCGACGCGCCGTCGTATGCCGTCGTCCGATTCCGACGGACCCGCCACGCGCCCGATCCCGAAGTACGAACAGCCGGCGGTCAGCAGCAGTAAAGCCGCCGAAGCGGCGAGGGCGGATCTCGCCTTCATCCCGTTTGCCATGGACCCACGCGACTATAGCCACCTTCTCCGTACGAGACAAACACATTGCGAGCAGCAGCCGTGCCCGCGAATATCACCAAATCCATGACCTGATCGGTGGCTATTTCCTCTTCTCGCGCGTAGTCGAAGTGAGCACTCCGTCATTCCGGCGCAAGCCGGAATCCAGAACCGTGCGCCGGAGCGATGAATGGTCCACGGGAGGAACGGGCCGTCGAGAGACTCACGTTCGCTGCCATTTCGTTCACGATCACGAGACCGTTCTGGTTCACGCCGGATGTGCATGTAGCCGGCGCACCCGAACACGGCGAGCAAGAGATCAAGAAACGTGGGACAAGGGCAGTTTTAAGCGATCTTCAGGAACGACGAAGTGACGGAGGCCCTTCTTCGCGGCACAATCGACGCAATCGTGGCATCGTTATCGCGGAA
>JAFGSN010000072.1 GCA_016934575.1 Vicinamibacteria bacterium
CAGACTGCGCTTCGAACACCTCACGATGGATCAGGGCCTTTCCAATAACTTCATCCACTCCATCCTCAAGGATAGTCGCGGGTTCCTCTGGTTCGGGACGGCAGAGGGCTTGAACCGTTACGACGGCAGCACGCCGCTCACGACCGTTTACAAACACGATCCCGCCGACCCGGGCAGCCTGCCCGCGTTCTCGGCCAGCGTCCTCTACGAAGATAGCCACAAGCGCATGTGGGTCGGCTCAGGCTGGGTGCAGGGGGGCTTCGCGTTCTTCGATCGCGATCGTGAACGCTTCATGCGCATCATGCCGAATCCCGGCCAGAACGGCGGCAATCAGGTTCGTTCTATCCTGGAGGACCGGCAGGGTGGGTTGTGGGTCGGCACGGACAATGGACTTGTCGAGGTGGATCCCGAGCAACAGAAGATCAAGCGCCGCTACCCGCTCGGGCCGGAGGAGACCAGCGGAAGCGCCACGAAGGTCGTACGTTCCTTGTACGAGGACCGCGGGAACCGGCTCTGGGCAGGCACGGATAGCGGCTTGCTGAGCTTCGACCGACAGCGCGGCGAATACATTCCCTGGGCAGGCGCAGGAGACGATGCGACGGGACTGGAAAGCGCCGAGATCTGGGATTTTTACGAGGACGAGAGCGGCGCGCTCTGGATCGCGACCAAGAGCGGCCTCCACTGCCTGGATCCCGAAAGCGGACGCGTTACCCGCTATTTGCCCAATCCCAACGATCCGAACAGCATCTCCCACGCGGCGGTGACCCAACTGGCCGCGGACGGCCGGGGCCGACTCTACGTGGGCACCGAGGGCGGCGGGCTCAACATACTGGATCTGCGGACGCGCAAGTTCAACAGTATCCGTCCTGATCCCGAGGACGCCGCCGGCCTCAACTCGGCTTCGATCTGGAGCCTCATGCGGGACGATCAGGACATTCTGTGGATAGGAACGTACGACGGAGGAGTCAACATTCTCTCGCCGCTGAACCAGCGCTTCGCTCATATCAGAGGGCGTCGCGGCGAGATGAGCGATCCCCATGTGAGCGCCGTGATGGAGGATCACCTCGGTCATCTCTGGATCGGCACAGACACCGGGCTCAACCGACTGGATCGTCGGACGGGCGCCTACAGATACTATCTCGACATTCCGGGAGTCTGGACACTGCTCGAGGACAGCGAGCACAACCTATGGATAGGCACCTACGGTGGAGGCGTCGGGCTGTTGGATCCGGAGACCGGACGTGTCACGCCCTTTCGCCATGATCCAATCCGTCCCACGTCGCTGCAGAACGACAAGGTCTGGCGCATCATCGAGCTCGGCACCGGCGAGTTGTTGGTCGTTACAGCCGGCGGCGTGGATCTTTTCGATCGCAAGGCGCGCATATTCACGCGGCTGAGCCAGCGCTACTCCGACGCGACCATCGACGTCGTCTTCGCGGCGGCCGAGGATCATGATGGCAATCTGTGGCTTGTCGGTAATCCCGTGGTATACGTCGACCGCAAGGCCGGGCGCAGCACTCGCTACCAGAACGATCCTGAGAACCCCTCCTCCGTTCCGGCGGGCCAGACGTTTACCGTGTTTATCGACAGCGCCGGCAATGCCTGGCTCGGAGTAGAGGGCGGGCTGACGTGCATTGCCGCCGGCACGAGAAGAATCCGGCGGTTCACGACGGCTGACGGCCTGCCCCACAATTGCGTCAACAACATCATCGAGGACGCCACCGGCAGTCTCTGGCTGACGACATACCGCGGCCTCAGCAAATTCATAGACGCGGTCAAGCTGCCCGACAAGCCGCGCTTCCTGAACTTCGGCCCTGCCGACGGTCTCCAGGGCCACCGATTCACGCGCAACGCCAATCATCGCAGCGCCAGCGGCGAGATATTTTTTGGCGGTCCGCGAGGCCTCAACATCTTCCGGCCCGAACGAATTCTACGAAATCTCAAACCACCCATGGTCGTCTTGACGGGCATCCGGCTCTTCGATCAATCTCTGAAGGTCGGCGTCGAGGGCTCGCCGCTCACCACGCCGCTCGCCAAGACGAACGAGCTCGTGCTGTCCCATGAGCAGTCGATGCTGACGTTCGAATACGCGGCGCTGAATTATCTGCTGCCGGAGAAAAACCAATATCAGTGGAAGCTCGAGGGTTTCGACGCCGGCTGGCGACCAGTGAGCGCGGATCGGACCGCGACATACACGAACCTCAATCCGCGCAAGTACGTGTTTCACGTCAAGGCCGCGAATAACGACGGCGTTTGGAACGACAAAGGCGTCTCATTGCGCATCCGCGTCACGCCGCCATGGTGGTGGGCGCCATGGTCCAAGGTCATGTACGTCCTTCTGGCCGCCGGCTTCGTCGTCGGAACGGTGCGCTGGCGACTGAGCGCCGTCGAGGCGCGTCGCCGCGAGTTGGAGATGCTCGTCGAGCAACGCACGACCGACTTGCATGGCGAGATCGCTCAGCACAGAGCCACCGAAGCGCGGCTGGCCGGCGAAGTGTCGGAGCGCAAGCGCGCCGAAGAGGCGGCGCACGAGTACGCCGAGAAACTGGCCGGCAGCAACCTCGAGCTCATGGAAGGCCAGCGGGCGCTCAAGGAGAAGCAGGACGCGCTCGAGCGCGAAAACGAGGAGCGGCGTCGCGCCGAGCAGGCCGCCGGCCGTGAGCGCGACTTGCTACATGCGCTGATGGACAACATTCCGGACCTGATTTATTTCAAGGACACGCGCGGCCGCTTCATTCGCGTCAACGCGGCGCTCGCCCGGACGCTGGGCGTGGCGCGCGTCGACGAAGCGCTGGGAAAGTCGGACCAGGATTTCTTTCCCGCCTCGTATGCCCATGCGTCTTTGCGGGAAGAGCAGGAGCTGTTGAATAGCGGCCGTCCGCTTCTGGGCAAGCTCGAGCGTCATGATCGCGACGGGCGCTGGTATCTCGCGACCAAGGTGCCTTTACGCAACGCCGATGGAGAGATCGACGGACTCGTGGGGATCTCGCGCGACATTACCGACCGGAGGGAGGCCGAGGAAAAGCTGGCGCGCAATCTGGCGGCCTTTCAAGAGACGGTCAACGCGGTGGCCAAGGGAGATCTCACGCGCAAGGGACTGGAAGGCGACGACACCGTGGGCCGGATCGCTCGTTCGGTGAACGCCATGATCGCCGGTTTCGCCGAAATTCTGGCGGAGGTGCACGACACGGCATTCTCGGTCTCGACGGCTTCGAGCGAGATCCTGGCGGCGGCGACAGAGATCGCCAAGGGAGCGGAATTCGGCAGCGACCACGTCCACTCGACGTCGTCGGCGGTCGAGGAGATGGCCGCTTCCATGACGCAGGTGTCGCGTAACGCGGGCTCTTCCGCGGACAAGGCGCGCCAGGTGCTGGATTACGTCCAGCAGGGCGATCGCGCGGTGGACGCGACCTACCTTGGGATGACGAGGATCGACGAGGCGGTTTCGCAGACGGCCCAGAAGATGCGCATGCTGGAGCAGAGCAGCCGGGAGATCTTCAAGATCATCGATTTGATCGAGGAGATCGCCTCGCAGTCGCGGCTGCTGGCGCTGAACGCGGCCATCGAGGCGGCTCACGCCGGAGACGCCGG
>JAFGSN010000073.1 GCA_016934575.1 Vicinamibacteria bacterium
CGGGGGGCGCGGAGACCGGCGAAACCCCGCGCCTGCGTTAGCAGCGATGACGACCTACAGCCCCGCTACCAGTGGAGTTCTGAGTCTGCATCTTCGCCGAGGGACAGATCAGCCGAATCGGTCATCTGCTCCCCTTCGGCCGCGGCATCGAGCACGTGATGCGCGGTGTGACGGCGTCGATCATTCCGATCGCGCTCGACAACGTGTGGGGCATCGTTTTCAGCCTGTCTCACGCGCGCTTCTCATGGAACGGTCCGTCACGCCGTCGCGGTCCAATTACGATGATCTGCGGATCGCCGCGACCGAACTCGTCCGGGGCTCATGACATACGCCAGGCGGTGGCCGCGCTGCAGACCGACGCATGGGATCACCGCAAGCGTCATGCTCGGCCCCTCGGCGAGGCTCTGATCTCCACTGCGCGCCGGAGTCCTTTTCGTTTCGCCATGGCGGATTCACGAACGGGATCGCTGAGTTTCGGCTCCGCATTGACGCGCGCGTTCGTGCTGGCCCGACGGCTTCGTCCGTTTCTTTTCCGACAGGAGCGCGTCGGCGTCCTCCTGCCGCCCTCGGTGGCGGCGGCGCTGGCGAATCATGCGCTGCTGCTTCTGGGCAAGATCCCCGTGAACTTGAACTACACGTCGAGCGAACAAGCTCTCCTGTCATGCATCCGCCAGTGCACGCTCGAATCCGTTCTAACCTCGCGCGCGGTCATCGAGAAACTGCGACTCGATCTTCCAGTCAACGAATTGTTCATCGAAGATGTCGCCTCGCGCGCCGGCGTTCGCGAAAAATCAGCGGCGCTGCTCGCCGCGGCCGTTCTTCCCGCCCCCATGCGCCGACGTTGGCTCGGCGCGCGACAGGCCTTTCCGGACGACACGGCCACGATCATCTTCTCGAGCGGCAGCACGGGAGAACCCAAAGGCATCGAACTGAGCCACTGGAACGTCACCGCCAACGTCCGGCAATTGGGACATGTTTTTCCGCTCCGAGGAAACGACCGGATGCTCGGCGCGCTGCCCTTCTTCCATTCTTTCGGCTTTACGGTCACCTACGCTTTGCCGGCGCTGCTCGGCCTGGGCTCTTTGTATCACTCGCATCCCGCGGAAACCGGCGTCATCGGCAAGCTGGCGCGACGTTACTCGGCGACTTTCCTGCCATCGACGCCGACCTTGCTTTCACAATACGCTCGCAGAATTCCCGCCGCCTCCTTCGGCTCGTTGCGTTTCGTGCTCGCGGGCGCCGAAAAGCTGACGGACGCCGTGATCGACGCCTTCGACGATAGATTCGGCATTCGCCCATGCGAAGGTTATGGATGCACGGAGTGCTCTCCCGTCGTTTGCGCCAGCGTCAAGGACTTTCGCGCCGCCGGCATGCGACAGGCCGGCGCACGGCGTCACAGCGTCGGCCTCCCGCTGCCCGGCATCAGTGTTCGCATCGTCGACCCCAAAACGATGGAGGCCCTGCCCTTCGGCCGTCCCGGCCTTCTTCTCGTTCGCGGCCCGAACGTCATGCGACGATACTTCGGGCGGCCCGACCTGACGGCCGTGGTTTTTCATGGGGATGATTACATCACCGGCGACGTCGCGACGCTTGATTCCTCAGGTTTCATCGCAATCACCGACCGTCTGAGTCGATTCGCGAAGATCGGAGGCGAAATGGTTCCGCTGATTCGTGTCGAGGAGGCCCTTCACGAGTTGGCGGGAGCGTCCAAGC
The DNA here is from genome assembly GCA_016934575.1 of Vicinamibacteria bacterium. Lineage (GTDB taxonomy): Bacteria > Acidobacteriota > Vicinamibacteria > Fen-336 > Fen-336 > JAFGSN01. The sequence continues at coordinate 1,714 of JAFGSN010000073.1, forward strand.
GGATTTTCGTGATTACCAGCGTGCCGGACGTCAAAAGGGGCGAACGCCTCGCCGTCCTTCACACCCTTGGTATGAGTGAGTTGCGCGGCGTTCTCACGCGTCTTTCGACTTCGGATCTGCCTCGATCGTGGACGCCTCGGTCCAACGATTTCATCCGCGTGAGTGCCATTCCCTGTCTCGGCGCCGGCAAGCTGGATCTGGCGCGTGTTCGAGAAATCGCGTCAAACGCACGATCGTGCGGATGAGGCCGAAAGGACGGGCGGGACTCCGCTCCGCCCGTCGCATCAACGCGATTTCAGTCACACGGGAGCGGACAGGCCGCCCCCTTACGACGGCGAAGTTCGTGCGTTCGCCACCATCTCTGCTCCGCGCCGAAAGGCCTCTTCATTGATCGGCAGAAGCTTGGGTTTGGACTTGAGCGCCAGGCGAATGACGTCGATGAACACCTTTTCCGGCAAAACCCTCGTCGCGGCCTGTAAAGCACCGAGCGCGACGATGTTCTTCACGACCGCCTTCCCCAGGCCGGCGGCGATCTCGGCGCAGGGCACTCCGATACAATTCACTTCGTCGCGTTGTTGCGGCCGTTCCGTGATCACCGACGAGTCGTAGATGATCGTTCCGCCCGGCAGGACATGCGGGCCGAACTTCGCCAGGCTCGGCGCGTTGAACGCAACGAGGACGTTCGGCGCCGTCACGGCCGGAGACAGCACCTCGTCGACAGCGATGCGCACGTCGGCGTAAGACGTTCCGCCGCGGGACTCGGGACCATAGCTCGGTATGTGAGTGGCGTCGAAGCCTTCATGGATGGCGGCGCGGGTAACGAGCATCGCCGCCGTCTGCGCTCCGTCGCCTCCGGAGCCGGCGAACTTCAATCCGACCTCGTCTCCCAGCTCGGAAGGAAGCTTGGCATCACGACTCTCGACATGATCGGCGAAGCCTCCGATGACCTCGACCATGCGCGCGGAATCGAAGTTGGGCGGAGGAGGCGCGGGCCATCGTCCGGACTTGACGTCCTTCTTGACTCCGAGCGGAAAGATTCGAACCATCGTCTCACGCACCCACCGTTGCGATTCCCGTGGAGACATCTTCAGGTGCGTCGGGCATTCGGAGAGCACCTCGACGAACGACAAACCTCGGTTCTCCAGTTGGAGCGCAAGCGCCTTGCGGATGGCGCGTTTGGCCGTGATTCGTTCCTTGTTGTCGAAGAGCGCCACGCGCTCGGCATAGACGCAACCGTCGATCGCGGCGATCATCTCCGTCATCTTGAGCGGCGCTCCCATCGAAAGATCACGGCCCGCGGGCGACGTCGCCGTCGCATGCCCTAGAGGCGTCGTCGGCGCGAGCTGCCCGCCGGTCATGCCGTAGACGGCGTTGTTGACGAATACCACGGTGATCGGCACGCCGAGTTGCGCCGCCTGGATGATCTCCGCGAGACCGATCGCGGCCAGGTCGCCGTCGCCTTGATAGCTGACGATGACCGAGTCTGGATTCGCCATCTTGTGCCCGATCGCGACCGCGGGCGCGCGACCATGAGATGCCTGCGTGTTGCCGACGTCGAAGTAGTAATAGAGAAACACCGCGCAACCGACCGGCGAGATCGCGATCGTTCTGTCTTGAACGCCCAGATCATCGATCGCCTCGGCCAGATACTTGTGCGCCAGTCCATGGCCGCAACCGGCGCAGTAATGCGTCGATCGCCCCTTCACGCCCTCTCCGTGCGCATGCCGCTCGAAGCGTTCGTAGAAGACGCTCATGCTCGCCCCCTGCTCGCGCCCGCCGAAAGCGCATCCGGAAGCACGACGTCGACGATCTCATGCAACTGCGGGAGCACGCCGCCATAATGACGCAGGCTCTCGATGCGCGCGGGCAAACGCATTCCGGCATGGCTCAGGGCCAGACGCAGCTCGTCCTCGAGCTGCCCGTCGGATGCTTCGACGACGACAATGCGCCGGGCGCGGGCCACGACCGGTTCGAGCGCCTGGATCGGAAAAGGCCACAAGGTCAAGGGACGGAAGAGTCCGACCTTCGCGCCGCGTTGTCGCAGCTCCCGCACGGCGCCTTTGGCCATGCGCGCCGGCGTGTTGCACGCCACCAGGATCACTTCGGCGTCGTCGCAATGGAAAAGGTCGGCCCGCTGCTCGCTTTTCTCGATGCGTTTGTACTTCTCGATCAGACGCCGGTTGTGCTCTTCAAGATCGCGTTCCGACAGCTCGATCGAACACATGAGATTTCGGCGATGCTCGCGGTCGCCCGTCACCGCCCAGCCGGGAACTCCCGGCCGCACCATCGTTTTCGGCAACACGACCCTGCCCGTCATCTGGCCGAGATAGCCGTCGCAGAGAACGACGGCGGGAATGCGGTAGCGGAACGACAGCTCGAACGCGTCGAAGGTCAAATCGAGCATCTCCTGCGGCGTGGATGGCGCCAGCACGATGCCGTGGGTGTTTCCGTGGCCGAGGCTGCGGCAGACGAGCTTGATGTCCGACTGCTCCGGAGCGATGTTGCCCAACCCCGGACCGCCGCGCATGACGTCGACGACGACGCCGGGAATCTCGGCCCCGATCATGTAGGAGAGTCCTTCGAGCATCAAGCTCATGCCGGGCGACGACGTAAAAGTCATGGCGCGCCGGCCGGCGCCGCCGCAACCGTACATCATGTTGATCGTGGCCAACTCGCTCACGGCCTGGACAAAAACGCCGTCGAGCTTCGGCAGGAGCAACGCCATCAGCTCCGCGCCCTCGGTTGAAGGCGTGATCGGATAACCGAAGAAATTGCGGCAACCGGCGAGCAACGCGCCGATCGCCGATGCATACGTTCCGCGAATCACGAGGGGATCTTCGATTGCTAGCGGCAGTCGCGTATCCGGCGTGGTGAGAGCCGCCTTGGGAGGCGGCGCTGGAATCTCGGTTTCACCCTCGACGGGCAATGGCGCCAGAGCATACGGCTCGGGGCAGGCGGAGATGCACAGGCCACATGCCGTGCATCGCTCGATATCCAGGACCACGGGACGGAGGCCGGTCTCGGGATGGATGGCTTCGCCCATTACGAGGCAGCCCTGGGCGCAGGCTTCGACACACAGTCCGCACGCCTTGCAGTACTGCGGAGACAATAGAGGTTTGGCCTTCAGGGATTTCTTCGCCATGTCGTGTCGCAGTCTAAGGCCGTTGACCCGCCGGCGTCAAACCAAAATCGAGCGCTGCAGGCGTCGCTGATCATCGCGGGGGTCGGCGCCAATTCGCGTTCGAGACCGCCGCGACTTTCATGAACATGCGCGACTTAAGTCAGCGATCCGCCGTTCGTATATGACGCGCCATTCTCAGCATGACGGATTCTCATCGAGAGAAATTGATTGAGTAAGCGTGTCAGTTGGCGATATCGTTCTCAGAGCGCCGCATCGATGGCACGTTCGATCGTCACGACGTCGACGAGCCCGCGGCATCCATAGAGAATCGGCAGCAGAACTTCCGGCGGATGCTTCATTCGCAACGCGGCGACGGCGCGCGTGCCGATTCTATAGGCCGGCAGCGACATGCGTCCCAGAAGTGGATGGCGTCCCCAGGCTCCCGAGAGCTTGTCGGCGCGCTCCGGCGTGCAGAGATACTCGCGCCTGAGAATCTCGGCCACTTCGTTCTGCGGCCTTTCTTCCTTCCATGTCAGATATGAGGCCTGGTTCTTGGCTTCATCCTGAAGCTCGGCGAGCAGCATGCCGATTTTCAAATCATCATCCGGGAGTTGCCCGATATCGAGAACGTCGTAGGCCATGAGCAATGCGTTGTTGGCCAAACCTTCATGCAGCGTCGATCCGCGCGTGTTCATGGCCGGAATCGAGGACTCGAAGCCGAGATAACCGCGCGTGAACAGACTCTGAAGACAAGCGAACGTCATCACGTGCCCCGGAACGATCTCGTGACTGATGAGCTGCTGGAATTCCGTCACCGATATCTGAAGCGATGCGTTGATTTCATACGTCGCCTCGAACTCCGGCGATCCATCCGGCCGGCGCGCCCTCCCCAGATAATTCATCGATCCAGAAAACCAGGCGTCCTTGACGGGCATGAAGCGCACATTGGCGCGCGGCACCCGGCTCAGTTCCTCGGGCAGCCGTGTCACGACGTTGGCCGCCGTCAGCGCCTCGAGCTGGGCGATGAACGCCGAAGACAAGGACCGTATCGCCGGCGGCGGCACAAGACGATCGCGGCGCCAGGCGTCAACGGCGGATAGACGCTCATCGACCGCGGCGGGCGCGTATCCGGCGCGAGCGAGCAGTTGCGTCACCTTCTCGCGCGTCTCCGCCGGAGCGGACGGCTCCGGATCCCGTCCGGTCGCCGCGCGAACGCACCGTTCGTACGAAACCGGCTCGCCCCGGCCAAGCCGTTCCATGGCCAAATCCCACATCACCGCGAAACAAATGATGAGTCCGTCGAAATACGCGCCTCGCAGGCCGCCTTTCTCCCTGGCGATTTCCGCCAGAGCCGCGATCGCTCCGCTGACGTCGACCTCCGAGAGATAGTCGTCGATCGCTTCTCGATCAGGCGCCGGCGCCGCGACTCCCCCGATCGCGCGCAACCGAGCGGCCGTCTCGTGCGTGTAGGAGCGCGGCAGCGGCAAATCGGAGAACCAGGAATCGGCGATGAATCTGCCTGCTCCTGACGGGCACGTCACGTCTCCGCCCCAGAGCGTGTCGATCCCGATTACGGCATCGCCCACGATCTGTGCGATATATCCCTCTTCAGTCGCCATCGTCATCGGGTCCTTTCCGTGAAACCGCCGTTTTCCTGAAGACTACCGCCGGCTTCAATGTAAAGTATAAAATGGTCGGCGTCATGCGCTTCGAAAGCGTCGTATTCGCGATGGCGGCTCTGGTCTCGGCGTGCGGGCGCGTGCCCGTCAGCTCCCATCCCTATTCGCTCCTCGAGCAAGGCGCGGCGAACGGCGCCATGGCGCGCACGGCCCGCATGACAAGCGGCGCCGAGACGCGTCCGGTTCTGCTCGCGTCCACAGCTTGGGACGTGACCTTGCCGGCGCGCCCGCTTCTGACGTTTGCGGCGGGCGTCTCGCATGCGCTGAGCGCCGAGCCCCCGGGATGGTTTCATCTCGATATCCGACTGGACGATCACGTGATTTTCCGGCGTCGCTTCAACCCGCGCGCAATGCGCGGCTTCCGCGACTTCAGCGTGGAGCTGCCGCGGAATCGTCGAATGCGTTCACACCTCGCGTTCGACGTCCGTCTCGCCGATCGTGAAGGTCGGACGATCTCGCAACCGAGCGCGTTGCTTCTGGGAGTCGCCGAGCCGACGATCCACGACTTGAACGATTACGGCCGCCGCAAGGGCGTCGTCGTCGTCTCGATCGACACTCTGCGGCGCGATCACGTCGGAACGCACGGTTATGCGCGCCCCACAACTCCCCACCTCGACGAGCTGGCGCGGAAATCGATCGTCTGCGAAGACGCGGTCAGTCCTTCTTCATGGACGCTCCCAGCGCATCTCTCCCTTCTGACCTCGGTCGATCCCGCCGCCCATGGCGGCGTGGACATGCGACACGGATTCAACGGGCGCGTGCCCACGCTGCCCGGGTTGTTGCAGGCGGCCGGCTTCGCGACGCAGGCGATCACCAGCCACCTCTATGTCTCCGCCGTCTACGGACTGGACGCCGGCTTCGATCACATGGACTTCATCCAAGACCGCCGTGCAACCGGCGTCGTGAACCGCGCGATCTCGACCCTCGATCGCTTCGGCGACCGCCCGTTCTTTCTCTTGCTCCACTTTTACGATCCTCACTGGCACTATGATCCGCCGGAGCCGCAGCGCCGCATCTTCGCGCGGCCCTATGCCGGCGTTTTCACCGGCTTCTGGAACGATTTCAAGAGCCACGATCGATCGAACACAAGCGAAGCGGATTTGGCGCATCTCATCGATCTCTACGACGGCGAGATCCGTTACGTCGACGACGAGATGGCGCGCATGAGCGCTCACATGCGCCGGCGCGGCCTCGATCGCGGCACGCTGCTCATCGTCACATCGGACCACGGCGAGGAGTTCCTCGAGCACGGCGGATGGGAGCACCAGCGGACGTTGTATGAGGAGGTGATCCGCGTTCCCCTTTTCGTGTCGGGGCCCGGCGTCGTCCCTCGAACAGAACCGAATCAAGCGAGCCTGCTCGACGTGGCGCCCACCGTTCTTGAATGGGCCGGAGTCGCCGTTCCCGAAACGATGCGCGGCCGAAGCCTGTTGCGACCTCTGCCGAAAAGAGACGCCTACGGCGAGACCCAGCACACGGACGACGGAACCAACAAGCTCTTTCTCCGCAACGGGCAAGAGAGCGAAAAGCTCATCCTCTCGCTCGACCGCGCCGATCATTCGATTCGGTCGGAAGAACGATTTGCCCTCGCCTCCGATCCCGACGAGCAAGAGCCCGCGCGGCCGGAATCGTCGATCGCGGACACGATGCGTGATCGCGCGCTCGAGCGATTTCGATCAGGACGCGCATCTCCGTCTTCCGGCGGCCCGGCGGTCTGTCTCAGGGCGGAGCAACGTGAAAAACTCAGGCTTCTTGGATACATCGCTTCATCGGACTCGAGCGCATGCCCTGAATGAGACGCGGCGTGTTCCTTGTTCCTGAATTTTGGTACGCCCGGGGGGGCTCGAACCCTCAGCCTTCGGCTCCGGAGGC
>JAFGSN010000247.1 GCA_016934575.1 Vicinamibacteria bacterium
CAAGCTCTTTGCCTCGGACTGAACGCCCGCCAAAGCGCCGGGATCGCTTCAATCCGGCTGGCCGGCTTGGCGAGGTCGCCGAATCGAGCTCCACGCAAAGCACGCCACCGGCCGTTCGCCGGCGTACGCTGCGCGAGCCCGAAAGCTACTTGAGACTATAGTGTAGAGGAGAAATTCTCGATTTCGGCTACGGACCTGAATACACTACGTTCCGGCTGCCGTGATTTTCGATGAGGCAGGCCGATCGTCTAGAAGCCCAGATGAATGCCGACACCGGCGCTTCTGATCTTCTGATTGAAGAACTGACCGAACGGGCTGAATCCCTGGAAGAATTCCGCCAGAATACGCACTTCGCGAGTCTTGCTTCCCCGGCCAATGCGCACGCCTCCGACAATGTTCGTGTTCTAGGGTCAGGCCTATTGTTTTGCGTTTTACCATGTTCCTGGTTTGCATGTTGCCTTATCGCTCCCGAGCTGGTCATCCTCGCCAACCGCCCATTGGCCCGTCGTCTTGACGCGAAACGGATGGACAGGCGCGACACGCGAAATCAAAATTCCTACAATTGGCCGGCTCAACTTTAGCCTATGGGTTGCCACTCGTGGTCGCGGCTTTTGGCTGCGAGCGACCGTATACGCTCTGATAGAGCGCGTCGAACTCATCCTTGCCGCAAGTCGTGAGCGTCGCAAGGGGAGCGATACGTCGCGTCAGCTCCACCATTTTTCGGGACAGCTCACGGATCTCCCACTGCGCGTGCCGGTCGCATCTCTGACGCGCTATATGGTTCAACTCGCGGGGGTTCATGCACATGAGCACCCGCCTGCGATGAGCGTTGGTGAGACAGTATTCGGCGGCGCGTCCGTAAGTCGACAGAAACTCGCGATACAATTCCGCGCTTGTCTCGCACACTTCCTTCAGTCGGTCTTCGAGTCCCGCTTGACGGACCGAATCCGGCGCGGTGACGCCCAGCGATGGGTCGTATTCCTGGCCGAGGAGCGTCATCATCCGATGTCGCTTGATCTGAGCAAAGCAGCTCGAGCTCATCACGGCCTCGAACATCAATCCGCCGCCGTGCTCAAAGAACCTCGGCGGGTTGTCATACTCGGTGACGTGCGCCAGGAGCTCCTTGACGAACGCGCGTCCCGGTTCCTCGTTCTCCGTAAGCCAACTCGCGAGTCTGTAGCAGTCCTCGGCCGGCCGCTTCGAATACGAATGCAGCGCGGCCGATATGACGTTGGTGTCGACATCGCCGCAGGTGATGAGCGTGACTTCATCGAGCCGCTCGATCGCGGCCTTCATTCGTTGGGGGCGCGCCTCTCCGTGCTTGGCGAACGCCTCGCTCACGGCGGCCCGTATTCGCCGCGGCGACAGATTGAGGTTATCGTCCCGCAGCTCCCGGCCCGGGAAGCTTTTCTGAAAAATCGCCGGATCCGTATAGAGGATCAGAGATGGAGCGATGTCTTTGACCGCTTCGAAAAGAAGCCGGGCCAGGTCCCTGACTTCCGCCAGCTCTTCGTATTTCATGATCCGGACGGCGTTTTCGAGCGCCGACGCGCTGAACGTCGTGCCCACCTGCGTCGCGGTCGCCAACCCCAGACCGTATCGCGCGTCTTCCTTGCCCAAACCTTCCAGCGTCGCATTCCGCTTCCCGGCGCCCGGAGCGATATAAGAAGTCCCGTTCCGTTCGAAGTGATGCTTCACTAGCGTTTCATAAGCGTCTTTGTAGAAGGCGTTCTGTGTGTTTTCGACCAGGCGTCTGAATCTTTCCTGGTCAGGCCCGCTCAATTCGCGCGGTACAACGTAGTCGCCCTTGAGCGTGACGTAGCGCTGGGATTTTTCCGTGTATCCCGCGCCGGCGCGTCTCGCTTCCAGCCACTCCACGGCCAGCCTCGAGACGCCCAGGATGTCGAAGTTGAAGCAGGCGTGATTGCCCACCGACTTGTGGCCCATGTCGAAGATGATGTTCGCGTTCGACTTCCTGGCTCGCGCCACGTCTCTCCTGGCGTCAGCGCGAAGCTCCGGGATCTTGCGCGGATCGCGACTGATTCTGGCATACGAGGCCGGGATCGTCTCCGGAGAGACGTTCGCGACATCGACGGCTTCGCCCCGCTTCAGCGATTCGATGATCTCGGCGTCCACGTTGTATCCGGCCAATATGACTTTCAGACCTTCCGCCATGCTCCCTCTCTACCAAGAATCCTAACGATCTTATCGCCGTTCGTCGGCGTTTGCGATAACAGGCGCCATGCTGGCAACATCCCGCAATGACATCGCCGTGGGATCCTGGTCTATCTGGACGGAGGCTTCGCTTGTTCATGTCTGGCGCGGAAATCGAAATCGGATAAGAACGCAGGGCGAGTTCTGAACGAGGCGCCGTCGCCGAGCAGCATGCGCCGCGCTGGAGACGGTTCGCATCGACGGCGCCCTATTGTGGACGGTAGTCGACAGTCGACCTACTGGTGACGCGCTTGTCGCTCTGCGCCGTTGGCCGGGCGCGAGATGGTTGCTCTCCCGAGCTGGTCGCTCATCGCGAAACGCGCCTCGCGGAAAAGTCTGCGGATCAGCCGCTCATCCGCCGACTACCGTCTGTCTACTACGCTTTTGAGATGACGACGTCCGCTGGTCCCGAGAAGACAGCGCTTCTTACGGCTCGCTCGGCGCGACGCGCATCGACTCGGCGGGTGTGGTTGTCGCGGGCACGTAAAAGAAAACGAAGTCTCGATGTCCGGCACGAACGGCGATCACGAGGTCTTTGCCTGAATCAGTCTCGACCAGGGAGTAAGTCCTCTTGATCGTGGACATGGCGACCTTGATTTCTTCCACCAGTTGGCCTTTTCGCCAACGGGCCTTACGTTCCACGCCGTTCCCAGATTTCGCCTTTCTTCCTGTGAGATCGAGAACGAGGCGATATTCGTCTTCGCCAGAGACCGTCAGCTTCGTGTCGCTCTGGACGATCCGCATTCTAGCCGGGGGATTCAGCGCCTCGCGCATGATCGCCCGCATGGCCTCGATTTCTTCACGCGAGGGCATGGATCCGAAACCCCCTTCCATCGGTCCTCCCCTACCCATGCCTCCGCCGCGGCCGCCCATGCCTCCGCCGCGATCGAAACCTCCGCCCCTCGGACCGCCCATGTGCGGCGGATGGCCACCCGAGGGCGGCTCCGCTTCTCCCCGACCGCCCATGAATCCGTTAGCTGGCGGACGCGCGCTGCGTTCGGGATCCAGCGTCCAATCGCCTGTGAGCATTGACGGGAAAGTCGCGTCCTTGCTCGACGCCCTGTCGCTGGCGAACACGGTCCCTGCGATCAACAGGATTAACGTCACGCCGAGTTTTCTTTTCACCATGGCCTTCCTCCTTCATGAATGAAGATCGGATCTTGAGCGGTACGACAATATCTGCATCCGGTGTCCGGTCTCTCCTAACAGGAAAAAGCTTGCCATATCAAACCTTTCGAAATGATTAAGCCAAGGCAAAATATGTCGTTAATCATGAAAAATCCGGATTGCTCGGCCCAGCAATCCATCAGGCGCTGACAGACGTCGCAGTCTTCTTGTGCTGGCGCGCGTCCATGCCGTCGCGACGCTCGTCGCGGGAGGCCCAGAGGGACCTGTAGGGCTCCGATTTCTTGAGGGCCATTGGTTCGGACCATCGCACCGGATCGCGCTGGCTGGTAGCTGACGCCAGCCGGTCCGGCCGTGTCAGGATGTCTGACGCTGGTATTTGAAAAAGCAATCATAGCGGTTACATGCGGAGCGATTCAGGAGATGCTATAGTCTTTTGGCCGCTCCGCCGGAGCTTCAGGCAGGAACTTCATTGATCGCGAAAGTTCAATCGGTCAATCATTACAGAGGATCGGCGATTTTGTTTTCCAACGACACTCGCGCTTTTCGCGTGGATGCCGAAACGCGGCCGGCCCGCCAGCCGACGGGCGGCAGGCGAGCGCGGGCTTTCGTACCGCAGGCCGCGCCGGTCGGAGGACCGCGATAAGTGCTCCTGTTCCTCGTCAAGATTTTTACCCTGATTCTGGTGTGGCTCCTGCTCTCCGGCAAGTATGATTTGTTCCACGTTTCCATCGGCATTCTGTCGGCCGGGGCGGTGGCATGGAGTCACAGGCTCCTGGAAGAGGAGTCGCCGAAGCTCTCTTCGTTGTTTTGGCCGCGCTTTCTGGCGTATCTCCCCTGGCTCTTGTGGCGCATCTTGCTGGCGAACATCCACACCACCGCGTTGATTCTGAATCCCAGGCTCCCCGTACAGCCGCATCTCATTCGTTATAACACCCGCCTGCGTTCGACGGAGGCGCGGACGCTTCTGGCCACTTCCATCACTCTCACTCCAGGCACGATCTCCAGCGACATCATGGGCTCCACGCTCACGATTCATGCGCTGGACGACGAATCGGCGGGGGATCTGACCTCGGGACGAATGGAGAAGATGGTCGGCTGGGTGTTCGGGGAGTCATGAATCGCTTCTTTCTGGCGGTAGCCCTGGCTCTTTCCGCCGTGGTCTTGACCTACATCTATCGGGCGATCAAGGGACCGACCGTGTTCGACAGAGTGGTCGGCCTCAACAGCATCGGCACGAAGGCCATCATCATGCTGGTGCTTGTCGGACTGATGTATCAGCGCGTCGACATGTTCGTCGACATCTGCCTCGGCTATGCCGTCCTCAATCTAGTCAGCGCTCTGGCCGTGACGAAATATCTGGAAAGATCGGCGGCCAGGAAATGATCGCCGGACAAGCCGTGACGGCTCTGTCCATCGTCCTCATTCTCGTGGGAGTCTTTTTCCACTTCGCTTCGGCGATCGGCATTCTCCGCATGCCCGACTTCTACACCCGCTGTCATGCCGCGGGCGTGATGGACACGCTCGGAGCGCTCTTGATTCTTGGAGGAATCGTTCTGTATATTGGATGGCAACTCGTCGTCGTCAAGATCGTCTTGATTTTTGTCTTCCTCAGCATTGTCAATCCGACCGTCTGTCATGCCCTGCAAAGAGCGGCGTTGCGCTCGGGGCTGAAGCCGTGGCCGGAACGGCGGGGAGGAGCCGAGTGAGCCCGATATTCATATTGACGCTTCTGGCTCTGATCCTCATTTGCGCCTGGGCCGCCGTTCATGTCAGCGACCTCATTTCGGCCGTGCTGGTTCTCGGAGGGTACAGCTTTTTTCTTGCGCTCGCCTGGGCCGCCATGGGCTCGGTGGACGTCGCCTTCACGGAAGCCGTGGTCGGGGCCGGCGCCTCCACCGTCTTCTTCCTGCTGGCGCTTTTCAGGACGAGCCCGGAGACCGCCAAACCGGAACGTATTCGCGGCCATTCGTTGGGATTGGCCGTCGTGATCGCGCTCGGAATGCTTCTGGCTTACGGCGCGCTCGACCTGCCGAAGTGGGGCGATCCCTCGTCCACCACGAGCACGCACGTCTCGTCTGAATACCTGCTGAGAAGCATCAAAGACACCGACACTCCCAACGTCGTCACCTCCGTTCTGGCGGATTACAGGGGCTTCGACACGCTCATCGAGACGACGGTCATCTTCACCGCCGGCATCGCCTGCCTCATGATCATGGGATTGAAACGGCGAAAATCATGATGCACGGAGCCGCATGATGGAGCGCGTGGAAGAACCATGATCGAACGACATGGAAGCGTGATTGTCCGGAAGATCGTTCAGTTGATGAACCCCATGATCAGGCTGTACGCGTTGTACGTGCTCTTCCACGGCCATTACAGCGCGGGCGGCGGATTTCAGGCCGGAGTTCTCCTGGGCGCGAGCTTCATCTTGACGATACTGTCGTCGGGAGACGACGCCTTGCCGAGATTCACGCATACGACGGCCCTGGGCGTGGCTTGCGTCGGACTCATGATTTACCTGGGAATCGGCGCAATCGCCGTCCTCAAAGGAGGATACTTCCTTGATTACGGATATCTCCCCCTGGCCGGCGTGGAATCCGCGAGGAGGTCCTTGGGAATACTGGGAGTCGAGATCGGCATATGCATCGCGGTCATGGCGGTCATTCTTTCCATCTTCTACAGTCTGGTCGTCGAGGAGTAGTCCGAACATGGGCGACGTGATCCTGGGGTATGCCAATTACTGGGTCTCCGTGGTTCTCCTGCTATCCGGAATATACGTCGTGATGGCCTACCGGAACTTCGTGAGAAAGCTGATCGGCATGTCTCTCATGCAGACCGCCGTGATACTGTTCTTCATCTCCATTGCCGTGAAGGCGCGCGCCACGGTGCCCATTCTTGAAGAGCACGCGACGCTCATCGTTCCGGCCCACTACGACAATCCGCTCCCTCATGTGCTGATGCTCACCGCCATCGTCGTGGGCGTCAGCACTCTCGGAGTGTCGCTGGCGTTGGTCATCAGGATTCACAAGGATTACGGAACGTTGGAGGAGGACGTTCTCATACGGAGAATGCGTGAACTGCCATGAGCGCCTCGCGGATTCTCATCGCCATTTTCCTGATTCCCTTTCTCGCGGCGTTTCTTTGCCCCCTTGCGGGCCTCTGGCGGCGGAGGTTCGTCCATCCGATAACGGTTCTAGGTTTATCCGGCTCGGCGGTCTGCGCTTTCTGCGGCCTTCTCAAGGTCGTCCGCACGGGTCCGGTTCACTACACGTTCGGAGGCTGGGCTCCGCCTCTGGGCATCGAATGGACGCTGGACGGTCTCAGCGCGGGCATGGCTGTTCTCATCTCTTCCATGGCCCTGATTGTGGTCGCCGGCTCACGCGTGTCCGCGCGCGCCGAGGTGGGCGAAAGCGTTACCGCTTTTTACACGTCCTGCCTGCTCCTTGTTTCGGGATTACTAGGACTCGTTTTGTCCGCCGATCTTTTCAACGTGTTCGTCTTTCTCGAAGTGGCGTCCCTCTCCGCTTATGCTTTGGTGGCGTCGGGCGGCCGCCGGGCGCGGGTGGCGAGTCTCAGATATCTCATACTGGGAACGATGGGAGCGACTTTTTACCTCCTCGGTGTCGCTTATGTCTACGCGGCGACCGGCACCCTGAACATGGCCGACGCTGCGGCGCGCCTTGATCCCGTCATGCGGACCCCGACCGCCGTCCTGGGCTTGACGTTCATCATCGTGGGACTGGCCCTCAAGATGGGGCTCTTCCCCTTGCATGGCTGGTTGCCCGATGCTTATACCCACGCCTCGGACGCGGCCTCGGCCCTAATGGCCCCGATCATGACGAAAACGGCCATCTATGCGCTCGTGCGGATACTTTTCTGGGTATTCGGAACGGGAACCGTCACGGAAACATTTCCCGTGATGAACATGCTGGCCTGGGCGGGGGCGATCGCAGTGGTCGCGGGATCCGTGATGGCGTTCACGCAAACCGATCTCAAGCGCATGTTCGCTTACTCCAGCATCGGTCAGGTGGGGCTGATCGTCCTTGGAATCGGCCTGGCCAACAAAACCGCCATGGCCGGCGCATTCCTCCATGTGCTGAACCACGCTCTCATGAAAGGCTGTCTGTTTCTCATCGCGGCCTCGGCCGGGTATGCCCACGGAATCAGGACGTTGGACGATCTCTCGCTTCTCGGAAAGCGCATGCCCTGGACCATGGGCGCCTTCTGGGTAGCCGCGCTATCCATGATCGGCGTTCCGCCCACGTGCGGCTTTTTTAGCAAGTGGTACATACTTCTGGGAGCGCTCCGGGCCGGGCAGCCTTTCTTCGCATTTCTGATCGTCGCCAGCAGCCTCTTGACGGCGGCCTACTTCTTCAGGGCGCTGGAGCACACGTACCGTCAGCGACCGGAGCGAAGAAACGGGGGCGAGGGACCGGTGGGCCTTGTGGCGGCCACCACCGGACTGTCGTTGACGATCGTGTCTCTTGGAGTTTTATCGCTCCATGTTTTGAGAATCATCGAGCGGGCCGCCCTGCCTCCAGGATTGCAGTGACGTCAGGATGAAGAAAGATGATTGTTGAATCAATCAGACCCGGGCTTGCCGTCGCCTCATCGCTGGCCGCGGCCGGTCTCATTCTCGCTTCCGGCAGGCGGCCGAATCTGAGAGAGGCGTGGACCTTGATCGCCGCGTTGGTCAAGCTCGGTCTGATCGTCTCGCTTTTGCCGGGAGTCTGCTCCGGCATCGTGTATCAAACGGATCTTTTCGAGATCATGCCCGGCGTGCGCCTCTTCTTCCGCGCGGATCCGCTGGGCATGGTGTTCGGACTCGTGGCTTCGTTGCTCTGGCTGGTGACCTCGGTCTATTCCATCGGTTACATGAGGGAGATCAAGGCCCGCTCCCAGACCAGGTATTTCTTCTGTTTTGCATTGTGCCTGTCTTCCACGATCGGCGTGGCTTTCGCCGGCAATCTCCTAACGTTCCTTATTTGTTATGAAGTATTGACGATCGCCACCTATCCTCTGGTTATCCACAACGAGACTCGTGAGGCCGTCGCGGCCGGCCGCAAGTATCTCGTCTACACGCTCACCGGAGGCGGCGTGCTCTTGCTTTGCGTGGCGTGGACGTATCGCATGTGCGGCACGCTCGACTTCGTTCCCGGCGGATTTCTCGCGGGCCAGGCGCCGCCTCAGTCGCTGATGGTTCTTTTCGCTCTGTTCATGGCCGCATGCGGCGTCAAGGCGGCTCTGATGCCCTTGCATGCATGGCTGCCCACGGCGATGGTCGCCCCCACTCCCGTGAGCGCGCTTCTCCACGCAGTGGCCGTCGTGAAGGCGGGAGTCTTCGGGATACTCCGGATCTTCGGATTCGTGTTCGGGCCGTCTCTCCTGAAAAGCCTCGGCGTGATTCCTCCTCTGGCCGCGCTGGCCGCGTTCACCATCATCACGGCTTCGATCATCGCTCTGTACCAAAACAACCTGAAGCGCCGGCTAGCCTATTCAACGATCAGCCAGCTCTCGTACATCATACTGGGCGCCGCGATTCTGACTCCCACGGCGTTCACGGGGAGCATCATGCATCTGGCCAACCATGCTTTCATGAAGATCACGCTTTTCTTCTGCGCCGGCGCCATCTACTGTAGGACCCACATCGAGAGCATTGACGAGATGGGAGGAATCGGCAGGCAGATGCCCGTAACCATGGGCGCGTTCGCCGTGGCATCCATGGGGCTCACGGGCGTGCCGTTTCTCTGCGGCTTCGTCAGCAAGTGGCACCTGGGCCTGGGCGCCGTCGAGGCCGGCGAAGTCGCGCTGGTCTTCGTCCTCGTGATCAGCGGCCTTCTGAACGCTTCATACTTCTTCCCGATCGTCTATGCCGCCTTTTTCATTCAACCCTCGAAAAGCTTCCGTAAGAAGGAACATCGTACCGCTCTTCTGGCGCCGATCGTCGCGACGGCGATTCTGTCGGTGCTTTTCGGCGCAATACCATTCCTGATCGAGCGCCAGCATCTTCTGGCGTCGCTGTCCGTGAGTCGGATATGGGGGCAGCCATGACCCGAGAGAAACCATCGGAGCATCCAGTGAAGCGGTCTTGCGACAACGAAGCGCCGGGTGACGGCGTCATGCGACGATTCCGGAAGGTCTTTTACCTGGCCCTTGTCGTCGTCGTCCTGGCGGACCTTTTCTCTTCCCATTCGGAGCATGCCGTCTTCTTCTGGCATAAACTGCCGGGATTCGACGCCTTGTACGGTTTTCTGTCTTGCATCCTCGTCGTCCTGTTCGCTAAAACTCTCGGACGGATGATCTTGCAGCGCAGGGAAGACTTTTATGACGACTGAGATTCATCCTTGCGTTCCTTTCCTGGCGGCGGCGCTTGCCGCGCCCTTGCTCAAAGGCCGACTGCGCCAGGCCGCGCTTCTTGCAGCTCCCTGTCTGGCTCTTCTCCTCCTCGTCCGTCTGTCCGGCGGCGCTCGGTGGACGTTCGAGATTCTGGGCAACGACCTGATCCTTCTACGACTGGATTCGCTGTCCATGATCTTCTGCGTCATCTTCGTGATCATGGCGTTTCTCGGGAACCTCTACGGGATCGAGGCGCCGCCGGGACAGCAGGCCGCGTCGCAGATCTATGTGGCCGGCTCGCTGGGGGTCGTTCTCGCCGGAGACCTTGTCACGCTTTTCCTGGGCTGGGAGATCATGGCCGTGTCCTCGACGTTCCTGATCTGGGGCCGGAGAAACAAGAAAGCCCTGAGGGCCGGTTTCCGGTATCTGCTGGCGCACATCTTCGGGGGAGGGCTCTTGTTCGTCGGCGTTCTGCTTCAGCGTCAGGCGGGCTCGGTCCTATTTGAATCCATCACGCTCGATTTTCCGGGAATGCTGATCTTGACGGCGTTTGCGTTGAATGCCGCCGTGCCTCCACTGGGCGCATGGCTGCCGGACGCCTATCCCGAGGCGACCGTGCCTGGCGCCGTCTTTCTGAGCGCCTTTACGACCAAGACCGCCGTCTATGCGCTGGCCCGCGGGTTCGCCGGAACGGATGTTCTGGTATGGGCGGGCGCCGCCATGACGCTCTATGGCGTGGTTTTCGCCGTCTTGGAAAACGACATCCGGCGGCTGCTCGCGTATCACATCATCAGTCAGGTGGGATACATGGTCTGCGGCATTGGACTGGGAACGTCCCTCTCCGTCAACGGCGCTTCAGCGCACGCCTTCTGCCATATTCTTTATAAAGGACTGCTCTTCATGGCCGCGGGCGCGGTCATTCACGTCACCGGCCGCTCGAAGCTTACCGAGTTGGGCGCGCTGGCGCCGATCATGCCGCTCACGACCATCTTCTACATCGTTGGCGCCTTCTCCATTTCGAGCGTGCCGCTTTTCAGCGGATTCGTCAGCAAGGCCATTGTCGTCAGCGCCTCCACGCTGCGCAGCGGTGGCCTGGAGCTGGTGCTGACGACGGCTTCCATGGGCACGTTCCTCTCGATCGGGCTCAAGCTGCTCTTCGCCGTGTTCTTCAAGAAGCCATCCGGCGAGGCGATCAGTCTCAAAAGGCGAGAGCCGCCTCGTCACATGCTTCTGGCAATGGGACTGGCGTCCATCATGTGCGTCTCCATCGGAGTCTGGCCCGCGCCGCTCTACCGGATCCTTCCTTATCCGCTCGCGTACCATCCTTATACGAGAGATCATGTCATCGGCACGCTTCAGCTTCTGCTGTGGACCGGCTTTGGTTTCATGGTCTTGATCAAGAAGCTGGAAGGGAAGTCCACGATCACCCTGGACACGGACTGGCTTTATCGCAGAGGAGCGCCCCGTCTCATCCGCGGCGTTGCCGCCGGATACACCGCCGTCGCCGCGTCGGCGGAAAGGACTCTGCTTGCGACCGGGCGGAACGTCTCAACGCTTTGGAGCAACCCGCTTCACGTATGGCGGGCGCTGTCGATTCCTTATGATGACGAACGCCGATTCCGTCCCTTGTTGATCGTGCACATGGTCTGGATACTGTCCGTGTTTTTGGCCGCGGCCCTGGTTTTCTGGCAATTCCTGTAGAACGCGTCCGCTTTCGACGCCTTTGACCGGCCTCCGCCGGCTACAGGCGAATCGGCCGGCCCTCGCGCGCCGATTGCAAGAGCGCGACAAGCGTCGCGCAATTCCCGCGACTGTCCGCCAGACTCACGCGCTGCGGTTTTCCCAGCAAGGCTGCATCAGCGACGTCCTCGATCTCGCCCAAGTACAGCGCGTCTCCTCTGATTTCAATCGCCTCCATCGTTCCGCCTCGATCGAGAAGCAGGGTCTCATGAAGGCCGGGCTTGAACGGCCGCGGAACACGCAATGTCCCTTCGCTTCCGACAATCTCGATCTCCGTGCGATAAGGAGACCTGAAGCCGCAGTCGAGCTGAGCGAACGCGCCGCTCGGGAAGCGAAGCTGGCCGGCAAAGGCCTCGTCGACTCCGGTCCCTCCTTGTTCCGCCCATCCGAAGACCTCGACGGGCTCTTCTCCCAGCGCCGCGCGCGCGAAGCTCACCGGGTAACAGCCGACGTCCCACAGGCTGCCGCCGCCGAGATCGGGATTCAGTCGCACGTCGGTCTCACGATCAAGCGTGAAAGTGAAAACGCCTCTGACGAGACGCACTCGCCCCAATGCGCCGCCGTCGATCAATTCCTTGACTCTGATCGTCTGTAAATGGTGGCGATACATGAAGGCCTCGGCGGTGATTCGTTGCGCGGCCTTGGCTTCGACGGCGATGCGGTCGACTGACGCCGGAGTCAGGGCCAGCGGTTTCTCGCACAACACATGTTTTCCGGCGCGCAGGGACGCGATCGTCCAGGTTTCATGAAGAGCGTTCGGAAGCGGGATGTAGACGGCGTCGATTTCCGCATCCGCCAAAAGCTTGTCGTACGAGCCGTAGGCGCGCGGGATCGACCAATCCTTGGCCGCTCTTTCGGCGCGGCCCTTATCGCGGCTGGCGACGGCGAGAAGCGTGTGCCGTTCGGATTCGTGAATCGGCGGTATGACGGCGTGGTTGATCCGAGCGACGCCTAGAATGCCCCAGTGAAACAACATTAGACGCAGTCTAACGCAGAATCGTGCGAAAGGGCGCAGGGCGATGGCGATAAAGACGCAGGGCGACGAACCCGGCCGCGGGTCGGACGATGCCGTGAGATTCGGCCGGCGTGTCGATTCGAGCGACAATAGAGTCCGTATGACTGAGGCGGTCGTCGTCATCGAGTTGCGCAAGAACTACGGCGCGGTCGAAGCGGTGCGCGGCGTCACATTCGAGATCGCGCGCGGTGAATGCTTTGGGCTTCTCGGTCCGAATGGCGCCGGCAAGACCACGACGATCGAGATTCTGGAAGGACTGCTGCATCCGACGTCGGGGCAGGCGCGCGTCCTGGGCCGCCGCTGGGGCGCGGACGATGACGAGATTCGCGAACGGCTCGGCGTCTGTTTGCAGCAGACGGTGCTTTCGCCCAAGCTCGAGGTGCACGAGACCGTGGAGCTGTTTCGCAGCTTCTATCGCGCTGGCCGTGCGCCCGCGGACATGATCGCTGAAGTCGGTCTGACGGAGAAGGCCCACGCGCGCGTCGGCGCGCTTTCCGGCGGGCAGCGCCAACGTCTGGCCGTGGCCTGTGCGCTGATCGGAGATCCCGAGTTGCTTTTCCTGGACGAGCCGACGACCGGCCTCGATCCGCAATCGCGACGACAGGTGTGGGACATCGTCAACGAATTCAAATCGCGCGGCCGGACGGCGCTGCTCACGACCCATTACATGGATGAGGCCGAGCGTCTCTGCGACCGCGTGGCCGTGATCGACCACGGCCGCATCATCGCCCAGGGATCGCCCGACGAGCTGATCCACTCGCTCGGCGGCGATCACGTCGTCGAGATTTCGGTGGGCGACAACGGCTCGAGTCGTCTCGACGCCGGACGCTTGACCGATCTGCCGGCCGTCCGCGCCGTCCATCAGGAAGTCGGCGTCTGGTCCCTCGCGGTCACGGAGCCGCACGTCGCGATTCCGGCGCTGCTCGATCATCTTCGCGACGACTCACACGAGCTTCTGCGCCTCACGACCCGTCACGCGAGCCTCGAGGACGTTTTCGTGGCGCTCACGGGCAGGCATTTGCGCGATGAGTGATCCTCGAGCGATGAGACGTCGCGACGCGTTTCTGGCATTGATCTTCGCGCGCTGGCGCGAAATATATCGCGAACCCGAGGTCGTCACGTGGAGCATCGTCTTCCCGGTGGTGCTTTCCATCGCCCTGAGCATCGCGTTTCGCAACCGCCCGGCCGAGACCGCGACCGTGGCCGTGGTCGCCGCGCTCGAAAACGAGCGCATCACTCGAATCCTGCGGAACACGCCCGGCATCGAGGTGCGTGTCGTCGAGGACGCGGTCGCCGCCGCCCACGCCCTGCGCATGGGCATGGCGGCCGTGGTCGTCGTGAAGGACGCCGACGGCGTCGTCTATCGTCTCGACCCGACGCGGCCCGAAGCGCTTCTTGCTCGATCACGCGTCGATGACGCGCTCCAGCGTTCCGCCGGTCGAGAGGATCCGCTGCCCACGCGCGAAGAGTCCGTGAGCGAAGCCGGCGCAAGATACATCGACTTTCTCATCCCTGGAATCATCGGCATGAACATCATGGGCGGAGGCATGTGGGGCGTCGGTTATCACCTGGTGGACATGCGTATCAAGCGCCTGCTCAAGCGTCTCATGGCGACGCCGTTGCGCCGCGGCGACTTCATGCTGGCCCAGATGATCGTTCGCGTCGTGTTCGTCTTCGCCGAGGTCGGATTCATCCTGACTTTCGCCCGCCTGCTCTTCGGGGTGCCTGTGCGCGGATCGATCATCGCGATCATGTTCGTGTCCGGGCTCGGCGGGTTGTGCTTCGCCGGTCTTGGCGTCTTGACCGCTTCGCGCGCCATGACGATTGAAAAGGCCACGGGACTGATGAACGTCACGCAGATGCCGATGTTCGTCGGCTCGGGCATCTTCTTCTCCGCCGAGCGTTTTCCCGCCGTGATCCAGCCTTTCATCCAGGCCCTGCCTCTGACGGCGCTCAACGACGCGCTGCGGTCCGTGATTCTGGAGGGATCCGGACTGATCTCACAGGCCCACGAGATCGCCCTGCTGGCGTCGTGGGGCCTGGTCAGTTTCGTCTTGGGCCTACGTTACTTCCGCTGGGATTGACGACTCTCGGCGGCTTGATGCGTAACAGTGTGACGTTCGTCACAGGCGGTATGGTTTGCCGGCGTTAATATTTTTGAAATCAAATGTGCGCGTTCAGGGAAAGATGCTCACGCACGCATATGATCGAGAAGAAAGCGTTTGACTGATTGCTCAATTGAATGCCAAGAGGTGCCTCATGCGCGTGACTTTTGTCCGTATCCTGGCTATCACGGCGTCATGGCTTTTGATCGCATCCGTCCAGATTTCCGCCGCGACTTATCAAGTCGGCCCGACCCGGACCTATAAAACCCTTCAGGCGGTGACGGATCTGCTCGGTCCCGGGGATATCGTCGAGGTGGACGGCAACGCTGCGTATCCAGGCGGCGTCACCTTCGAGAACGCCGGGACGGCGAGTCAGCCGATCACCATCCGAGGCATTCGCGTCAACGGGGCCCGACCCGTCATCTCGGGCGGGACGAACACGGTCGCCTTCGTCTCGCCTTGGCCCTACAATTCGGGCGCCGATCATTACGTATTCGAGGGATTCGACCTGACCGGCGGCTCCTCTCGTTGTCTCTACCATCAGGCGGACGATCTCACCGTGCGCGACGTCGTGGTTCATGATTGTCCGGCGCATGGGATTCTCGGCGCCGACGGCGGCTCGGGATCGATGCTGATCGAGTTCAGCGAGGTCTACAACTGCGGGAACGGCACGGGGCAGCATCAGATCTACATGGCCACCAACGAGATCAACCACCCCGGCAGCGTTTTTCGCATGCAGTTCTGCTACCTCCACGACGGCAACGGCGGCAACAACGTCAAGTCGCGCGCCGAACGAAACGAGATCTACTACAACTGGATCGAGGGCGCTTATTACCACGAGCTGGAGCTGATCGGACCGGATCCGGCCGGCGACGTTCCGGCCGATCTCAAGCGCGAGGACTCGGACGTCGTCGGCAACGTGCTCATCAAACGCCGCTCCACCTTCGTGACGCGCGTGGGCGGCGACGGCACGGGCGAGACGAAGGGACGCTATCGGTTCGTCAACAACACGATCATCGCGGACTCCTCGTCGGTGTTTCGACTTTTCGACGGCATCCAGAGCATTGAGATGCACAACAACGTCTTCTACCGTCCCAGTGGAACGATCAACATGATCCGTGACGTCGAGGTTGAATGGACCGACGGAGAGCAGATCGCCGGATCGAACAACTGGGTCAAGACCGGAACGATCAACATGCCAACGCAGTGGACCGGAACGATCATGGGCGGCGATCCGGGATTCGCCGATGCGCCGAACGACGATTATCGCCCCGCGGCGGGCAGTCCGCTCCTCAACAACGGGAACGGCGCTCCGACCGGGCCGCCTGGGTTTCCTTTCCCGAACGCTCTTTTCCCGCCCGGCTTTCATCCGCCTGCGACGCCCGGAGTGTCCGGCGCTCCTGTTCCGCGTCCCGCAGCCGGACAGATCGACATCGGGGCTTACGAGGCCGGCTCCGCTCCCATGACGCCGAACGCGCCGAAATCGCTTCGCGCCCGGAAGCATTGAGGATTATCGTCGCTCGGAAATCATTCAGATCGAGGCGCGACGGAGCTTCGTATGGACTTGTGATCCTCATCACCATCTCGATCTCGCATATTGACAGCCTTGACGCGCAAGCGTAGCCTGTC
>JAFGSN010000074.1 GCA_016934575.1 Vicinamibacteria bacterium
AGATCGTAAATCGAGAACGTGTGTGGCGCCACGGGGCGGTCCTTCTTACTTTGTCAGTTGTACGGACGTGAGCGATTTGACGGTGATGCCGGCCAGGCAGTCAGTGGCCGGGCCAGCGTCCGTCTTGCACTCGACGACCTCGTTGATCAGGAAGCTGCCGATCTTGTCGCAGGCAACTCCGTCGAGATCGAAGAGCTTGACGGCGCGTTTCGAGGCCTTGAGCGGCGCGAGGTCGATCGCGAACCGGCGCCCGATGACGCCGTCGGGCTGGAAGAGGACGAGATCGAGCTTCAGCGTCTGATATTGGGTCGCGCTTTCATTGTTGACGACGAGGTAGGCGCGGCAGCCTTCGCCTTGCGGCTCGAGCTTGTTGAGCTCAACCGCAACTCCGGCCGGCTCGGCATGAAGAGCGGAAGCGAAAAGGATGGATGTTAGGAACGCGATTGCCGCCGAGCGGCCACCCGTGTCGGGAAGTCTCGGCAAGGCGGCCGATGGTTGGAAGCCATGCCGACGCACGCAACACATCAATCGACGCAAGCAAGCCTCCTCGCTGACACGTCATCCTGTCGCCAAGGGCGCAGTCTCGACCAAACGTAGCGGATCAAGGCGTAAGTCTCCGGGCTACGCGTGGCGACCAGAGGAACCGTGCCGATGAGCGTGTAGTCCATAACTTGACTCATTTCGTCAAGAACAAACGCAACTTGTCCGCGCGATTTCCGTTGCAGCCCAAGAGATGCCGGCCGATCGGCTGGTGACTATCGCGACTTTCACGCAAGAATCAACCAGCATGGGGGCTCGCCGATGGCCGCGGCCGACGACCGTTCCGCGCGTTACGACATTACACTCGTTGACCGAGCCTGGCGCGTTAACAAACGTTCGGAATTGGCATCAAAATCATGTATCGGGAATAATTCCCTAGATAGATCGGGAAAAAATCCCAGCATAAATCTTCTTATTTTCCCGATGTTTGCAGGCAACACCGTCCGGGCATTGATGCGCGATCTTCCCGAATCGGACGTTATACTGTTGACCCCTTTATAGGCAGTCACATAGTCGAGAACAGCCGGGTCGTCGATCGGGGAAACTCCGCCAAAGCCAAGCAGTCAAGCTTGGCATGGCCGATCGCCAGAGTACCGGTAGCCGGGAATGGGGAGTAAGGGGCTATGGGGCTTTTTCGATGCGCGCTGCTGACAAGCGCCGTCCTGCTAATTTCGTCAGCGGCAAACGCACAGACGACTGAGGGGACCGTTCCGAAAGCTGCGGAGCCGGCGTCGGCCGCATCCGACGTGGAGCAGCTTCCCGCAGTCGACGTCGTCCAGGAGACGCCGGTTCAAAAGGCGGCGCGTGCCAAGAAGGCGGTCCCTGTGTCGCCGCTTTCCACGGCGCCGGCACCTGCGCCGAAGAGCACTGGTACAGTGGCGCCGATCACGGTGCCGAGCGCTGTGACAACGGTTACGGACACTGAGATCGAACGCGAAGGCACGGGGTCGATCCAGCAGGTGCTGCAACAGCAGGTGCCGGGCATCATCATTTCCGACGCCGCCGGTAACCCGATGCGCGCGGAGATCTCCTTCCGCGGCTTTGACGCGTCACCGGTCAGCGGGCGTTCGCAGGGTCTCGCCGTCTACCAGAACGGCGTGCGCATCAACGAGGCTTTCGGCGACACGGTGAACTGGGACGTCATCCCGAGCAACGCCATCGCCTCAATGTCGGTCGTCAGCAACAATCCGTCGTTCGGCTTGAACGCGCTGGGCGGCGCCATCAGCATTCTCATGAAGGATGGGTTCAGCTATCAGGGCGCCGAGATCGACGTCATGGGCGGCTCGTTCGGGCGTCGCCAGACCGGCGTGCAGGCCGGCGGAGCGAGCGGCAATGCCGGGGTCTATGTCGCGGGCGAGTGGGCGAAGGAAGACGGGTTCCGCGATTTCTCTGACAGTGAGGTCAGGCGCTTCTACGGTGACGTCGGCTTCAAGGGCAGCCTGGCAGAGGTCCATTTCAGCCTGACGGCTGCCGACAACCATTTCGGCGCGACCGCGGCCGCGCCTATCGAGCTGCTTGAGCGCGATTGGGGCAATACCTTCACCTCGCCGCAGACGACCGATCTCGAAGTCTTCATGCCGACGATCTCTGCCTCGGTGAAGGCGACCGATACACTGAACGTGTCGGGCGTCGGCTACTATCGGCGCTATAAGAACCGCGTCGTGGACGGCAACGTCACGGAGATCGAGGAGTGCGCCCTTGCCGGGAATGCCGGCTTCCTCTGTCTTGACCCGGGGGCTGAAGAAGAGCGCGTCACGCAATTGGGCGGAGGGTTCATCGAGGACGATGATGTCGAAGAGCCGCTTGGCTCGATCGAACGTCTCGCTACCGACAGCTGGAGCGGGGGCGGCGCTCTGGAAGGGCAAGAGAAGACGCCGCTGTTAGGACGTCCGAATCTGTTGGTCGCTGGTCTCTCCTACGATCATGGCCGCTCGAAATACCGCACCTCGAGCGAGCTTGGCACCATCGAAGACAAGTACGTCGTCGAAGGATCGGGAATCATCATCGGCGGGCCGGAAGAGATTGCCCCACGCGACCTCGTCTCCACGAATACCTACTGGGGCTTCTATTTCTCGGACGCGTACGACGTGACGGACCGCCTGACTGTGACGGTGGGCGGGCGCTACAATCACGCCACCATCAAGCTGGAGGACCAGACGGGGCTTTTCGACGAGCTCAACGCCACCAACACGTATGAGCGGTTCAATCCGATGGCGGGTGCCAACTTCAAGCTGCTGCCGGGCGTTTCGGTCTATGGCGGCTATTCGGAATCGAACCGCGCGCCGACACCAGCCGAGCTCGGCTGTGCCGAGCCTGATAACCCTTGCCTGATCGAGAGCTTCCTGACCGACGATCCTCCGCTGGACCAGGTGGTCGGGCGCACGGGCGAACTCGGTTTGCGGGGCCAGGGCTACAACAACGGCGACCGCTTCACGTGGTCGGCGGGGCTGTTCCGCACACTGGCTTCCGATGACATCCTGCCCGTCACGAATGATACCGGCCGAGTCTACTTCGTGAATGCCGGCGACACGCTGCGCCAGGGTGTCGAGCTGTCGGCGACCTACGAGACGCGCAAGTGGAATTTCTATGCATCCTATGCTTTCGTCGATGCGACGCTCGACACGTGCAACGACCCGAGCGGCGAGTGCGCATTCCTGGAGGCAGGCGATCGCCTGCCGGGCATTCCGCGTCATCGCTTCAAGGCCGGCATCGAGTATTGGCTGACCTCCAAATGGAAAGTCGGCACCGATCTCGTGGCGGCCAGCAACCAGCCGTTCTTCCCCAACGAAGCAGGCGAGGGCGACAACCTCGGGGGCTACACGCGTGTGGACCTCAACACCTCCTACGACATCACCGATAACATTCAGGTCTACGGGCTCATCAAGAACCTGTTCGACCAGAAGTACGGCCTCTACGGCACATATTTCGAGGCTGACGAGGTGCCGGACTTGGAGGGAGGCCCCGGAGCGACCTTCAACGATCCTCGCA
Organism: Vicinamibacteria bacterium; assembly: GCA_016934575.1. Taxonomy (GTDB): domain Bacteria; phylum Acidobacteriota; class Vicinamibacteria; order Fen-336; family Fen-336; genus JAFGSN01. The sequence continues at coordinate 3,529 of JAFGSN010000074.1, forward strand.
CCGTCTCGCCGTCGATGCCCTTCGCGGCTTATGGCGGTGTGAAGGTGAAGTTCTAGGCGCCTGATCCGCTACTGACTTGACCAAGCGGCGCGCTTCACCCGGAGCGCGCCGCTTTTGCTTTCGCTCGCGTCTTCTGCGGGGGTCTGGTTCGCGCCGGGAGAAGATGGCTGCCAAGACCGGCGCCCGGGAAGATTCGGCAATACAAGCCAGGTAATTATCCTACTAAAATACCAATGTTTCCTGATACTTAGCTGCAACAGTGAGCAGAAGTTTGCACTTCCTCGCCGGATCGGGAACTTCATCCATTGCCTGATTCGCAACGCTCCCATAGTGCGTTTCCAGGTGCCGGTCGCGTCAGTCAAGGCACGGGGGAGTGGGCGTATGCGTATCGTGAAAACAACAACACTTGCGTTTCTGCTTGGCTTGGCAGGGCTGTTTCCCGAGGACTTGAGAGCGCAGGAGGCTGCCCAACCGGCACCACCCGCAGCCGGTGCGCAGCAGGGGCAGCTGCCGGAAGTCCAGGTCATTCAGAAGAAGGCAACGCCAGCTCCGAAAGCGGCGGCCAAGAAGGCGGCACCGGTCGCGAAGAAGGCGGCTCCGCCTTCCGCCGAGCCCGCAGTCGTGCCGGCCGAGACGGTCGAGACCGCTCCCGGCGGAAACAATCCCATTTACGGAGCGGCCCGGAGCGGCGGCGCGGCAGCTCGCGCCGAGAACGGCTCGACGTCGCCGATCAACCCGACGAGCATCATCCCCGGAAA
>JAFGSN010000010.1 GCA_016934575.1 Vicinamibacteria bacterium
AGGACAACCCGCCATGGCGCGTGCTGAGCGACGCGCTCCAGGCCGGACGCTGACGTTCGGAGCGGCGAGGCGCGTGGACATCCCGCCACGGCTCCACTATGGTTGGACGCTGCGAGGAGGCATCCACGAGATGGGACAACTGGGCAGCTACACGGAAGACGACGTCCTCCAGCTTGCGCGCAAGACATACGACACGGGTACGGCGTCCTTCGGCCCGGACTTGCGACGCGCGGCGCTGCTGATCATCGACATGCAGGACGAGTTCGTGAGGCCGGGCTGGGCACCCTGTTGGGTTCCCGAGGCGACGCGGATCATCCCGCGTATCGCTGCGGTTCTGGCGGCGGCTCGGCGGGCAGGTACTCCTGTGATTCATACTGCCTTCGCCGATACGCACGCGTTCCGGGATCGGCCCAAGAGCGGAGCCTTCATGCCCAACCGATATCCTGGCGAGCCCGCCGATGGGCTGTGTGTGACGCCGCGGTTCCCGGCGGAGCTGACACCTCGGTCGGAGGAGATCCTCATCCTCAAGCCGTCCTACGGCGCGTTCTACGACACGCCGCTCGACACGATCCTGCGGAACCTCGAGCGTGACACGGTGATCGTGACTGGTACGATGACCAACCTGTGCTGCAGCACGACGGCCCGGCAGGCTTACGAGCGCGGGTATTTCGTGGTTTTCGGCTCCGATGTGACCGCGACCAACGATGCGGAGATCCAGGCCGCGGAGATCCGAACCCAACGCTACGGCTTCTCGCGAGTGCTCTCAGGAGTCGAGATCACGAACCTGCTGGACGGGTTGTCGGCGTAATTCGAAGAGCTTTCGATTACCTTGATGATCCGCAGGCGCTTATTCCGCGAGAGAAAAGACCGCCGATGGTGACACCGACCCGGCCTCACGGGTCATCACTTATATGCAATGCACCAATTCGTGAGATATACTAAACGATCCGTATTATAGGCTACGCTCGGTTCACGAAAGAAGGACCCTTTATAACGTAACCGCTCGCGGGAACGGCGGTCAGACCATCTTTCTCGACGATGTCGACCGCGAGAGCTTTCTCACCGCCGTCTCGGAGATCGTGAGGCGGCTCGACTGGCTGTGTCATGGCTACTGTCTGATGGGCAATCACTATCATCTTCTGATCGAGACGCGGAAGCCAAACCTCTTTTTTTGACGCTGTATTTCGCGGTAGCCTGGCCAATCCCCGCGATATCGGCCGCGGGTTTCTCGCCGGCCTCGTTAAGAATGGCAAACCCGGAAGACGACCAGTACCGTCGGGCGAGTCAGTCGTTCTGCGTACGTAGCGCCTTGGCTGGGTCGCGTCCGATCAGGCGGGAGCGGCTGCGCGTCCGTGCTTGTGAGCCGATATTGCTCAGCACGACTCAGCCGATGCGTGAGCAGCGGTGTATTCCAGCCCCCATCGTCCTGACGTATCGCACGCAACCACCGCATGCCTTTCTCGACGCGCGCATCGACGGCGTAGCCGGCCTTGATCAAGAGAGCAAGGATCTCTCCCGTGTAGTAGGTGGCGTGCTGGTTGCCGAGCATGCCGCGGATGTCGCCCGAGTCGGTCTGACAAGAGAAGAGAAACTCGGCCGCGCGTTCGATCGCCGGATGAGCACGTGAGAGCTCATAATACATGACGAGTTCTCGGAATCGCTCGAACGTCTCGATCAGATCATGATGATGCGGGGGGAAGAGAGCCGGACGCGATCCTGTCCACCTCCAGCGCCCGTCATGTTGCTGGCGCGCCAGAAGCTTACGCACCTCAGGAAGATCCCAGATCTCCCGCAGAGGACTTGCCTTGCGCCCGAGCAGGTCACGCTTGACGAAATATACGACGGCCTTGTTCCCGGACGACGTCAACGAGGAAACGGCATTGAACCTCAACCGGCGTTTCCAGTTCATGATCGCAAACTGACTGCCGCCACGATATTCCGACAGGCGGGCTCCGCCGCATGATAGACCGAAAATCGGGAGTCGCCGCTCATCGAGCGGCGACTCCACGCAAGCGGCTCAAATAAGCGGTTTCAAAAATCTCGAGAAACGGGGACGGTAATGACGCTCCGGATCGGCGGACAGGACCACATACGTGGCGCGGCCGAGAACTTGCCGGCGTTCGACGAATCCCCAGTAGCGTGAGTCGAAGCTGTCGTCGCGATTGTCCCCCATGACGAAGTAATGTCCCGATGGCACGCGCAGGGGACGAAACGACGACAACGGGCCGGGCGCCTCATGAAGCAGGATCGCGTGCGCGCGCCCCGGAAGCTTCTCCTCGAATACCGATCCGCCGCTTTCGTCCGGAGAACCGGACACGGTTCCATGCGTCTCATAGCGAACAGGCCGGCCGTTGACGACGAGGCGGTTGGAATGAAGCGCGACATGGTCTCCCGGAAGTCCCACGACTCGTTTGACGAGGCGCTTTCCGTCATGCGGCGAGATCAACACGACGATGTCGCCCCGCTCAGGCTCTCCACGTCGCCAGACGGACCACGTCGTGAACGGAACGCGAAGGTCATAGGCGGCGCGATAGATGAAGATCCGTTCGCCCGCGAGGATCGTGGGCTTCATCGAGCCAGTGGGGACGTCGTTCCAGTCCGCCACGGCCGAGCGAAACGAACCCAGGACAATGGCCACGAGCAGGATCGGCCGCAGCCAGTCGCGCCATATCTTGTTCTTCAGTTCCCTCAATCTCATGAAGCCCTCCTTCGAACGACAAGACTCATCATGTAGTGATACGAAGCTCGGATCGGATTGTTTCGCGAGTCCACCAATCCCGGAGAGCGCCACGCGTCGGACGGAAAGTACTACCGCCGTAATACAGGTCGCGAAGCCCTTTCGGCCGATACCGGCCGCCGAGCATGCGCTTGATCGCCTTGACCCGGTCGGAGGGGGTCATTTGCGGAGCATATTAGGGTCAGATCTTGCAGTATGATTTCGCTGAAAAACACCCGGTTAAGTGCTCCGTTTTACGCGTCGTTTCGCGCGAGTTTTAGGTGTGGAGAATCTGACCAGATGTAGCTCGCCACGATCGAGCACCTCCCATTCGACCTCTTCACCGGCCTGCATACCGATGGCGACGGCGAGTGGGACCGGGATGCTGACATAGAGGATCGAACGGAGGATGAGCCATGACGGCAGAGCGCGGTAGAAGAACTATCCCAGTGTTAGGCGTTGTTACAGGAATCGGAACGGTTGCTTTCTGGACCGCCTTCTTTACCGTGGGTCTCGCACCAACGAACCCACCCGCCTGCTATCTCACCTTCGAGCGCGCCATTCCAGTAGCTGATATCCCCTTGGCATTGGCTCTAGTTATCGGAGGGATCCTTGCTCTAAAGGGCAGCGCCACCGGCAGAAGACTCCTCGCAGTAGCAGGCGGTGCGCAGGCCTATGTTGGGCTCCTCGATATCAGTTTCAACTACCAGAACGGAATATACAGCTTGTCCGTGACGGACATGCTGGTCAACGGCTTCATCAACCTCTGGTGCCTCGTATTGGGCATCGTGCTGGCAGTGAAGATGAAGTAGACACCCAATGAGCGCTCGAACAGGTCCTCGATATATACCCCCGCGGCTCGGCGATGGTCATCTGATCGATTTCGAGATGCCGATCACAGCGAAGCCAGGATTCCCGTGGCGCCGGGGACGCGTCGATAGAGATCGAGTACGGACTGGACGTATCGGCGGCGCTTTGTAGGGTCAGTCCCGGTCAGACCATCGCCACGGCTTCGGGCACGCGGCTCTTCGCTCGAGTCTTCGTGGCGTAAAAATCTGATCCCTAATTCCTTAACTCCGCAGGAATGCCGGCAACTGTTCCCGATGCTCGGCCAGAAAGTGGCACATGGCGAGGTATTCCTCGCTGTTGTGAATGATAATGATCGCGAAGCCGATTCAGAGCGCGGTGGCGATCCTGGTTCGCCTCATCAATGATTCTCCTCGATCTTCTTGCAAGCTGGTCTGAATACTACGTCGCATGCCTTCTCGAAGAGCTTCGCAGCCATGGCCGGGTTCTTCGTCACAAATCGGCCGTTTTCGTAAAGAACTCCGAGGGCGAAACACTCAACGCCACCGCCGTCGTTGCAGGGCTTCTCGAAGTAATCGAGCACCGTCGCCTCGCCCTTGAGCACGGGCGGTTTTTTGCAGTACGTCCTACCCAGGCTCAGACAGCCCAGCTCGTCGCCATTGTCACAGGCGCGCCAATAGAGCTGCTCTGCTTTGGCTTCGTCTTTTGAAACGCCTCGGCCCGATTCATACATGATCCCGAGGTTGGCGCAGCCTCGCTCTTCGACACGGTCGCAGACCTGCTCAAAAAGCGCCGCGACCTTGGCCTCGTTCTTGCCGATACCCTGTCCTTTCTCATACATGATTCCAAGACGCAGGCATGCCGCGTCTTCGTCGCCTTCACACGCCTTCCGATACAGCTCCGCGGCTTTGGCCTTGTTCCCGGTCAAGCCACGACCTTTGTCGTAAAGGACGTCAAGGCTCAAGCAGCCGGCCGCATCGTCGCCGTCGCAGGCCTTCCTGAAAAGCTGCGCGGCCTTGGCCGCGTCTTTCGACACTCCCTGGCCATCTTCATACAAGCCGCCCAGGTTGCCGCAGCCGGACGAATCGCCCATGTCGCAGGCCTTTTTGTACAACACCGCGGCTTTGGTTGCATCCTTGCCGACGCTTTCGCCGTTTTCGTGTTGGATCCCAAGGTTTCTGCATCCCGTCGGATCGCCGCCGTCACACGCCTTTCGGTACAGAACCGCGGCCCTGGCCGCATCCTTCGCCACGCCCTGTCCGGAGTAATAGGAGAATCCGGCCAAACGGCAGCGCTGCGCGTCGCCGGTGTCACATGCCTTCTCATTGGACGCCAGGTCCGCCTTCTGCGCCGAATCCATGACACCCTGAACGCCCGCCATCACCTTGGCCATCACATCAGGCTTTCCGAGCGCTTCCTGGACCCTCTTGTCGGAGCTCATCCGCATAAGGCGAGAGCACGCCTTGGCGTCCCGCGTTTTGCAGGCTTTGACCAGGGCTTCGATCTCGGCCTGACTCGTCACGAGTGCCTGGTCCTGCGCCGCGCCGGATCTGCTACAAATCGCAAGAGCATAAATTAACAACAGGAGAACGATAGTCATTTCCTTCCGCAGACTGCGCGTCAAGGAGGGCCATACCCGAGTTGAGAACGGCCGAGGCGACCAGCGTCGCCAATGCCTGATTCGAGCGCTGAACATCCAGCGCCTACCAGGCGGACTTGGTCGCCAGCCAGTGCTCGCCGCGTCGCTCGAGCGTGACCTCGCCGCCGACCTTCACGCCGTCCATGACCCCCTCGACCTTGAGAATCGCGGTCTGCCCGTCAGACGAACCGCCGAGCACCTTGACCTCGGTCGGCGTCATTGCCTGCATCATTTCCAAGCCCTGCTTCCCCTCCGCGCCCTCGAACCGAGAGGCCATCTCGGCCGGAACCAGCTTCTGGAGACGCCCGATGTCGCCGGCGTGGAGCGCGGCGACCCAGGCGAGGTACGCCTTGCCCGGCTCGCCGCCGTCCGCCGGCAGCGGATCGCCAAGGGGGGCGTCCGGGTCCGACAGGGGTGCGCTGAAGGTGAAGTCGTACTGGAAGGCGTCGTCGAAGAGCTTCTGCTCTTCGGGGAGGTAGATCCGGCCCGCGAAACGCTCGGGTCCCGCGCTTTCGATCTCGACCTTCGGATAGCTGCCCCCGGAGATGTTGCCGCCCGCGTCGGCCGAGAACCTGATGCTCTGCGAGTAGACTTGGAGCTCCGGCTGCTCACCGAACTCGGCCGTTCTGGTGAGACCCAGCTCCACGTAGGCCGAGTCCCAGACCGGCTTGTCGAGGTTACGCTCTTCGACCGCGTGCCCGACGAAGAGGATCTTCCAGGTCGGGTCGTTTTCGTCGTAAAAGCCCTTCTCCAGTGCGTAGACATAGACGTACGGCAGCGCGACGGTCTTGCCGTTGACCTTCAGCGCTCCGCTGACGGAGGCCTCCTCGCCGGCCACGGCCGGCTGAAACGACAACAGAACGATGGTCAGGCAGGCAATGAGGCAGATTGACACCGGAGTCTGAGACAGGCGCATGACTTCCCCCTCTTCAGTCAGCTCGCTCTCCACTCGGGGAGAGAGACGGACCTTGATTGCTAAACCCTGACACTATAGCAGACCCTGACACTTTAGTAGATCATGAAAACCGCTCGCTTGCGTCGCGACGCGCCTCTGCCGC
>JAFGSN010000075.1 GCA_016934575.1 Vicinamibacteria bacterium
CGCGATACCGCAACATCGACTCGGGGAAGCCCCAATTGCCGCCGCGACCGATAAAGCGCCGGCCGTTGATCCAGATCTTTAGTGCGCCGTCCTCGTCGTCGTACGCGAACTGGCGCACTCCCGCCCGGAACGCCTTTTTGTCCGAGATCGCGCCGTCCGCCGTACGGAAGCTCAGTTCCACGTCATAGAGATGAGGCTCGCCGTATCCATTCGGCCACCAAAGCTTCGGATTGACGAGTCGCAGCTCCGGCGCTTCGGAGGAATCGATCTTCACCGTGACGGACGAATCCCCGTCCACCGTCCATGGCCGCTCGAACATCGCTTCGCCGAAACGTCCGCGCAACGTTCCAGTCACGGCTCTCTGATCATTGTTGCGCAGCGTGACCTCCACCGTCACGTCGGCGCGATCGATCCGCGGCAGCGGAAGAGCGGTCGATACGAACGGGGCCTCGATCGTCACCGGACCGCTGGTCGTCAAATACACGTCGCCCCAGATGCCGCAGTTGCGTCCGCGAATGGTCGGAATCCAATCCCAGCCGACCGATGCGTGGTATGTGGGATTGTCCGCGCCCAACGCGCCTCCGTTCCAGCCCGGCGACTCGGAGGTCTTCTCCTTTACGCTGCCGGGCGTGGCGTTCTTCTTCACGAGCACGGCAAGGGCGTTCGGCGCGCCGAAGCGAATATGCGAAGTCACGTCAAAACGCCCGCGCATGAAGCCGCCTTCGATCCTCCCCAGCTCTTGACCGTTCAGAAAAACAAGCGCTTTCCAGTTGATGCCGTCGAAGCTCAGCCATATTCTCCGCCCGGGCTCGGCACGCGGCGTCACGAACTCTTTGCGATACCAGAAATCGGCGTAAAAGAACGAATCCGAGATCATGAGCTGATTGCCGCCGAAATTCGGGTCAGGCAGGGCGCCGGCATTCCAGTAACTCGAGAGCACGGTACCGGGGACCGTGGCCGGCAGCCAATCCTCGTCCCGGAATCCAGGTTGCGAGAGTCGCGCTCCGTCCGAAGTGACGAGCGAATCTCGCCGCACACGCCATGCGCCTCCGGCGAGCGGCGTCCGTCCATCGGGCCCGGCCTCCTCCGCCGGCCGCGAACAAGGCAGCGGACCGCCGCGACCATACACCTCCATCTCGCTCAGTACGTATCCTTCCTCTGACGCCGGCCGCGTCATGAGCACGCGCACATGGCGTCCATGCGCCGGTTGCGCCAGCTTCAGTTCGTCAGTCAAACCTTTTGCCGCCTTGAAAGTCTGAAGCGTTCGCCAGCTTTCGGCGTCATCCGACGCCTGGACGGCGCCTTCCGCCGCTCGATGAATCCAATGAAACGCCAGGCGGTCGAACGAGCACGTCGTGCCTAGATCGACGGACACCCACTCCTCGCCCCTCCCCGCGCTCTTCCACGCGCTCGTGAAATCGTACGGCCCTCCGATCTCCAGCCGCTTGTCGCCGTGAAAAAAGAGGACCTCCCCAATCCGCCATCGGGCGACATTGGGCGCTTCAAGCAGGACACGGTAGTGGCGACTCCTCGATGGAGCCTTAAGCGTGACCGACGGCCGGAAGACGCTCGTCACGCCCCCCGGAAGAAAACTGCTGAACAAGCGGTCTTTTCCAGTCGTCCGACCCAACTCGGTCCAGGCGTGTCCGTCCTCGGAGCCCATGACGGCGCACGTCCACTCCTCCGAAGCCCATGAGCTTGTCAAGGCCCGCGCGTCGATTTCCAGGCGATCCACATCGAGCGGAACGTCCCCTCCGCCCAGCTCGAATTGAACCCAGCCGCGCGGTCCGAGCGCCTCCACGAATGTGACGGGATTGCGATCCACCGGGAGCTCGCGGGCGTCCTTGCCGAGCGCGCCGTTCTTGCTTGTCGAGGTCGCGATCCAGCGCGGCGTTCTCGCATGCCTGATTCCGTCCGTGACCGTTTGGGCCGTGAGGTTGTAGTCGTAACTGCTGGAGTGATATGCAGGACGGCGAAGCGCGAGATTCCGATATGTTTCGGTCTCCAGCTTCATCAAAGGAGCGTGGTCCTGTCGGGGATCCCCCGGATAAACGCCGACTCCGCGTGTGTATTGCTGGGCCTCCAGCGGCAATGCCGCTGACAGAACAAGAAGAACGGATCTCTTCACGTATTCCTCCAGTAGCATCATCTTAATCAGCCGCCGCCGGCTTCTCAAGCGGGACGCGCCGACTCGCGGACTTCGTTCGACGGCGTTCGCACGGCGATCCGCTCATGATTGACGCAACGCGGTCGTCCAAGCTTCGAGCAGCGAGTCTCTTTTCGTTGCGTCGCCGATCCGCTTGCCGCTGAGGCCGCTTTCCGCGGAGATGAGCGGCCGTTGAAAGCGCGCCGACGATCTGTCAACATTCACGTCCTGCCTGGCGGGATCGACTCAGACGCCCCGGCAGCGTGTTCATTTGTCGCCTACCATCGTGAACGAACAGATCTCTTCCGAAAAGCCGGGCGCAAAACGTTTCGTGTTCATGCTCGTCACGATCCTGACGGGCGTGACGCTCGCTCTGGCGACTCTCGAGATCGGATCTCGCGTCTATGAAAACTGGCTCGACAAACGTCCGCGACGACCGGGCGTGGAGTTGGATCTTCTGACGGTCAATCCGCATGGAACAGGATCTTACCGCCTCAAGCCCAATCTCGATCTGACGACTCGGATCGGAGCGCAGCGAGTGACGATTCGGACGAATTGTTATGGGATGCCCTGGCATGACGTGAAGCGCGCCCCCAAGCGGCGACAACGCATCGCCTTTCTCGGCGATTCGTTCACGTTCGGTTGCTGGGCTGATTCCATCGAGAAGAGCTTTGTCGGCGTCTTCGAGTCCGGCGTCTCCGAGAATCGGTTCGAAGTGCTGAACTTCGGCGTTCCGGGCTACGGCCTCGCCGACGTCGAGCTTCTTCTACGCGAAGAGGTCCTCGCTTTCGCGCCCGATTTTGTCTTTGTCGTCGTCTTCACCGGCAACGATTTCCGCGACACCTATCTTGGCATCGAGAAAGAGCGAATCGTGCGTGGCACTGCGGTGCTCGATGACGCCGTGCTGGACGCAAAGGTGCCGCCGCGGTATCTCGCCAACGACGGACGCATGCCCCGCCGCGCGCGCGAGCGTCGATGGTTGCGGCGACATCTCGAGAGTTGCGCGGCATATCGCGTGCTGGGGCCGTTTCTGGGATATGAGAATCTCCGATTGAGCTTCGCCGTCAACAGCCGCTTTGTCTCCTATACATTCTGGTCCCGGACGCCCTATCCGCCGGTCGCGCTGAACGCCGCCGAAGAAACCCGTCAGACCGTCATGCGCATCGAGCGGCTAGTGAACCAGCACGGCGCACAATTGGCGCTCGTGGCCTTGCCGACGCGCGAGCAGACTTACGCCATTCGCCGGTATGGCGCCGACTACGACATTGGACTGCCGCAGGCGTTTCTCGCTACCCATGCCGCCGAGCGGGGCATTCCTTATCTCGATCTTCTGCCAATCTTCCGTGAACACGTCGCGTGCGCCAATAAGCGCCTATACGTACGGTGGGAGACGCATCTCAACAATAGCGGTCATGCTCTCGCCGGGCACGCGATGATCGATTTCTTTCGCAACTGTGTTCGTCCTCGCCGGACGCTACTGCGCAAGAGCGACCACGACTAAGATCTCGATCAGAATGTGGCTGGACGGCATGTCTGCCCGTAGCGTTTGCGCACTCCGTAGAAACTCGAAAGGAGATGATAGTCTTCGGAGAAATTGTTGCTGTTCTTGACGCTCATCACGGCCCAGGAGTCGAACCATCCATTGGCGGCCTTCAGAGGCGGCTGAGCGTTGACCTTGGCAATGACGGCCTGGACGAAGCTTTCGGGCTCGATCGCGATCTTCCAACCTGGCCTGCTGGCGCTGTCGAACCACTCCGGATGCTCTTGAAGAACCTGGTCGGTCGCGTCGAAAACCACATCCTCGAATAGCGCGTCCGTTTCCGCGCATCTGGCCGTGCCGGGTTCCGGAGGAATGTAGGAGTCCGGCGTCGGCGTTGGTGTCGGCGTTGGTGTCGGCGTGGGCGTGAGTGTGGGCGTCGGCGAGATGGGAGACGGAGTTGTCGTGGGAAGGGGAGACGCGGCTGATGATCCGGAGACGACGATGTCGATGGAGGTGGACCACACGCTCGTTCCAGCGCGCGCTGTCAGCGTGTAGCGCGTCGTCGTTGTGAGCCGCAGTTCGTGGAAACCCTTCTCCTGCACTGCTCCGACCTCGGGCTCGATCTGGATGCTTTCCGCTCCGCGAACGTCCCATCGAAGCATGACCGAGTCACCCGACTTGGTGGGATTCGGCATCGCCGCGAAGCGTTTGATGAGAGGACTGCCGCCCAAGGTCTCCCCATCGAAAACACCGCAACCTGACATCACGATCGAGACAAGAATCCCGGACGTCAAAAAGAGAAGTGCTCTCGCGCCTTTGACCATCACCGCCTCCGGTCTATTTCGGCGTTAGATATTAGGATATTAGTCCATGAAATGTCAAGTATTACTTGAGGTCGACATCTTTCTTTCCTGACCTGTGGATCGGGCCCATTGGCAGCCCATGCCTGAATTAACTGGAACTATCTCCTGACAGCGTCGCACGGTCGACGTTCAGCAACAGCCGGCGTTGTCTCTCAAGCGCGAGATGCGAAAGCTATTCACGGCATCCTCTTCAAGGTCATAGGTTTCGAAGACCGTTACGAGCTTGGTGATCATCAAGATATTTTTCACGCCTTTCGTGAGATTCGAAAGCTTGAGCGATCCGCCCTGACGCTCGGCCAGCGCACGACAAAGAACGATATCGCCGAGCCCCCCGGAATCCATGTGCCCGACACGACCGAGATTGAGCACAAGCTTTTTATTACCGTCATACAACAGCGCGCCCACGGCGTCGCGCAGCTCATCGCCGCCTTCTTTCAGAAGGATGCTTCCGGCAAAATCCAATACGCAGACGTCGTCCTGATATCGCTTGTGGACGTGCATGGTCTTCTCTCCCTTCGATGTTCGGATGATCGAGAAAGGCCTCCGCCACAGAACTGCGCATATCCACGCGGCGCGGCCGGGAGTGTCGCCCTGTTTGCATGCAAGCTCTGCGGCTTATCCCGACGCAGAGCTTTCGAATCGGTCTGAATTCTTGAGACGCAACATGTCGACGATGAGACGATCCGACTGTGAGCACGATCACAAAGCGGATCGTGAACCACGTACCAAGCAGATGTCGATCCATGGGCCCGGTCGCTTACAAAAGGCGCATTCGATTCATGTCGGCCAGCGCGGCAGCCGGCGGACGCCAGCGGCGTCCGCCAAGAAGCGGCGATCTCATGCTTTGCGCTGATGGCTGTTGCTTCTTCATCTTCTCACGGCTTGGACACGACATCTCATGCAAGAATGAGATACGATCTCGATAATGCTTGAGGTCACGACGTGTTTTCTTTCATATCGAACGCGTGATCGTCGAGCGAACGGCTTGAGTCACGCCCGTATCACTGTCGATAATCGCCCGCCGGAAACCAGCGCGGAGACGGCGGTCATGATCAGATCGCGGAGGGATGCTCGCCCTTCATGACCGA
>JAFGSN010000076.1 GCA_016934575.1 Vicinamibacteria bacterium
CCACACAACAGTCGCACCTCTGGCTGTGGCCGCTTCCTGGGCCTCGGTTCCCGCCGCGCCTGACAGCGCAGATCCGAACAACTCTCCGCCCGACAACAGGGCGATTGTGAATCCGGTCCCCTCGCCGCTCACCCGGGCGAGTTTGACTTGACCTTCGAGGACGCAGAACACATCCAAGCAAGGTTCGCCCTGGAAATAGATCGTCTCCTTGTCATGGAAATCCAGTCGCGTGGCCGTCGGACAGCAGCGCTCCAGGTCCTCGCGCGAGGACAGTCCCTCGAACAACGGACAGCGCGCCAGATCATCGGCCACGTCCGTCATGCTCACGCGTGAATCAGAACAAGCCATCTCTCCATCGCTCCGACAATGCGCGGATCATTGAACCTGATCTCTGCGACATACTGACAAGGACATGATCAAAGCGCTTATGGGGAGACCCACATTCTAGTGACAGCGGAGACTGCGATCCAGCCGAAGTTGACGGTGGCGCCGAGAAGGGTCACGACCGCGAGCATGATTGCCGTCGATTTGAGCCCGTCTCGCGCGCCAAGCTCGCGAAACAGCACGACGAAGGAAGCCAGGCATGGGAAAAAGGCCGCCAACACGACCGTGCCGGTGACGAGCTGCCGGGTCGTGAGCGCGAGCGGGGCGAGAAGGCCGAGAGCCACGTCCTTGCGAACGAACCCCAACATCAGGGGAAGGATGGCCTGCTCCGGCAGCCCCCAAAGCCCGACGACGACCGGAGCCGTCGCGCGCGCCGCGAGACGGAACACGCCCAGTTGCTCGAAAACGTTTGCGGCAAGCACAGAAACGAGCACGAGAGGAACGGCTTCGATGAGAAAGCTGCGCAGACGGAATCCGATTTTGGAGAAGAGCACGCGCCACACCGGTACGCGATAGGGGGGAATTTCGACGAGCAGCTCCGGGCGGAACTCCCGCGATACGAAGCGAAGCGCGAAACCGACGGTGAACCATGTGATGAGAAGGATGCCATAGACAAGCCCCACGGCCCACCAACCCCGCGCGCCGACCAGACCGATGATCACGGCTTGAAGACTGGCGCAGGGCACGGCGATCGAGATCAACGTCGCGGTGATGAAACGCTGCTGTCTGGTCTCGAGAATGCGCGTGGCCAGAATGCCGGGAACGTTGCATCCGAGACCCAGGAGCGTGGGAATGATCGCATATCCATGCAGTCCCACCCGGTGCATGATGGTATCAAGAAAGATCGCCAGGCGCGGCAGATAGCCCGTGTCCTCGAGGACCGAGAGCACGAAGTAGAAACTGAAAATGAAAGGCAAAACAAGACCAAACGGCACGAATAATCCCGTGCTTAACAAACCGAAGGACGTTTCGAAGTCGATATGTCCCCCGACCGCATGGCCGACCAGAAGCCGCGTCAGGACGCTTTCTTCACCAAGGCTTACGGCCAGGGTTTCAAGCGCCGGCCTCCAGAAGGCGTCAAAGAGCCGTTCCGTTCCGAATGGCAGTGATATCCAGGGAGAGTCTTTCGGCCCCAGCTCCCCTGAAACGAGCATGCCGCCCAGCGCACTGATTATAAACAAGCTGGAGACGAGGACAGCGAACGCGAACAGCGCTCCCCATATCGGGTGCACGCTGATTTCGGCGAGCCGTTCGCCGAGTGTGTGATGGTGGTGGTGGAGCGATTGGACTTCGTTGACAATACGGCCGATACGTTGCCAGACTTCTTCTTCGGAGAAGCGGCCGTGGCCGGGCGTTTGCTGGCTCGGACGGCGCCGCGGCCGGGGTTGGCGGCGGCCGGCAGGGCCGCTTTCGCCCACCGCGACGGTATCGTGGCGCGGCAATCCCATTACCGATTCCATGAGGGCGCGAACGCCTTCTCCGGAACGACCGACGGTCGCCACGACCGGCACGCCCAGACACTTCGACAGTTTCTCGACGTCGATTTCGATGCCGAGGTGACGCGCCTCGTCGCTCATGTTGAGGGCGACAAAGACGGGTCGGTTCCGAGCGAGCAACTCCAGCGTGAGCGGCAGATGGCGCTCGATATGTGTTGCGTCAACGATGTTGATGACGCGTTCGGCCCGGTCGACGAGATCGATCGTGACACGCGCGGCGTCGTCGAGAGGCGCGAGGGAATACACGCCCGGAGCGTCGACGACATCCAGGTCTTTGCCTTCGAAGCGCAGGCGACCCCGCGTATACGTCACCGTCGTGCCCGCGTAGTTGGATACGATCGTCTTCACGCCCGTGAGGCGCGTGAAGAGCACGCTCTTTCCTACGTTCGGATGGCCGACGAGGAGGATGTCGATTCGTTCCTTGGGCTCCATGTTCTCAAGGTTGCCGGTTGTGAGCTTTTCACACGGCGACGCGCACGATGATCTTCGCGGCCATGCCGCGACCCAGCGCAACATGCGCTCGATTCACGATGACGACGACCGGACCGTACCGGCCCACGCCCGAGAGCAGGCGCAGGCGCTGGCCCTCGAAGATGCCCAGGGCATTGAGACGCGCGCGCAGGTGCGTCCCTCCCTTGATGGCGACGATTTCGGCCTCGTCGGCGCTGGAGAGATGCGACAACGGCCGCTCATTCATCGATGAGCGCCTCCCTGAGCTCTTTGGCGAAGCCCGGATGCTTTTCGGACTGAGAATCGAGAAAACGCATGAAACGTGTCATGCGCGCCGCCGTGCGTTCATCGAGATGATGCTCGATTCCGCATGCCGTCTTCTCCGCCAGGTTATCCGGCAGTGCGAGCGTCTCGCTGAAGAATCGCCGCAGCATCTGATGTCGCTTATAAACGCTCCGGGCCGTTTGTCTTCCGGAGGCGGTAAGCTCGACAAGGCCATAAGACTCGTGGCTGACAAGCCCGAGGCGCGCCAGCTCCTTCACGGCTGCATTCACCGAAGGCGTGCGCACGCCGAGCCGGCAGGCGATATGCTTCATGCGCACACAGCCATGCTCCTTTTCGCAGATCAGGACGGCTTCAATATAATCCTGCAATCCTTCCGTAAGCATGTCCCACTCGTGGCCAACTAACAATGTTAGCCTAGGCTAATATACAACGCCCCGACCACAGACACAAACCGAGTATCGGTCATATGAGAGAAGCAAGTTGTTCCGCAAGGCATTCGTCATGGAAAAGCCTTGGGGGCGTTCGCGCGAGACCCGAATTCATGACGTGCGCCGGATCACATTCACGGTGTAAAGGTTTGTAAAAGCTGCATCCCTTGGCGCGGCGTTGGCGTCTAATCATAATGAAGTTGATGGAACACGCCGATAAACGCCAGTCCCCACGGCAACACCAGAACCTCCCAGTCACTTCGGTCACTGTGCTGGGGGAGTGAAAAGCTCCCCCAGCCCTTCCATCCCGCGAAATTATTGCGCGACATACGGAACTTAGCGTACGGGTGTTTCGTATTGACTATTGGGGAGGGATTCTTGTGACGAAATTTTTGCTCTTTCTGATCCTATTGGTGCTCTGCTGGCCGCTGGCCCTGCTCGCGCTCGTGCTCTACCCCGTCTTGTGGCTGCTTCTTATACCCTTCCGCTTGCTCGGCATCGCCGTCGACGGCGTTCTTGTCCTCGTGAAATCCGTCATCCTGCTCCCAGCCCGCCTCCTGGGCGGCGCGCGTCGCTAGCCTTTCATAACGGCTTCAGCCACGAGATCGCCGACTTGTGAAGTCGAGTAACCCATCCGGCCGGCGGCCATGCTCTTGAGCTTCGTGCCGGTGACGAGCTTGACGGCTTTCTCCACGGCGTCAGCGGCTTGTTGTTCGCCGAGGTGCTCGATCATCATCATGCCGGCGCAGATCGCCGCCAGGGGATTGATCACGCCCTGGCCGGTGTATTTGGGCGCCGATCCGCCGATGGGCTCGAACATGCTCACGCCCTGCGGATTGATGTTGCCGCCCGCGGCCAAACCCATGCCGCCCTGCGTCATGGCGCCGAGATCGGTGATGATGTCGCCGAACATGTTGCCGGTCACGAGCACGTCAAACCACTCGGGGCTCTTAACCATCCACATACAGCAAGCGTCGACATGGCAGTAGTCGCGCGCCACGTCCGGGTAATCGCGCTTGCCGATTTCGTGGAAGGCGCGTTCCCACAGGTCGTACACAAAGGTCAGCACATTGGTCTTGCCGACGAGCGTCAGGGTGTTCTTGTCGCCCACGCCGCGCGCTTTCTTGCCGTGCTTGCGCGCGTAATCGAAAGCCCAATGCAGGCAGCGTTCGACCTGCATGCGCGAGTAGATGGCGACCTGCATCGCCACCTCGTCCTTCGTGCCCTTCATGGAGAATCCGCCCACGCCGGTGTAGAGATCGCCCGTGTTCTCGCGCACCACGACGTAATCGATCTCTTGGGGGCCCTTGTCCTTGATCGGCGTTTCGACGCCGGGGTACAGGCGCACCGGCCTGAGGTTGATGTACTGGTCCAACTCGAAGCGCAACTGCAACAGGATGCCCTTTTCAAGGATGCCGGGCTTGACGTCAGGATGGCCGATGGCGCCGAGCAGGATGGCGTCGAAGCTCCTGATATCGGCGAGCACGCTTTCGGGCAGCGTCTCGCCGGTGCGCTTGTAGCGTTCGCCGCCGATATCGAAGGGCGTTTTATCGGTTTTGAAGCCGAACTTGGTCGCGGCCGCATCGAGCACCTTCACGGCCTCGCCGGTGACCTCGGGGCCGGTCCCGTCTCCAGGGATGACTGCAATGCGATAAGTCTTCATGAACGTGATCTCCTTTGTTCCGAGGCGATCCGCACCTTAAGGCGCGGAGGGCGTAATATTATCCTGATTTCATAGGAGCGTGATGCCGGCAACCGTGAATCAGGGATCTCGTCAGCCACGGCCGTTCGGGGAGCGTGCGGCTCTTCACGAGGATTACTGGCGCGCGGTCGAGGCGCTTTTCACGCACGACGTCACAGGCCAGAATATCCTCGATTTTCTCCGCCGTGAGCCGCGCGAGGCCTATCGATTCTTTGCGCGCGAAATCGATCCGGCGTTGCTGGCGCACAAGCCCTGGTACTTGCGCGGCCCGCTGTCGATCTTCCGCGTCTACCTCGCCATTGCTCATCGTCTGAGCCCGACGCGCCGCGTGCTCTTCGCCGTCGCCGCGCCGCTGCTTCTTTTGGGATGGGCGCGCGCCCTGGTTGTCGGAGATCTCTTCGTCCGAAGCTTTCCTCACGCGTTCACCTGGCTCTTGCTCTCGGCGACCTTCCTTTTCCTGCTGCTCGTGCTCGAGCTCAAGGACAAGCTTTCTCTCAAGAGCGATCTCGAGTTGGCGCGCCAGATCCAGTGCGGTCTTCTGCCGCACGGACCATTCGAGCGCCGGGGGCTGATCGTTCGAACGGCGATGCGGCCGGCCAACACGGTGGGCGGGGACTACTTCGATCTCATCGAACGCTCGTCCGATCGTTTTGCGCTCGTCGTGGGCGACGTCGCCGGGAAAGGCATGCCGGCGGCGCTGATCATGGGATTGCTCCAGGGCAGCCTCAAGACGCTGATCACGGCCGGCCTGCAAGGCGCGACCTTGATCGAGAAGCTCAACACGTATCTGTGCTCGCAGATCTCGCCGACTCGAATGATCACGCTGCTCTACGCCGAGTTCGAGGAGAAGACCAACGCATTGCACTACGTCAATGCCGGCCACAATCCGCCTTTTATCTTGCGGTCGGGCGGCACGCTCGAGCGCCTGGGCGCGACAGGAACGGCTCTGGGGCTCTTTGCCGATGCGCGCTTCGAGGAGATGGTCACGCCTCTTGAGCCGGGCGACAGAGCGCTGCTCTATACGGACGGGATCGTGGAAGCCCTCAACGCATCCGAAGAGGAGTACGGAGAGGAGCGACTTCTCGCATTCCTTCAGAGTCGAGCAGGCGCCGAGCCACAGGACTTCGTTGACAGCCTCGTGCGGGAGGTCCTTTCCTTCTGCGGCGAGGCTCGCCCCACCGACGACATGACCATGCTCTACGTCGTGCGTCCGGCCCAAACGGCGTAAACCAGTCGTCGACAAGCAGCTCGGTCCTCGCTGCATACGTTCCACTCATAATCACGACGCAGTTCCCGTGTCGTGAGCGACGATATCGGGACGCTGAGGTTGGAGCCTTCATTGCCCGGACGGAGCCTTCTCGATCCCGACGGAAAGCCGATCCGGGACGGCGCGCGATCCGATGAGTTTCATGGGACCGCGGGAGTCCTACAACTCCCTCAAAGCGCTCGCCACCGGCAGTCGCGCCGCGCGGACGGCAGGCAAAAGGCCGCCGACGAATCCCATGATCAACGCGAAGATCAGCCCATAGAGAAGCAGCGGCGGCGTGACACGAAACGCGAACGCCAGGTGCGAGAATGTCTGCCAGTTCATGGTCGAGACGCCGACGCCGTTGACAGGCAAAGCCATCAGGCCCCCGACCGCTCCGCCAACCAAGGCAATGAGCAGCGACTCGAAGACGAACGAGACGACGACGCTGCCAGGTCCGAATCCCAGGGCGCGCAAGGTGGCGATCTCTCGCGCCCGCGCGGCCACGGCCGAATACATCGTATTGAGCGCGCCGAAGATCGAGCCGACGCCCATCACGATCGCCACGAGGAAGCCGAGCGACCGGATGAGCGTCGATATCATGGTGGAGCGATCGGCGTAGTACTCCTGCTCGCGCTGGGCCATGACGGTCAGGCGCGGATCCGAGGTGAGCGCATCCTTGAAGGCGTTGAACGATTCTGGGGAATCCAGTCGCACCGTGGCCGACTGGGAAACGCCGGCGGGCCGTCCGAAGCTTTCGTTGAGCAGTCGGGCGTCACACCATATTTCCGAGTCGAAGGCGCTCCCGTCGGCGTCGAATAGGCCTACCACGGTCCATTCGCGTCCCCCGAAGCGCGGCCTGTCGCCGAGTGCGAGGCCCTCGATCGTCCGATCCGCGCCGCGTCCCACGATCAGTTCGGCGATACCGGGCTCGAAGTATCGCCCTTCGGTAATGCGCACCTTGTCGTGCACCTGCGCCGCCTGGGGCGAGACGCCGCGTACGGCGACATTCGCGTCGGTGCCGTAGCCGGC
This sequence comes from Vicinamibacteria bacterium, assembly GCA_016934575.1. Taxonomy (GTDB): domain Bacteria; phylum Acidobacteriota; class Vicinamibacteria; order Fen-336; family Fen-336; genus JAFGSN01. The sequence continues at coordinate 7,024 of JAFGSN010000076.1, forward strand.
TTTCGGCAAAGCGGTCACGATTACGACCTCTGCCGATACGAGCGGCGCATTGTCCGCTCCGCGCGCCACGCCGGGGGCGTCACCGATAATGCGCGTCTCGTCGAGCGACATGCCGCTCTCCATTTCGGAGGTGGTGCCGGCGCGCCGAACCTTGGCGTTGAGAGGCGAACCCGATGTGGCGAGCGCCGCCTCGAATCCGTTGGCGAGCGCGAGCATGGCGATGAACACTCCGACCGATCCCGCGATTCCGACGACCGACACGACGGCGGAGACCCAGCGTACGCGAACGCTACGGATGTTGTATATGACTGGAATAGCCACGCTCATACCCTCCGCAGGGCGTCGACGATGCGCAGGCGCATCGTCATGACGCCGGGGATCGCCCCCGCCATGAGTCCGACGAAGAGCGTTAGGAACAAACCCATGACAAACCGTTCGTTTGAAAAGTAGAAGACCGAGATCAGTCCGGGCATGGGATTCCCGACGCTCGTGAAGGCCCTGGCCAAAAGCAGGCCGATGCCGCCGCCCACGCCCGCGATCGTGAGCGACTCGGCCAGCACCAGAGCCAGCACCGTCCAGTCCCCGAAGCCCAACGTCTTCAGGACCGCCCATTCACCCGTTCGCTCGCGCACCGCGATCGCCATCGTATTGCCGGTGACAAGCAGAAGAGTGAAGAACACGACGATTCCCACGCTAATCACGAGCAGACGGATGTTGCCCATCTGGTTGATCCAGCTCGCGATGAACGTTTCCTCTCGCTGCGTTTTCGTCTCGGCGTTCGAGTTGGAAAAGCGCGCGTCGATGTTCATGGCGATCGTCTCCGCCTGGTTCGGATCCTTCACTTGGACGACATACCAGCCGACCAACCCTCGCCAGAACTGAGACGCCCTCTCCTCCAGATACTTGGCCCTGAAAATGAAGGCGGTCTCGTCATCCTGCGGCCGCCGTCCGCTATAGATCGCCCGCACGTTGAACTCCCACGTCCCCGCGTAAATCGTGCCCTTGAGCGGGATGCGATCTCCGATTTTCCAGCCGAAACGCTCGGCGGTTTTGCGACCCACGATGCAGCCTTGGAGGTCGGAGAGGTAAGCTCGCATCTGGTCTTCCGGGACGACGAACTCGGAGTAGATACGCAGATATGCCTCGTCCTCGACGGCGAACTGGGCGAAAAAGTTGCGCTCGTCCTGGTACACGCCGCCAAACCACGATGCGTGAGCCACGTCCGTCACACCCGGAATCCTGGCGATCTGTTCCTTGTATCGGATAGGCAGCGGTTGGATGACTCCGCTGCGCCCGATGACGACGAGGCGGTCGGCGCCGGCCACGTCGATGCCCGCGGTGAAAGCCGTATCGATCACCGCCAGCAGGCCGAAGAGGAACATCGCGACCATGATGGAAAGAATCGTGAGCGTGGTGCGGATCTTTTTACGGAAAAGATTCTTGATGACGAGCGGCAGGAACTTCATGACGTCTTCTCCAGACGGCGCGCCTCGACCAGCGCGCCCTTCTCGAGATGCAGGATGGCGTGCGCTCGTTCTGCGGCGCGCGGGTCGTGCGTGACCATCAGAACCGTTTTGCCGTGCTCCTTCACGAGCCGCTCGATCAGTTCCAAGATCTCGTCGGCGCTCTTACGGTCAAGGTCGCCGGTCGGCTCATCGCACAGCAGGAAAGTGGGATCGGCCACGATGGCGCGGGCGATGGCCACGCGCTGTTCTTGGCCGCCGGAGAGCTGACGCGGGTAATGATTCGTGCGGTCGACCAGGCCCACGATCGAGAGCGCGGCTTCGACATGTTCGCGGCGCTGCGCCTTGCTGAGCTTCGTGAGCAGCAGCGGCAGCTCGATGTTCTGAAAAGCCGTCAGCACAGGCATCAGGTTGTACAACTGAAAGATAAAGCCGACGTTGCGGGCGCGCCAGGCGGCAAGACGGGATCCGGACAGATTCTGAATCTCGATGCCGTCCACGCGGATTGCGCCCGACGTGGGCGTGTCGAGCCCGCCGATCAGGTTGAGCAGCGTTGTCTTGCCCGAGCCCGACGGCCCCATGAAGGCCACGAAATCGCCCTTTTCGACGTCGAGATTGAGGCCCTGCAGGACATCGATCTCTTCGCTGCCGCGGTGATACTTCTTGTCGAGATCGCGCACCTGGATCAGTGCGCTTCCGCTATTCGTCGCATCCACTCTCACCATCTCTCATACCTCGTGACGCGGCCGTCAGACGCGGACCGCGCGACTCGAATCAGCTCGAATTCTTGATAAAGCTCGCCCCTGGGGAAGAGTCAAGGAGCCTTGTTCCTCATGCGGACCCTCTGGCCGTTTTCGAGATCTTCCGGTCCGCGAACGACCACGATTTCTCCGGCCTGCAATCCGGCCTGTATCTGCGCATCCGCGCCTATCGGGCCGCCCACTTGAACAGCACGGCGTTCCAGTCGATCGTCCTTCACGACGAAGATGACGTTCGCGCCCTTGTCCTTGCGAACGGCGTCCAGGGGCACGAGCGCTATTGGCACGACCGCCATGCCTTTCTCCTGCGTCGATTCGAGAAACGCCACCTTGACGCCCATGTCGGGCAGAATTCGCGGATCGAGCGCGTCAAAGGCGATGCGCACCTTGACCGTCGCTTTTTGTCGGTCTGCGGTCGGAATCGTCGTCCGCACCCGAGCCGGTATCTTCCAGTCTGGATAGGCGTCGAGCGTCGCCTCGACCGACTGGCCGGGTTGAACGCGGGCGATGTAAGCCTCGTTGACGTCGACCTCGATCTCGAGCGATTCCATGTCGACGATGGTCGAGATCCCGGTGCGCGTGAATCCGCCGCCGGCGGAAATCGGCGAGACGATCTCGCCTACCTGGGCGTCCTTCGAGACCGCGACGCCGGCAAAGGGCGCGCGCACGGTGCAATTGTCGAGATTATGCTCGGCCTGCTCGATACGCCGAGCCGCCGCCTCGACCTGTTGGCGCGACAGTTCGAGCCGCGCGGCGAGGACTTTGGTTTCGGTCTCTGAGCGTTCCAGCTCTTGGTCTGAAACAAGGCCGCTCGCGGCGATCTCGCGGTTACGCCGGAGCGCGCGTTGCGCCTCGGACAAGCTGGCTTCGATCTCGGCCGCCGATTTGAGCGCGACATCGCGCTCCGACTGCGCCACGCCGAGCTGGGCGCGCAACTCCGCGTCGTCGAGCCGCGCCAGCACCTGACCCGACTCGACCTTCATTCCCTCCTCGACGAGCATCGCCGTGACCCTTCCGGTGATCTCCGCGGCGACAGTGGCGCGGCGGCGCGGCGTCACGTACCCGCTTGCGTTCAGCACCGTCGTCGAAGCGCCGGAAGCGACGCGCGCCTCGGTTACATCGACGTCGATCGGCGACCGTGCGAGAAGCGCGCCATAAACGAGAGCGGCCACGACGATGACAACCATGGCGGCGACCAGAGCTTTCAGCCAGGGAAAGCGCGCGGCCTTGGGCTGCGTCTCACGGTCGATACGCAGACCGGAGAGGTCCTTCTGTGAGTCGGTCATGCTCGGAATGGTCTCCTTTGTCCCGGATGGCGCTTCTCGCGCTTGTTTATGGCATTTTCGCGATCAACGAGGGACGCAACTCCTCATTCAATAGTACGTTGAAAAGCCCTCGAAGGTTACACGTGAATCTGAGAAATCATGGACAGCGTTCAGAAACGAAGGCCCGCCGTGACGACCATCTGCGTGTCTTTGCCGATGACCGCTCGCGCTTCGCCGAACAGGCCGCGCATTCCGTATCCGATATGCATCCCCACCAGAAGACTGACAGCCGCGTTCGTTTCGTCGAACGTCCGCCGCTTTTCGCCTTGCTGCTCTACTGTCCGTGTTTCCCGCGCCATGTTCAGGCCGGCGCCGAAAAAAGGCCGGAGCGCCTCCTCGCCGAGATCGAAACTGCGCGTCAGATTGGCGTTGACCTCATAGTCATGGAACTCCGTATCGAATTCGACATGCGGAAAATAGTACACGAAGTGACCGACGGCTTCCCAGGCCCTTGCACTTCCAAAGCCCAAGACGAGGCGAGCGCCCAGGCCAAGCTCGGAGCGACCCCAGGTGCCGTCAACGCCCAGAACGATCGGAATATCGGCCGCCGTGGCGTGATGTCGGAGCGGCCCCCACAAGAGAAACGCGACAAGCAGAAATCGTTTCAAGGTTGCTTCCCTGAATCTGACCCGCTAACCAGCTTGTAGGCTAACACAGGAACGCCGAAACGTGCCGTCGTCTCATTTTGGGATTAGCGGTCTTTATGTCGTAAACTCGTACAAGCTGGATCACAACAGGATTTCCGGCATGCGGAACCTTTTTCGCTCAAAACTCCGGCATACTGATTGGCGCGAGCGGCTGCGCGCCGTTCGCGACCCGAAGCTCAATGATCCTGAAGGCCTGGCCGATCTCGCTCGTCATGACGAGCACGATGCCGTGCGACTGGCGGCGGTCGAAAGGCTCACCGACCCGGCTCTGCTTATCAAGCTGTCGCAAGAGATCCAGGCCGCCGTTGTTCGGCGCGCGGTCGTCAGCAAGCTCAACGACGACGACCTTCTCCTGTCGATCACGAAGAGCGACCATGACGTCGGCGTGCGCGCCATCGCCGCCGCACGCCTGAGCGGATCGGCCGCGCTATTCGAGATCGCCAAGTCCCACCGCGACGCCGGCATTCGATTGAGCGCCGTCGAACGCCTGCCGAACGAGAGCCTCCTGGTCGAGGTCGCCCGCGATGCGACGGATCCCGAAGTGCGCCGTTGCGCGGTGGAAAGACTTGCCGATCCGGCCTTGCTTGCCGATCTCGTCAAGACGCACCCCGACTCGGCCGTGCGCGCGGCCGCCGTGAGACGGATCACGACAGCTCCGATCCTGACCGACATCGCCTTGACCCACCCTGACGCGGATGTGCGCGCCGCCGCCGTCGCGCAACTGTCCGAGGAGCCGCATCTCGCCGATATCGCGCGCGAGGCGGAAGACGTCGGCGTGAGGCGTCTCGCGGTCGAGAAGCTGTCGGCGCCGGCGACGCTCGCGAACATCGCCCGCGACGATTCCTCCGAGGCGGTTCGCCTGGCCGCTCTCGCCAATCCAAACATCGCCGAGTCGCATTTGCTTGTGGAGATCGTCAACACCGACTCTTCCGGCGCCGTGCGTCAGGCCGCGCTCGAACGATTGAGCGATCCGTCGCTGCTCTGCGAGGTCGCCACGGGAAGCGCGGAGCTCTCCCAGCGCTTGTCCGCGTTGGAACGGCTGACGGATCCGGAACTGCTGGCCAGGGTCGTGCGCGCCGCCGATGATCCCACGGTGCGCAGCAACGCCGTCATTCGAAGCGAGGATCCCGAGCTTCTGGGCCGAATCGCGCGGGATGACGGCGATGAGAACGTCCGCGCCGCCGCCGCCAGCAATCACTGGCTCGCCGACGAGGAGGTGCTGTCGAAGATCGCTCGCACGGATTCCGCCGCCGCGGTGCGGCTGGTTGCGATCGAGCGTATCTCGCGGCCTGAGACGCTCGCCGAGATCGCGCGATCGGATCAGGCGGCCAACGTCCGCGCGGCGGCCATGGCGAAGCTGGCGATGTTCGCGCGCGGGGGCCTGCCGCCGGAGTGGGACGATCTCGCCCGGGGCGCCGATCCGGCGACGCTGTCGGCCGCGCTTTGTGAGATCGCCCGCAACCATGAGGACTGGGCCGTGCGATTGGCGGCCGTTAAGAAGCTCGAGGATCCAGAGATGCTCGCCGAGATCGCTCGCGGCGATCACGACGCCGACGTGCGTGAAGCGGCCGTGCGCAATCATGCTTTGGGCGATCAAAATGTTTTGACCGAGATCGCGCAGAAGGACGAGGACCGCGACGTGCGCGTCGCGGCCGTGAAACGGCTCACCGATCAGGAGGTGTTGGCAGAGATCGCCCGCACGGACGGCGGAAGACGCGTACGCCTGGCGGCCACGGAAAGACTGATCGATCCCATCGTGCTTGCGGAAGTGGCGGAGAACGACAGCGACGCCCTGGTGCGCAAGGCGGCCATACGCAACCCGGCGTTGCAGGACTCGCATGTTCTTGCGTTGGTTGCGCAGAACGACGTCAACCGCGACGTCTCCAAGCTCGTGATCGAGAAGCTCCTGGACCAGGCCGCTCTGCTCGAAGTCGTTCGAGGCAGCCAGGACTGGCAAGTCCGTGTCGCGGCCGTGGAGAAGCTGACCGACGAGGCGATCCTGGCCGCCGTGGCCGACATCGAGATCGGCTTGCTTTTGCGTAAGAGCGTCGTGGAGCGGGTTCGAGACGAAGCGTTGCTCGCGCGCATGGCCATGGCGGACATTCAAATGATCGTGGATGATGCCGCGGTCCGCATGGCGGTGCGCAAGTTGTCGACACAGTCGCGCTTGGCGGAAGTTGCCCGTGGAGCGAATCATCCGGAGATGCGACGGCTCGCCGTCCAGAAAATCACGGACGACGCCCTGCTTGCATCGCTGGCACGCCAGGCGGAGAACGCGGAGACACGACGATCGGCCGTGGAGCGGCTCAACGATCACCAAGTCCTGGCGGAGATTGCCAAGCAGGACGATGATCCAGGCGTCCGCGCGGCCGCCCAGCAGCGACTCGGCGCTTCAACTCGAAGCTAAGCTAAGGTTACGTAAAGAACGTAAAGACGCGAAGTCGTGGAGGCGTCACAAAGACATGCGCCTTACAACTCCGGTTTTACGCCTCTGGACCTTTGCGTGTTTCAGTTGACGTAGCAACGGGCCGCCAGGAAACGGCGATCATAATAGCCCGTTGTCAGCTCGTCGATGCGCACGACCTTGCCGCTGCCCGGCGCGTGGATAAAGCGGCCCTGGCCGATGTAGAGCCCAACGTGTGTCGGTTTTCGCCCTCGGCCTGTCGCGAAGAAAACCAGGTCCGCCGTTTTCAGATCGCGTCTTCCGACAGGTTCGCCCGTCGCATATTGCTCCACGGCGGTTCGTGGAAGCGCAAGCCCGTTGAGTCGATAGGCCGTCATCGTCAGGCCGCTGCAATCGAAGCCGGTCTCTGGAGAGGGGCCGCCCCAGCGGTAGGGATGTCCAAGGAACTCCATGGCCGAGCCGGCGACTCGTTTTCGCCAATCCGCCGCTCCAAGGCCGGAGCCGATCGGCGCCGGCGGCACGATGAAATACTCATGGATGACGTCTTCTTCCCTGAGAGCTTCCGCGCGTTGCATGGCCGACTCCCTGGAGCCGAAGTTGCCAAAACGCACTTTGTTGAGCCCGTCGTCGTCGGCATAGTAGAACGCCTCGAGTCCGCGCCGTCCGAGCGATTCGATGAGGCGCAAGGCGTTCTCGGGATCCGCAAATGCTCCGACCTGAACGCTGAAGTCGATGCGCGGCAAGGCGGATCGCGAAGGAGGCGCCACGGGGCGTGCGCGGCCGACACAGAAGGACAGGACGAGGAACGCCGGCGCATGGAGCAGGAATCGCGCGCAGGTCATCGTGAAAGCAAGGGGCGTCGTCCCTCTCGAACGGCCTGACGATCCGGAATCTCTATTGCCCGATCGTGTTGCATCTCTTCGATCGCTCCATGAAACCGCGTGGCGCAAGACGCGAGCTATTGTATGCAGGAGGAAACACGAATGCGAACGTTAGTCTGTCGTCGCATGTGACGCATGCGGTCGAACCAGGCAGGTGTTAAGATGCGTTTCGGTTTCTCCGCGGAAGACGACTGAATTGAATCTCGCCGCCCAAGTCTCCACGATACGCTCCGGCTTTACGCGCACGTTCTGGGTCGCCAACACGCTCGAGCTCTTCGAGCGTTTTGCCTATTACGGAAGCAAGGCGATCCTGGCCGTCTACGTCGCCGAGCAGGTCGGCCTGGGGCCGAAGGCCGCGGGCTGGCTCGTCGGCAGCCTCTTCAACACGCTGCTTTACCTGCTCCCGATTCTGGCTGGAACGATCGTCGATCGCTACGGCTTTAAGCGCAGCCTTCTGGCGTGCTTCGGCATCTTCTCGGTCGGCTACTTCCTGATCGGCCTGGCCGGGCTCCCGATGGGCCAACCGCTGGTAGCGGTGATGGGACCGCGGATCTACATGATCCTGGCTCTCACCGTCACGGCCATCGGCGGCTCGCTGATCAAGCCGAGCATCGTGGGCACCGTCGCCCGCACGACGACGAACGAAACCAAGTCCCTCGGTTACTCGATCTACTACACGCTCGTCAACGTCGGCGGCGCCATCGGCCCCATGCTCGCCATGCTCGTGCGGCAGAGCGCCGGAATCTCCTACGTTCTCGTGATGTCCTCGGTGACGAGCCTGGCCTTGGTGGTGGGCGCGCTGGTTCTTTATCACGAGCCTCCACGGCCCGCAAACGCGCCGCCGCCGGGTTCGTTCCGCATTGTGCTGTCCAGAATGCTCCGACTGTTGTTCTGTCCGCTGATCCTGCTCTGGCATGCGGCCCTGCTGAGAATCGCGGTGATCATCGGCGACGAGCGGCGATGGGCGCATCGTCGCGACATGTTGCGGCGGCAGCTCGCACCACTTCGCTTCCTGACCTTCCTGGTGGTCTTCTCCGGTTTCTGGGCGATGTTCTGGCAGATTTTCTACTCACTGCCTTTCTACGTGCGCGACGTGCTCCACTTCGAGCGCTTCGAGATCATCGAAACCGTGGACGCCTGGACGATCATCGTGGTGACCCTGCCCGCGACCGCGTTTGCGAAAAAGCTCGCGCCGATCCGTGCCATGTCTCTAGGTTTCGCGCTGGCGAGCGTCTCATGGTTCGTCATGGGCGCCGTGCCGACAATGACGGCGACCGTGGCCGCTATCGCGCTGTTCGCCGTCGGCGAAGCGATCCAGGCGCCGCGATACTACGAGTATGTGGCCAATATCGCGCCTCAGGAGCAAGTGGGGACGTACATGGGCTTCGCTTTCATGCCGATCGCGATCGGCACTTTCTTCGCGGGTGGAATTGCCGGCCGTCTCGTGGCGTATTACGTACAAGGGCCGGGCGCCGGCGCTCCACAGCGTATGTGGCTGATCGTGGGTTCGATCGGCGTCGTGTCGACGGCGCTCATGCTCGTCTACGATCGATGGGTCGCGCGCCAGTGCGCGGCCCCCTGAGATTCATGGATTCGCGCGATCTGGCCGTGAGCTTTTGACGCGGACGAGTTGACCGTCGAGGGCGACGATTGTTCGACGACGGTGAGCCCGAGCGAGGCCGAGACCGCTCACCGACACCGTGGTGTCACGGCATGGGTCGATACGCCAGCGGTACTTGACCTCGACCGGGATTCGCTTCTCACCGACAGTCGGGATGAAGTCAACCTCCGGCTCCGTGATCCGCTCTGGAAACGCCGTCCTTCCGGAATCACAGATCGCGATCACCGGTCAATTGCCATTTTTGGGGGCGACTCCGGAAGGACTGCTTTTCGCTCGGCGGTATGCCCGCCCCAACGCGCACTCCGCAGCTACGATCAGTCCTTTGGACGCTGCCACACGCCGCTCAACGCCAGATCTCGAGGCTTCCGTCCGGTGACCCAGTATGCGAGCCAGCCCGTTCCAGTGACGAGATAGAACAGCGCTCCCGAGGCATCATCGCCAAGCATGAGCACCAAGAACTCCCCCACGCAGAAAAGCGCTAGATACGCTATCCAGAATCTGCGAGCGTAGGCTGACCGCCGCAGGAGCAGCGCAAGCCCGATGACCGTCAGAAGGACCTCGACGACGCGAACCTCCTGGTCCGCCGCGAAGTCGCCCACCATTCCGCCTCCGGAATCGGCAGCCGTCAGTCGCGGCATCGCCCAGAATTGCACGAACGCGATGTAGACGACATTCCAAAGGACGCCCATTGCCTTGAATGCGACGAACGCCCAGAGAGCGACACCCAGCCTGGTCTTGCCCTGCCTCATGCTTGAGTCACTCGACACTCGCTCGCCTCCTTGTCCGCCGAAGGCTTTGCGTTGTTCCAGCGGCCACGCGAGGTGGAAGGGCGTGCAAAGGCCGTTTGTTCGCGGGAACAGCGCATGTTGAATGAAACCGCGAATACTCTCACTGTGGAATTGTATCAGGATCGATCGACGAAGAAACTCGATGACGGCTGCGAACGCATTATCAGGTAGCGTTTGCGGGCACTGCTTTTGTCACTCCGGGTGACCGCATTCGATGTTTCGGGTTCACGAGATCACTGCGTCGCGCTCGGCTGCAATCGTGCTCTTGGACGTCCTCGTGCTCGTGAACGAAATAGCTGCGAAGCGACGAGTGCATAGTGCACACGCGGCATGGTTGTACACATCGTATCCAACCTCGCGCCTCGTCAGATCGACGAGATAAACGCGCAGATCCTCATGGTTCGTCTCGTCTTCCATGGCATCGCGGAATCGCCCCATCGTCTTCCTCCCGGAAAAGGTTCGGAAGACTAGGATGCTCAATAAAGACGAAATGCAAGAGTAGCAGTGAGTGATCTACTGAGAACGATCGCGCCACCGCGAAACGGCTTTGTTCAACGCTGCGCATGACGCGCGCGGCTTAGCCGCGTCGCTCATTCGTGCCGCTCCACGTTCTGCATCCCTTCGTCCGGCGAACGCCCGAACTGACCAGCGGGTGCGCGCTCCAACCTCACCATGCATGCGACCGTCTA
>JAFGSN010000077.1 GCA_016934575.1 Vicinamibacteria bacterium
CCATGTCCTGCCATGAGCCGTCCTCCTGCTCATGACCATAGGATGGACGGCGGCCGCCTTCATGCACGTCTGCCGGAAGGACACCAATCACCTACATACCAACGATTACTATAATGCAATCAACAGGGCCGCAGACAACTGGCAGAATGCAGACGAGGCAAGACAGGGTTTGCGAGAGATCTGCGAACGGCTATTGAAGGATTCGTCGGGAGGTAAGATCTGTTATGACTTGGCGTTTCGTCGCGGACTGTAACAAGGACCTTGTGCTCCGCACTGACCTCGACTACTTTGGGGACCACTTCGTTGGCAGGAATATGGCCAAGGAGTAGACGCCTCCGCGCCGGTGATCTCGGAACGTGCCAAGTCGGCGCTCGAACCGCTCATCGCGCCACACTGCGAGATTTTACCGCTGATCGAGCTTCGGCGCCGTCAATACTACGCCGTCAACGTCCTGACCGTGATCGACTGCGTGGACCATGCGAGGTCCGACATCTGCTACGCGCAAGGAGATCCTCTCCGTGTAACCAATGTGTTCGGCTTGCGCTTCCATGTACAACGGATTCCCTCTAATGTTCCGATTTTCAAAGTGCCCATTGGCAACTTCCGCGATGTGCTCGTGACACATCCGTTTGTCGACGCAGTTATCGCAAATGGCCTCCGTGGCGCGGCCTTCGCCGATCCTGCGGCAGACCCTTTCAGGGCGATTATGCAAGGCAAGTCACAGAACGTCGTGCCAGGGGTGCCGGAGTAGTATCCTGCAGAAAGGATCTATTAGGGCAAAGCCCGTCGGTAAGCATCTAGAGTCGAGTGGACGAATCGGGGCCTGAGGTTTTGATAATCTTCGCTTCAATGCGTATCTTGAGATAAAATACTTCTTTCTGGAGTCGGCGCCCCTCTTCGACGTCCCCTGAAGCGCCTGCCGATCGTCGTTCCGGGAGATCCGATGCCGGCGTGCCGCCTTTCAAATACCATGACTGCGCCCGAAATGGCGCATTTCGCGGGGAAGGCCCGAGATGTCCAAGACACGACGCTGGCGAAACCCAGGCATGCATATATGAAGACAGCCCGTTTGATCACGCCCGCGCTTCTCGCGGGAGGAGCGTTTCTGTGCGCCGCGCCGGCCGAGGCGTATATCGGTCCGGGCGCGGGCTTCGCGCTGCTGTCGTCGTTCCTGGTGCTTTTCACCACGATGGTCATCGCCGCATTCTCGGTGCTGCTCTGGCCGCTGCGCACGCTCGTCAGGATTCTCCGCCGCCGTCGCCGTCCGGAGCCGTGGATCAAGCGCCTGATCATCGTGGGATTCGACGGCCAGGATTTCGGCCTTACGAACCGCTGGCTGGCGGAGGGCAAGCTTCCGAACTTCCAGAAGCTGGCCGGGATGGGCTGCTATCATTCGCTGAAAACCAGCCATCCCTCGATCTCGCCCGTCGCCTGGTCTTCCTTCAGCACGGGAGCGCATCCCGCCAAGCACCGCATCTTCGATTTTCTCGACCGCGACCGGAGGACGTATCTGCCGCAGCTCTCCTCGACGCGCGTCGGCAAGGTCGATCGCTTTCTGTCTCTCGGCCGCTGGCGCATTCCTCTGCGCAAGCCGGAGCTGCGCCTGCTGCGCGGCTCCAAGCCCTTCTGGACGCTGCTCGGGGAGCGCAACGTCTGGAGCACGGTTCTGCGCGTGCCCATCACGTTTCCGCCCGAGCGTTTCTACGGCGCGCAGCTCAGCGCCATGTGCGCGCCCGACCTGCTCGGCACGCAGGGAACGTTCCTGCTCTTCACGACCCGTCCCGCGGGAGAGCGCTTCAAGGAGGGCGGACTGCGGATTCCGCTGTCGCGCAATGGAAACGGCTTCACGGCGACGCTCGAAGGCCCGAACAACCTCTTCATCAAGGGCGAGCCGCCGATGCGCCTGCCCTTGTCGATTCGGATCGACGGCGCGCGGAAGCGCGCGCGGATCGCCATTGGAGACGTCGAGACCGATCTGGAGCCGCGACGCCTGAGCGACTGGATTCAGCTCTCGTTCCGCGCCGCGCCGCTCGTGACGGTCTCGGCCATCACCCGGCTGATGATCACGGAGATGGACGAGCACGTTTCGCTCTATATGAGTCCGCTCAACATCGATCCCGAGAAGCCGGCCATGCCGATCTCGCATCCTTCCTACTACGCGACCTATCTGGCGAAGCGGATCGGGCCCTATGCCACGCTTGGCTTGGCGGAGGACACTTGGGCCCTGAACGAAGGAGTCATCGACGACGCGACGTTCCTGCGAATGACCTACGACATCGACCTCGAGCGCCAGGCGATGTTCCGCGCGGCGCTCGAGCGCATGCGCGCGGGCACGCTGACCTGCGTCTTCGACGCGACGGACCGTATTCAGCACATGTTCTGGCGGTATCTCGAAGACGGGCATCCGGCCGGAACGAATCGCGAAAACGCCGCGCATGCGGACGCGATCGAGGCGCTCTACCGGCACAACGACGCATTTGTCGGCGAGCTGATCGGCGGCCTCGATAAAGGCGACGTGCTCATCGTGCTCTCCGACCACGGCTTCAGCTCCTTCCGGCGCGGCGTGAACCTGAACGCCTGGCTGCTGGCCAACGGCTATCTCGCTCTGCAAGAGGGCAAGGACGGCAGCGCGGAGTGGCTGCGCGAGGTCGATTGGTCGCGCACCCAGGCATACGCCCTCGGTCTGGCGGGCTTGTATCTCAACGTCAAGGGGCGCGAAGCTTCGGGCGTCGTCGCGCCGGGCGAGGAGGCGCGCCGCGTCAAGACGGAGCTGATCGAGAAGCTCTCCGGGCTCGTCGACGAGGAGAAAGGCGCGGTCGGCGTTCGCGAGGTCTTCGACACCGCGGCGCTGTACCAAGGGCCCTATCTCGACAACGCTCCGGACCTGCTCGTGGGATTCAACGCGGGCTACCGCACTTCGTGGGACTGCGCCACCGGCATGGCGTCCGGTCCCGTCTTCGAGGACAACTTGAAGGCCTGGAGCGGCGATCACACGATCGACCCGCGCCTCGTGCCGGGCGTCATCTTTTGCAACGTGCCGATCGATCGCGAGGATCCCGCCCTGATCGACCTGGCGCCGACGGCGCTCAAGCTCTTCGGCATTCAGCCGCCGCCGCACATGGACGGGAAAACGCTCTTCGAGAAGAATCCGCTTGCGAGACGCGACGCGGGCGGTAAGCGGACGTCATGAGCCGCGGCTCCCGCATTCCGAGCGGGCGGCGCACGCGACGGACTCGACTCCGTCGAAGCCCACGCGATCCTCGCCGAGCACGGAATCAAGGCTTTCCCGCGCGGCGGACGCCAGACCCCAATACTTACCGCGGTTGGAGGTGATCACGATGTTTAACACGAAGTCCGTCAAGCTCGACAAAAATCTCGTGGCGCGCGTCAAGCGCTACGCCGAAATCGCCGGATACTCGTCTCCCGAAGAGTTCGTCACGCATGCCCTCGAGAAGGAGCTAAGCAAGCTGGACGCGGCGGCCACCGAGGAGGACATCAAGAAGACGCTGCGCGGTCTGGGATATATCTCGTAGGATGTCTGCGGATTTCGCCGGACAATCTCAGCGCGTATGGGAATGCACGCCAAGTCGCGGAGGCGCAATGGAACCTTCGACTTCATTCGGCGTCTTCGCGCCTTTGGACCCTTGCGATATTTCCCTTATCATGAGGTGGCGTTCATCTCGTCACTGCATCAGTAAAAGCATTCACTAAGGCGATGAAAGAAAGCTCGATCCACGAAGACATGACGGCGTCTCAACGAAACACGTCGCTCCGCGTACGTTACAGCCTCAGTGGCAAGTCTTCATGAGCCATCTCAACGCCGTCTTGGGGGCCGTCTTCGACGCGCTGCTGGCGCCGGCGCGCGATCTGCCGCCGATCCTCTCTCTATCCGCTTTTTCACTAGCGACCGCCGTGGCCATGCTCCTGGTCTTCAAGAGAACTTCGAATCAGGCGCGCCTTTTCGCCGTAAAGCGGAGCATCCATGCCTGCCTCTTCGAGATCCGTCTCTTCGGAGACGACCTGCGCGCGATCTTCCGCGCCCAGGGCGAGATCCTGCGGCGCAATCTGACGTACCTGCGGCTGTCGCTCGCGCCGATGTTTTGGATGATCATCCCGCTGGCTCTCGTTTTCGGTCAGCTCCATTTCCGCTATGGATACCGAGCCCTGAAACCTGGAGAGCGCTTCATCGTCAAGGCCACGCTCGCCGCCGAATCCCGGCGCCAGACTCAGGACCGGCCGGCGATCACGCTCGAAGCGCCGGCGGGTCTGCGCATCGAGACGCCCGCGGTCTGGATCCCGAGCCGCGGAGAACTGGCGTGGAGGCTGCTCGCCGAGCGCGCCGGAGACCATGACCTGTCCGTCGTCATGCCGGACGGCGCGACGTTTCGCAAGTCCGTCCGCGTTTCGGAGCGGTTGATCCGGGTCTCTCCCAGGCGTGTCGCGCCGTCGTTCACGAACGAGCTGCTCTATCCCGCCGAGAGGCCGTTCACGTCCGGCGGCGGACTGGACGCGATCACCGTCGCCTATCCGGACCGCAAGATCGACGTCTTTGGCATCCGCATGCACTGGGTGATTCCGTATTTCGTTCTTTCGTTTCTCGGCGCTTTCGCGCTGAGAAAACGGTTGAGAGTGACGTTCTGATCCTCGAAGCGCTTCCGGAAGGCGTTTCGCGACGCATGGAGCCGAATCAATGACAGCACGTCTTGTCGCACCTCATGGAGGAACGCTCGTCGATCTCATGGCGTCCGAGAAGCGTGTCGCGGAGCTGCGCTCCGCCGCGCGGGAGATGCCGTCGCACTCCTTGACTCCACGCCAGCAAAGCGATCTCGAGCTTCTGATGAACGGCGGCTTCTCGCCCCTG
Source organism: Vicinamibacteria bacterium (assembly GCA_016934575.1). Taxonomy (GTDB): domain Bacteria; phylum Acidobacteriota; class Vicinamibacteria; order Fen-336; family Fen-336; genus JAFGSN01. The sequence continues at coordinate 4,862 of JAFGSN010000077.1, forward strand.
CGCGGCTTCATGGGACGCGCGGACCGCGAGCGCGTCTGTCGCGAGATGCGCCTGACCGACGGCACGTTCTGGCCGCTGCCCGTCGCGCTCGACGTCCCCGAGGCCGCGAGTCTTGCGCCCGGCGCTTCGCTCGCTCTGCGCGACGCCGAGGGCGTTTTGCTCGCCGTGCTTTCCGTGAGCGAGGCATGGCGGCCGGACCTCGAGCGCGAGGCCGAGCAAATCCATGGATCGTACGCTAAACATCCGGAGATCGTTCGCCTGCTCAAGCGGACGCAACCCTGGTCGGTGGCGGGCGCGATCGAGGGAATCGAACCGCCGCGCCACTACGACTTCGTCGAGCTGCGCGCGACTCCGGCCGAGTTGCGGCGGCGATTCGCGGCGCTCGGCTGGCGGCGGATCGCGGCGCTGCACCTCGAACGCGAGATGCACCGCGCCGAGCAGGAGCTGGCGCTCCACGCGGGACGCGATCTCGAAGCCAGCCTGCTCCTCCATTTCGCGGTCGGTCTTTCGAAAGCCGAGGACGTCGGACATTATGCCCGCATCCGCTGCTTGCAGCACGCCGAAAAGACGTTCCCGCGTCACACGGCGGTTTTGGCCCTCGTCGCGCTGGCTTCACGCGCGGCCGGCGCCCGCGAGAGGCTCTTGCAGGCGATCGTGCGACAAAACCACGGATGCAGTCATTTCATCCTGACGGACGCGCCGATCGAGGCCGGCGTCGCGGCTGAGGACGCCGCCGTCGTCGATCGCGCGCGCGGCGAGCTGGGAATCGAGATCGCGCGCATGCGTCCGATGATCTACGTGTCCGACACGGACGGATTCATGCCCGAGGACGAGATTCCGAAAGGCGCCGCGACCCATGTCCTCACGGAAGCCGATCTTGCCGAGCGTCTCTCCTGGGGCAAGCCGTTGCCGGGCTGGTTCACGTCTCCCGAAATCGCGCGCGAGCTGTCGCGCAACTTCCCGCCGCGGGCGCGGCAGGGCTTTACCGTATTCTTCACCGGCCTTCCCAGCTCCGGTAAATCCACTCTCGCCAACGTCCTGCTCGTCAAGCTGCTTGAGATCGGCGGCCGCCCGGTGACGCTGCTCGACGGCGACGTCGTGCGCAAGCATCTCTCGTCGGAGCTGGGCTTTTCGCGCGAACATCGCGACCTGAACATCCGGCGCATCGGTTTCGTGGCGTCGGAGATCACCAAGAACGGCGGCATCGCCCTGTGCGCTCCGATCGCGCCCTACGACGCAATGCGCAAGGAAGTCCGTTCCATGATCGAAGCCGGCGGAGGCTTTCTGCTCGTTCACGTCGCGACCCCGGTTCCGGTCTGCGAGCAGCGCGACCGCAAGGGTCTATACGCAAAGGCTCGCGCCGGCATCATCAAGGAGTTCACCGGCGTCTCGGATCCTTACGAACCGCCGGCCGACGCCGGGCTGGTCATCGACACGTCGGAGCGTTCTCCCGAAGAATGCGTGCAGGAGATCGTCCTGCATCTCGAGAAGGAAGGCTACATCGGCGCGGCCGCTCCCGTGGAAGAGCACGCGTGATTGAAACGCGACGAATCTCGGTTCTTCGCGACGAGGCGCTGGCGATCGCGGTGCGCGCCGGGCACGCGATCCTCGGCGTTCGTCCGGGATCCGCCGGCGTCGAGACCAAGGAGGACGGCTCGCCGGTGACTCGCGCGGACCGCGCCGCGCACGACGTCATCGCGGCCGGCCTCGACGAGATCGAGCCGCGCTTTCCCGTCGTCTCGGAAGAGGGCGATCTCACGCTGTTTCGCGAGTCGCCGCCTGCGACTTACTGGCTCGTGGATCCACTCGACGGGACAAAAGAATTCTTGAAGGGACTCGGAGAGTACACCGTGAATATCGCCCTCGTGATCGACGGCGATCCGACCCTGGGCGTCGTCTTCGCGCCCGCTCTCGACCGCCTATTCGACGCGGCGCTTGGACTCGGCGCCCGCAAGACCGACAAGGGAGTCGTCACCACGGTCGCCGCGCGCCGCCTCGAGCGGGCGAAGACGGCGGTGGTGAGCCGCTCCCACATGACCGAGGAGACCGAGCGCTTTCTCTCACGGCTCGGCGTTCGCGAGGTCGTCCATCGCGGCAGCTCGCTCAAGTTGTGCGCCGTGGCCGAGGGCGCGGCCGATCTCTATCCGCGCTTCGGTCCCACGCAACTCTGGGACACGGCGGCCGGCGCGGTGGTGGCGCGCGAGACCGGATGTCACGTCGTGGACCTCGATGGCCGTCCGCTTCGCTACGACCTCGGCGCCGGGCTCGCCCACAACGGCTTCTTCGTGTGCGCGTCGGACGGCGTCCTGCGCGCCTGCCTGACTGCGCGATCGCGCCTATCCGAGTAGGGGCAGGCCCCCGTGCCTGCCCTTGCATAGCCCCCGTGCCTGCCCTTGCATAGCCCCCGTGCCTGCCCTTGCATGACCCCCGTGCCTGCCCTTGCATGACCCCCGTTCCTGCCCTTGCATGACCCCCGTTCCTGCCCTTGCATGACCCCCGTTCCTGC
>JAFGSN010000078.1 GCA_016934575.1 Vicinamibacteria bacterium
AAGTGCATTTCGCCCTTTGTTTACGCTGTCGATCTTGATTTTTGATGATTTCCCCCACTTTTTCGCCGGGTCTCGATTCGAAGGGGCAGAGCACCTTTCCTGTGCCCCCCGGCCGGCCTCGGCTTTGAAAAATCACCCCCAGGCTCCCGCCAAATACCGGGATCCAGCTCGTCGAGTCTGGCGTGTAGCTCATCACGACGTCGGGCTGCTTCGGCCAGGGCGTCAGACTCTCGCTGAATCGTCCTGTCGATCGCACTGTCTCCGGTGATCGATCGCCGGTATGCGTCATAGGACGCTGAGAGACTGCGCGCCGCACACTCGACATCCCGCTCCGCCTCACGGAGCTGCTTGACGAGCTGCGCGCGCTTGGTCTTCAGGTCCATCACGGTCACAGGAAGTTCTTCGCCCCAGAGCGAGCCAGGGCGTCCATGAGAATGTCCGGTCGTTCGGATCGTTCGATCTGATCGAATAGACACTCGACGCCGTTGTCGTCAGGCCTCCACCCTCGAACGCGAAGAGCGCGGCAGATCGTGTGAATGACTTCGACCGCGTTGGTCCGTGTGACCCGCACCCCATCAGGGATCAGACAGTCTTCTTCCCTCATGAAACCACCTCACCTCGCCACCTGCATGGCGGCTTCCTCCATCACGGCCTTGTAGCTCTCACTACCAAGCCAGCACGCCACGGCCAGGCACACACGCGCGACGCCTCCAAGCATTTGAGCCGCAGTGATCCACTGCCCGGCACTCCGGTGATGTCGCCGTATTTCCCTATCGGCCCAGACAACCGCCTCGTATGCCGATCCGTAGAACGCGGACGTCTCCGGTGCGTCGGGAACGAGCGCAACGATTCGATGGGCATCCTTAACGGCATCGACACGGAAACGCCTGAGACCATGCACCATGTCCTGCTCGTTCTTGGCGTGAGTGAGAGTGAATCGCTGAGCCTTGAGCGCCAGGTAGGCCGGCGTATTACGGACCCATGCGAGCGTGCGCTTGATGCTGCGCCACGCGTCGTCGGCGCGATATCGGATGCGCCATCCGGCCATCATCGCCAGCACGCGCAGGTCCAAGAATGATCTGGTCCTCATCGCCTGCTCTGTCAACGTGCATATATCTATCCAAAGAAGTCTCGTCTGTTTCACGCAGTCCTCCTCTCGGCCTCATGGACGGCGCCGAAGTTCCGTAACCGGATCGCCGCCACCTTCACCGCCCGGGCCGCTTCGGCGTTGAGCTCTCGAGCCTGAGCCCAGGCCCGGAATACCGGACCGTGCAGGTCCTCGCCGCCGTGCTTTTCGAGCCACGCACGGGCCAACGAAAACGCGCGGATCTTGGTCATGATGCCTCCTGGTCCTCAATGCCCATGGAACGGCGAAGCTTACGTTCCGTATGACGAATCGCCTCAGCCTCGCGACAGGCGGCACACTGCGTCAACGGTCCCCTGTAGCGTCGAGAAGTCGATGGAGCAATCGGAGCGGAAAAACAAGTCGAACAGATACCTTGGGCTTTGGCGTCCTCGCGCGCTTCCTTCAATGCAGAGTAGCAGTCGGCGCAGAACGCGTTGCCAGGGTCAACACAGCCACAGAGGCGACATGCTCCGGCCGCTTTGCGTTCACGATAAAGTAGGCGTTCCTCGCTCTTGGGATCGTGGAGCCGGCGGAGGAAATCCATCAGCATACTGACCTCTCTTTCGCGGGAAGGATCCGTTCGGTCTGCCCGGGACAGACCTCCGGAGAAGCACCTTTTTCTTGATGCTTTGGAGAGTGTTGTGTGTTGTCTGTCCCTATATGGACAGGGGACAGACAACCACCCCCCTCTCCAGGTCTGTCCCCGACAAGCTCGGGACAGGCCGGGGACAGACTACAGAGCCTCGCATTAAGGTTCCTTCCGAGCGCCTTTGCCTCGGCCTTCTCGGCATACGCCACGAGCCCCGCGGCTCGCAGTTGCTCCAAGATGCGACCCGCTGTTCCATTTCGAAGTCGCGCTCCTTGCTCGACCTCGCGTGTCGTCACCCAGCGGCCGGGCAAATGGTCGCCAGCGTCATCAGCGAGCTTGCGCAGGTAGTCAAGAACGTGATCGCGGTCGGCGTCCGCGCCGATGTCACGCTCGTCTTTCGTTTTGGCGACCGCCCGGACCCACGACCCGAAACATGGCGCGCCGTTCTCGTTTCGGCGCTCGTCGGTCTCGAACGTGACCTCGAACGGCTTGGGGTCGCCGCTCATCTTGTAGTCTTCGGGGAATATCGCGACGCGGTTCCACGCGATCTTTCGGAACGACGCCGGACAATCAGCGATCGAAAAAATCCCGCCGCCCGACGCGTTTTGAGACCGTGTTCTTTCGGGATTACGCGTGTTGGCCAAGATCGGCTTGACGTCGTGATGCGGAATCAGGATCGCCTTGCACGCGGTCTCGTTCTGTATCTGACGCAGGAATCGAATAACGGGCGAGAAGTCGGCCGGGCCTTTGTCACACAGGCTCGTGTACGACCTTAGCGGATCAAAGACGGCGAGGGTCGAGTGTGTCTTGTCGATTGCCGACAAGATGAAGTCGCGGTCAAGCTGCGAATCGAACGTGAGCGCGCGCCTTATGAACGGGAAAAACCGTCCTCGGGCTGGCGGGGATTGCCGCGCGGTCAACCAACGATACCGTGCGTAAAAAAGACGCTCGGAGTCCTCCTCGGTGAAATAGGCGACGATCGCGCCGGGCTTGACCTTGAATCGTGGATTACCGAAGACGTTGCGATCCGACGTTAGATCGAGAGTCGCGGCCATCGCGCCGAGGCTCTTGAAATCGCGCGGTTGACCATGCCACAAAGCGATGCCTTCTTCCGGAACAAGGCCGGCTATTAGCATTCCGATCTCCGGCGCGTTCTTGAGTCGTTCTGCAAAGGCGTGCAAGTCCTCGATCCGATATCGCGTTTCCTCTTTCTCGGGTGATGAAGACTTGCGAGTCGGTGATCCTGGCGGAACGTGTGCCGGATTCTCGCACGAGTCGGAGCCGCACACCGGACACGCGTCGATGTATGCGTCCTTGTCGAAGGCGACAAGATTCGCCATCACGCCGCCCGCTCTCTTTGTCTGCGCGCGTGCTCGATGCGCTCCGACTCGGTGATGACAGACGTGAGAAGACGCGCGAGTCGGTTGCTCTCGACGCGATCGGCTGTCCTGCACATGCGGCCGATGCAGACGGCGATCGCCAGCTCGACCTTGCCGACGTCGAACGGATCCACGAGCCCGGGCC
>JAFGSN010000079.1 GCA_016934575.1 Vicinamibacteria bacterium
AGAGGCATGCGGAATCATCGCGGCCGGAATTCTCTTCGCTCATGGCGCCTGTTTCTTGGTCGCCAGGGCATGGCCGAGCGCGTCGCTGAGCCGCTTAAGTTGATACGGCTTGTTCAGGAACGCCTGGGGCCGTTCGCCATGGTCACCGGCCATGACCTGGGCCTCGCTGTAGCCGCTGGTCAGAATCACCGGGAGGTCGGGCTCGAGCTTGCGCAGGGCCGCCATTGTCTGCCAACCATCCATGCGCGGCATGGTCAAGTCGCAGAGCACACAACGAATCTCGTTCCGGCGCTGGCTGAAAAGCTCCAACGCCTCGACGCCGTCCCGCGCTTCGAGCACGGTGAATCCGAGGTGTACAAGCATGGCCGCGGCCACGTTTCGCACTATTTCATCGTCCTCGACCAGCAGCGCTGTTCCGCCCCGTTGCATTTCCGAGACCTGGGCCGCTTGGTCCGCCCGGCGGCGAACTTTCTCGGGCAACACGGGCATATAGAATCGGAAAGCGCTCCCGCGTCCGAGCTCGCTCTCCACCGTGACGGCGCCGCGGTGCGTCCGCACGATCCCCAGGACAACCGGCAAGCCCAGCCCCCGTCCGAGGAGCTTGCTCGAGAAGAACGGGTCGAAGAGTGGCTCGACATCCTTGTTCGCGATTCCACAACCCGAGTCCGCCACTTCCAGGCATGCGTAGGCGCAGTCTTGCGGCTGCCAGTCGACGGGAAAGCGGTGCGTGGCAGCGATGTCCGACGAAGACACCGTCTTGACGATGACGTGAATGACGCCGGCGGCGCCGACGGCGTCCCAGGCATTGTGAACCAGATTGGTCAGCACCTGCTGCACCTGGTCGCCGTTCGCGCTGATTACCGGACCAGGAGACGGCAGATCAACCTTTAAAATCACGTCTTTCGGTATGGCGGCCTGGAGCAAGCGAAGGCCGCGACGGCATGCATCACTGAGATCCAGCGGCTCCTGCTTGGCGATCGTATGTCCGAGGTAGGTCAGCGTCAGGCCGATGATCTCCGCCGCTTTACAGGCCGCGTGCACCGCGTCGGTCAACCTTGCGGCTGAAGGCGTATCCCGCGGCATGTCGCGCGCGGCCAGCTCCAGGTTCCCAATCACCGCTTGGAGCAAGTTGTTGAAGTGATGGGCGATGGCGGCGCCCATGCGGCCCATGCTTTCGGCCTTCTGGATCTGCCGGTGTCGATCCTCGAGTCTCGCCTTATCCGCCTCCACCCGTTTGCGCTCGGTGATGTCGCTCAGCACGGCGCGGCACATAGGCGAGCCGTCGGCGTCGTGCGCCGTGGTCGCCTCAAGCTGCGCCCAAAATCGAGCGCCGTCTTTCTTCTCCAGACGAAGCTCACACGCCTGCGGCGCGCCCGTTTCAAGAAGCTGTTTGCGATACAGGTAATAGACGTCTTGGTCTTCGCGACAGACGAAGCGGGACAACGGCTGCCTGACCAAATCGCCTCTTGCCATGCCCAGCAGCGTAGCGGCGGTGAGATTGGCCTCCAGGAGCAATCCCTGCTCACTAAGCGTGACATAGCCGACTGGCGCCAGATCATACAGATCGAAATACCGCGCGCGCGATGCTTCCAACGCCACCTGCGCCCGGCGCAGCTCCTCGTTCTGCATCTCCAGCTCGATCTGGTGCACCCGCAGATCGTGGAGCAGCTGGCGTGTTGTCTCGGGCGATGATGTCTCCGGATCCTCCGGCTTCTGGGCTGCGTCCTTGCGAGCCCTCTCCTCCGCCCGCCGGCGCAGGTCGTCGGTCGTGCCTAATCGCGGCTTGCCCTCAGTCATGGGACGCTTTCTTCAATCGCCTGCTCGCCGCTCAGTCGTCGCGATGGCGTATACGTTCCCCGACTCGTCCATCAAAGCAGTGGCGATCAACCACACGCCCAAGATCCGTCCGTCCTTGGCGATCCGTTGCGCGCGGAATGGCTCCAGAACATCGGCCCGGCCAAGCCGCTTCACTGCGGCCAACGCCTCCTCGCGCCGATCCTCGGGGATCAGGTCGCGGACATTCATCGCCAGGGCCTCGGCCTCGCTCCAGCCGTAGAGCCTCTCCGCGCCCGGGTTCCAGGCCAGGATGCGGCCCTCCAGATCGTGCATCGCGATGGCATCATGAGCATCGCGCACAACCACGGCCAGCCGGCGCAGGGCCTTGTATTCCCGCAGCGCCTCCTGTGCCCGCTTCATCTCGGTGGTTTCGACAACGGTGATCACCGCGCCTTCGATCACGTTTTCCAGCGTGCGATAGGGCCGGATGCGCAGCAGATACCAAGCGCCCGCCTTGGTCTGAACTTCGAGCTCGCTTGGAACCAGGGTGTCCAGCACCGCCTGCACATCCTCCACCAAGCGATCATAACCCGCCAGGTTGGAGACGACATGCCCGATCGGCCGCCCCATGTCGGTCGGGATAAGATTGATCACTTGGGTGATAGCCGGCGTGAAGCGCAGGATGCGAAGTTGATGATCCACGAACACGGTGCCGATGCCCGTGACGGCCATCAGGTTGCTCATGTCGTTGTTGGCCCGCGACAGATCGATCACCTTCTGCTGAAGCTCGGCGTTGACAGTGGACAGCTCTTCGTTGACCGATTGCAGCTCCTCCTTGGATGTCTCCAGCTCCTCGTTGGTGGATTGCAGCTCCTCGTTGACCGACTGCATCTCCTCGTTGGAGGACTTGAGCTCTTCGTTGGACGTTTCCAGCTCCTCGTTGGTCGATTGAAGGTATTCCTCCTTGTCCCGAAGCTCCTGCTGGAGCGCCGCGATACGCGCGTCAGCGTCCGTGCCTGTGTCGTTCGTGCTTTTGTCTGAATCCGCGGCGGTGGTGTCCTCGGGTGGTTGTGGCTCTATCGTAGGCCTCTCATCGAACGTCACCAGGAAGAGTCCGGGCGTAGCGCTGTCGCCTGGGCCGGCCGCCACCGGCCGTACCGTCAGAGTAACGTGCCTCAAGCCGCTGTCGATCCTTACCCTGAGGCCCGTGTGGCGCACCGTATCCTTGTGCGCTTTGGCGCTGTGCAGAGCTGCGCTCAGCGCGCGCCGCAACCCTTCGCGGGCCATCCTCAGAATGTTCATGCCGGCCTCGCCCGGCGCCGGCTCGAGGAATCTTCCGGTGCGGCCGTGCAGGTAGAGGATTTCGCCATGCGCGTCTATGAGCACGCCGCTCGGGGCGTACTGTTCCGAAAGGAATCGCTCGGTCAGCTCACGAAACGGCGCCCTGCTTCTATTGGATGACCTCGGAGAGCGCCGCGACGACACTACGTCCTCCGTTAGCGGTGGAAGAGACGTCCCCATGATCGGGCGCATTTCGCCACGGACCTCATCCTTGCGCTGATACAGTCTCCACTTGCGATCCAACGTTGAAAAAATGTTCGCGAACTCGCCGACGGTCTCGGACGTGCCCAGGAAGAGCAGACCGCCCGGGCTCAACGCGTAGTGAAAGATGGGGATCAGTTGCTTCTGCAGCTCTCCGTTCATATAGATCAAGAGGTTGCGGCAACTGATCAGGTCGAGCTTCGAGATCGGCGGATCTTTGATCACGTCCTGCTCGGAAAAGACCAGCATGTCGCGGATGTCTTTCCGAATACGATAGGCGTCGCCGCTCGGAGGCTTGGAGAAGAAGCGTGCCAAGCGCTCCGGTGAGACATCGGCGGCGATACTGGCCGGGTACGAGCCGATGCGAGCCTGTGCGATGGCCTGTTGGTCGATGTCCGTGGCAAAAACCTGCACCTTGAGACTCTGCTTCAGCGCTTCCTCAAGGCGCTCCTGGAGCAGGATCGCGATGGAATAGGCTTCCTCGCCCGTGGCGCAGCCGGGCACCCAAACTCGGATCGTCGCGCCGGCGCTCTTGCCGGAGACTATCCGCGGGATGGCCCGTTCCTGAAGGGCGGTGAACGCTTCCGGGTCGCGGAAGAAACTGGTGACGCCGATCAGTAGGTCGCGAAGGAGCGCCTCCACCTCGACCGGCGAGTGCCGCAGGTAGCGGACGTATCCGTCCAGCCCCTCGATCTGGTGGACGGCCATGCGCCGCTCGATGCGGCGGACGATGGAGTTCTGCTTGTACAAGGAGAAGTCGTGGCCGGTTTGCGCGCGCAGAAGGATGTAGATTTTATTCAACGCGTCCTCGGCCTTGGGGGTCGAGGAAGAGACAGGACGTGGCGCGCCTCTGAACGCATGCGCGACGTAGGCGATGATCCGGGCCGGCATCTCGGCCGGCGGCAGAACATAGTCCACCAGACCGGTGGCAATAACGCTGCGCGGCATGCCGTCGTGCTCGGCGGATTCCGGATTCTGGGCCATGGCCATGCCGCCCTCGCCCTTGATCGCCCGGGTTCCCAATGTCCCGTCGCTGCCGCTGCCCGAGAGCACGACGCAGATGGAGCGCTCGCGCTGGTCGTGAGCCAGGGAACGGAAGAAGAAGTCGATCGGCAGACGTTGCCCGCGCGGCGCGGCCGGTTCCAGCAACTGCAACGTACCGTCCAGAAGAGCCATGTCGCGGTTGGGCGGAATGATGTAGGCGCAGTTGGGCGCGACTTTCATCCCATCCTCGACATCGAAAACCTGCATGCGGGTGTAGCGCTTGACCAGGCCGGATAGCATGCTCTTGTGGTCGGGAGCCAGGTGCTGCACCAGGACAAAGGCCATGCCGGGATCGGTATCCGCGGGCATGGCGGAGAAGAAGGCTTCAAACGCCGCCAAGCCTCCGGCCGACGCGCCGATGCCGACGACGGGAAAGGCCGCTTTCGAACGGACGGTCGAGCCGGCCCTGAACGAGGTCCATGCCGGCGTTACAGACGGTCGCACGGAAATCGAAGGGACTTTTCGTTTCCGGTTGATTCCTTTCTTCCTCGCCACCTTCATGCTCCGGCTCTTCATCACGCTTCAATCCCCTGCCGCACGGTCGATTGATTGAGTAACCGCGATCAGTCGATATTTGACAAGTCCGTAACACGTCACTCTCAACGTACGGGCATCTTGCATGTATAGGGGGCGGCTGCCGCCGATACACTTCGCGGCTCAGCGGCGGCCCGACCGGCTCCATCGTGGCCGACTACATCCCCAACAGGCGACGGAATCGCCGGCTGTGAGCACAGTGGAATCATTGACACCCTTCCCTCTACGTATGGTAAACACTACGCCCTTGCCGAGATGTGGTCAAGCGGCCATTCACAACCCACCTAGACGTAACGGATTTCCGGAGGCAGCGATCGCTTAGTCGGATACGGCTCGCCAGATGACGTTCGCCAGCTCGACGTAAGCGTTGCCCCATGCCTGCGCCCTAAAAAAGCGTGTTGAGAGCGTCGGGTCGCCGATAAAGGGCCGCAGGATCCAGCTCATCTGGATAGCGACGAAGACGTAGAGCGCAAGCCAGGCCCGGCGGGCCAACCGGTGTTTCGAATTGGAGTGTATGAGCGGACGTCTGCCCGCGCGCACACTCGGCGCGGTGGCCGCGTCGCGACCGGACGGCCCGGATCGAAACAGGCGTCCACGGCGCTCACGGCGGTGGCCTACATTGTTGGCGGCTTTGCCGCTCCCGGATGGCGATAACGTCATGAGCACGGCTCGCCG
>JAFGSN010000080.1 GCA_016934575.1 Vicinamibacteria bacterium
ATACGAACGCGACGAGTGGTCTCGCCGCCATCTGACGCGATGGACGCGGGAACCCGGAACGTCAAACGAATAACCCCGCAACCCGAGATCGCGTTCGCTGCCATTTCGTTCACGATCACGAGTACGTTCACGTTCACGACCGATTACGAACAATAGTCGGTGACGTTGTCGGCCGTGGCATTCTGTCGTAATATCCGTTGCCGCCGGTCTCAATCCCGGACTGACACGTCTTTCGTGCGACGTCCGTGGAAGGAGAATCGATTGCCTCAACTGCACAGGGTTGATTTCACGCACCAGAGCGCCGAGGAATACGCCCGCATCGGATTGATTGGCACATATCTTCTTTCGGCGCAGGCCGTCTGGGATAAGTTGCAGCCAGTGCGAGAAACCATCCAGACCCTCGTGGATTTCGGATGCGGGGCCGGCAAATCCACCCGCGCCGCAGCCCTTTGCGTCCGCCCGAGGGGAACGGTCATCGGTGTGGACATCTCCGCGGAAATGGTGGCGCAGGCGGTCAAATCCACCGAAGAGAGCAGAGCCACGCTCCCTGATGTGACTTTCGTCTACAAGCAGATCCTCGTCGAGGAAGGCATGGAAAAGATCCCGCTCGCCGACGGCACGGCGGACGCCGTCACCACCACGATGGTCTTGCAGGAAATGCAGACCGAGGACCAACTGCAAAACGTCGTGGGCGAAATCGGCCGCATCACCAAGCAAGGCGGCTGGTTTGTCGCCGTGTGCGTCAACGACGCGATTACCTGCGAGGAATACACGGCGTTCACCTACGCGCCGTTTCCGGAGAACAAGAATCGCCGCGGAAACTACGTGAAGAGTCGATCAACGGTCTCCAATATCGTGTGGGAAAAAGACCGCTTCTGGTCGCGGGAAATCCTCGCGCGCCGCATTGAACGCGCCGGCTTCCGCATCCGATCGATCGAGTATCCGCTTGCCGACGAACGCATTCCTCCCTTTCCCGACAATCCTTCCCGCCCCTGGAAGGATGAGCTCACCTTCTCACCACTGATGGTTTTTTGGGCGTGGAAGCTATGATGCCCGATAATCAGCCGATCATCCGCTTCCACGGGCTGCTCGCGTGACCATGGCGGTTTTCTGGTCCTTGATTCTCGCCAGCCCGCGCCGCTATAGGTTTATTTGGGCGCAGCGCCTGCCGGGAATCGCGGGCGCCGTTTGACTATAGCCACAATACTGGGAATACCGTCGTTCCGCCGGTCAACCAGGTGGCTGCGCGCCGAGATCGTGACGTAGTCGATCTCATCGTTTATAAAGGCATTCTCCTCCGCCGTGAGATAGCGGCTGGCCAAGCGGTCGCCGCGAATGAAGCTCAGCAGAAATGAAAGCGTCGAGTTTCCGCCGTCCGGTTCAAGGCCGAACTCGTTGGAATAGCGAGGAAGGGACGTATGTACATCTTCGATGATGTAGTAGCCTCCGGGCACCACCTGCGGGAATAGATGCCCGAAGCTGATTTGCTGCTGTGACATTGTGTGCCCGCCGTCGTCGATGATGACGTTGAAGTCCCCGCCGTGGGCTTCAAGGAACTTCTGGAGCTGCCTCCTGTCGGATTGATCGGCCACGAAAGTGGTAATACGCGGAGAACGCAAGTCCGAGTGATCGATGTCGATGCCGTAGACAGCGGCCCGCGGGAAATATCGCTCCCACAATCGGAGGGACCACCCCTCGGCAATCCCGATCTCCAGAATCCGCAAGGGCTGATTTCGGTGGAAACGGAACAACTGCTCGAACAGCTCGATGTATCGATGGGAGGCGATGCCTTTGTCCGTCGCCCTGCCCGCAAGTACACACAGCTCGCCCGGGCCATCGACCTCGACAGCGCACCGGTCGATGAAAGGCCGGGCTGGTCGCCCGTCAATCGTCGTTATCGGAACGTCACGCCGACAGGCAGTGGCGTTTATGATCAGCACGGACAAGACAGAAAGCCAAACGGTCTTCATGGTTAAGCACCCCTCGCACAATCATCGGTCGCATAGGATAGCCGACATTGAGATCTCAAGCACGCATTCGACCGCACCCGTTGAGCGAGCGACCCTCCTTACGATGCGTTTCTCTATCAATCCGCTCCTCCAGTTTAAACACCCGGTCCATCCCTTACCCGCCTGTATTTGAGGGTAACGATCCGAGGATCGATCAGGCGCGGACACGAGTGGTCGGGCTATTCGCCCGCTGTCTCGTTGCGGCGAATGCGCGCCTCGCTCCGGAGCGTGCGCACCCAAGCCTCGACCTTGCCGTCCATTTCACGCTTTCGCAAACGGCCTTCGAAGTGCTCAAACACCGAGTCGAACGGCGGCGCATCGGCGCTTTTCCCGTATTCCTCTTCCCAGAGACGCCGTATCTCCTCCGGATCGACACGGATCTGAGGCTCCAGGCGCAAGGCGATGTATTTCATGATCGTCGCCTGACGTCGAGCCATACGCCGCAGATCCGATTCAGCGAGATCTGGAGCATGCGCCGCGCCAAGCGTCAGACTCTCCAAGGCGGATTCCGCTTCTTGCGGAGCGGCCTGCGCCGGAGGAAATCGAAGAGCCTCGCGATACATAAGCAGCTCGTCAATGAGCGCCTCAACCGCCACTTTTTCGTCGACTGCGTGTAACCGCGCCAAGGAACGCGCTTCGCTCAAGAATACGGGTTGATCGTCAACGACGGCGACGATGCGTTCGATCGTCCGCGACTCGCCGGCCATGACCACATTGCATGCGATCAACACCGGAAGCAGACCGAGGGTTCGCGGGCGCCGGCGCTCAGAAGGCATGACCCACCGTGAAATGCAGCTCGCCGAGAGACTCTTCAAAGCGCCGGTCCAACTTGTACGCCCAGTCCAAACGAATCGGGCCGAGAGCCGTTCGATAACGAAATCCGGCGCCGGCCGTATAACGCAAGTCGTCAATACTCATATCATTGATTCGCGGAAAAACGTTGCCCAGATCGCCAAAGACCGCGAAAGACAGGGGACGCGCGAGAAACAAGCGCAACTCTAATCCGCCAAGAGCCAGTCCGCGACCGCCATCGGGCCGCACGGCGTCGGTCTTGAAGCCGCGCAGGCTGTAGTCTCCTCCGGCGAAGAAACGGTCGCTCGGAGCGAGACCCTCGCCGCGAAAAGTGCGCGCCAGTCCCAGACGAGTCGTTATGGCCAGCACCACGCGTGAATGGACGGATTGATAGGCGGCGGCTTGAAAGAAGCCCTTGACAAAGCTGTCGCCTCCGAGCGCCGCGTGTGAGAGCTGAAGATCGGCGCCCACGAACCGGCCATGACGAGGATCGAGAGGATCGTCGCGCGTGTCATTCAAGATCGACAGCGACGGACCGGAGAACGTCGCGTCGGTGTACTCGCGATCGATCTCAGAAATCGACATCCGAACGTCGTTCAGGCGCGTACGACTGAAAGTATATCGAGCCACGAGATTCGAGCTTTCGGACAGACCACGCGTGGCTTCCAGGCTGGCGCCCAACCGATCGTAGCTGAAGCTCTTCCTCTCTTCCTCCTCGCGAAAGGCGGCCAACGACAAGGAGGCCTTCTTACCGAAAAGATACGGCTCCCCGAAGCGCGTGAGAAATCGACTGCCACGGAAGCTCATGCGCGCGAACAGAGAGAGGCTGCGATCCATCCCCGCCACGTTGCGACGCGTGACTTCCGCGCTTGCGCGCAACACCATGTTGCCTTCGGAGCCGAGACCCGCTGCGCCCAGGCCGTAAGCAATCTGTGTTCGCGGCGCCTCATCCACGGTCACGATCAGGGTCTCGTTCGATCTCGCCTCCTGCGACAACTCGCGAATGCCGACGCCGCGAAACAGTCCGAGCATGCCCAAACGTCTCTGGCTCTCGAACACCTTCTCGGGGCTCAGGGGCTCGCCCTCGCGAAACGTCAGCTCGCGTCTCACCACCTCTTCACGCGTGTGGACGAGTCCGGAGACGACGATATGCTCCACATAAGAGCGAAGCCCGGGCTGCACCTCGAAAACGACGTCGACGCGGGTTTCGTCGGACGAGTATCTCAATCGCGGCGTGACCTCCACGCGCGCGTAGCCGGCGTTGCCGTAAGCGCGCGCGAGCGCGTCCCGAGCGCGACCGACCTCGCTCACGCGAAATAGATCGCCGGTCGTCAATCCCAGCGGCGGTTCGTCAGCGATACGTTCGGGCGTGTCCACCGAGACTTTACCGACGACGATCCGTGGCCCCGGAGTCACGCGGAATACGACGGCAATATCCGTATCCCGCCCGGTCGTCTCCACCGCGACGAAGGCGCGGGGATGTCCGGCCTCCTCGATCGCCAAGTCGAGCCGCCGCGCGTCTTCTTCAAGCCGCGTCTCAACGAACAGATCGCCGACGACGGAAGAGACAACATTCTCAAAGCCGGACGGTGCCCCCACGATTTGTACAGCCGTCAGCCGACTCATCGCTCCCTTCTCGATCATATATGTGACAAGCGTTCTATCGTTCGTTCGGTCTTCTCTGTGAGCGACGACCACGGCGGAATAACCGCGGCGACGAAAGTCGTCCTCGACGCGCTCGGCGACCTCGTCGCGCGCGTCTTGCGTGAGCCGACCGTCTCGAAGAAGTCGCTTCAGATCGCGTTGCAGAGAGGCCCCGATCTCACCGCCGACAAAGCGTACGTCAGCCCGCATGCCGGGTTCAACCTCGAAGATCAACTCCACGCCATCGCGGCGCGAATTAAAGCTGTGGCGCGGCTCAACACGCGCCCGCCAGAAACCCGCCTGGCGCAGTATCTGCTCCATCTTCTCCGCCGCCTGTCGTGCGCGTTTTTCCTCGAAAACCTGCCCGCCGCGGGGTTTCAAAGCGCCCGCCAGGAGAGTCTCCAGAGACTTCGGGGCTCCGACAATGCGACATCTTTCGACGAGAACGCGCGAACCGGCGGCGACGTTGAAAACCGCGACGGTTCCGTCAGAACCACGACGCACATCCACGTCGACACGCGCCTGCAGGAATCCACGTTCCTTGAGAGCCCGCTCGGCGTCCGCCGCCGCGCGCAGCGAACGCTCCGGCCACAAAGGCTCTCCACGACGCAAGCGAGCGATATCGCGAAGCTTGCCCGCGGAAAGCGGCGAATCGCCTTCGACCGCGACTCGCGCCAAGCGCGGGGCGGGGATCGGCCGAAACACGAGTATCAGTCCGTCCGCCGTCTTCTCTTCGCGGACGACGACGTCCGAGAACTCGCCGGTCGCGAAGAGAAGCTCCGATACATGACGCACGGCCTCGGGATCAAGATGAGAACCCGGATGAATCCCAACGTATCTTTGAAGACGCGGAACGTCGGACTCGGGAACATCGATGCGCACGGCGCGCACCCGCGCCGGCTGCGGCGCGACGGCGGACATCCAGGCGAGGAAAAAGACGCAGGCGTTCATCACTTCGAATGCCGCAATAAAACGTCGAAACCGATCTCGCGCGGCTCGCCCGAGCGTTCGGACTGCGTGAGAAGCAGGGAGACCTTGTCGGTCACCACGTACTCGACGGTCAGAAAACGCTCCTCCTTGCCGCCCAGATCGCGAACATAAAGCACGCTCAGATCGGGCGTCAATCGGCGACCGACGGTGATGCGCGCCGTGGCGTTGATGTCGGCCTTTTCGGAAAGAGCCAGGTTGATCGTCTTGGGATCGATGGAAAAGCGACTGAGCCCCAGCAGCTTCTGCACGCCCTTCTCGATTCCGACGGTCTCCGAGATCCACCCTGTCGCCAGAGTCGCCGCGCCCGCCGCTCCGAGCTGCGGCTGCTCGCGCTGGGCGTTGAGAAGGCTGTTGACGGCGCTATCATCCGCGCCCGCGAGCAGGTTCAGAATCTGTATCGGATAGAGCGGCGGATCCGAGCTCAACGTCGTCTGGATGCGCTGGACCGTGCCGCTCAGCTTAAGCGTCACGCGATATGCGCGCACGTAGGTCTCCGCCTCGATGTCGAAGAACGGATCGATCGTCTGCGGGTTGGAGAAGTCGATCGTGCCGCGACGGATGACATAGGTGTTGCCGCCGAAATAGACGCGCCCACGCTCGATTTCAGCTCGACCCATGACGGTCGGCTGGCTTATCTTGCCGCGAAGCTGGAGCATGGCGCGGGCGTCGAGAGTCACGAGGTTGTTGTCGACATGCAACGTTCCGGGGACGCCGATGCGCACGTCGTATTCAACGTTCTCGCCAAACATAGGCTGATGCTCGGCAGGCGGCGGTGCAATCGCCAACAGCTCGCGCGCGACGTCATAACGCCTTGTCCAGGCCGCGTCCCGCACGTCAACGTCACCTGAAATCCATTGATGCTCGGAATCGCCGAAGAAGCGTAGTTTGGCGTCGACTAGAGAGCGTAGGCCCTCGGGATAGCGAAAAACGAGGCGGCGGCCTTCGGTCTGAACGTCAAAAGACCGCATCCTCCCTCCTTGGTAGACGAGTTGTCCGCGAGCCTCCAGCTCGCCGCTCGCGAATCGGCCCCGCAACGAAGAAAAAGTGGCCGAAGTCTCCGAAAGACGAACCGTGCCGTAGACTTCCTCGACGCCATGAGGAAAACCGCGCAGCCGCAACCCAGCGCCTTCAAAAACCAATCGGCCTGAGAAATGCGGCGCTTCGCGTTGCCCGTTCAGATTCACATCCAGAAGCGCCCGGCCGCGTCCCCTGATTCGATCCGTGAGAACGCCCAGTACGCGCAAATCGACGTCGCCGAGAAGTCGCAAATCGGCGCCAGCCTCCTTGCCGCCGGCCTCTCCGCCGCCCAGAAGCGGCCACGCGCCTTGCGCAGTCAGACGCGTGCCTTCGCCTTCGAACTGAACGTTACGAAACACGATCTTTCCGTCGGCCATCGTCGCCTGAATCGATCGTGGAGCGCGCAGCGAGTATTCGGGAAGAGTCACGACAAGAACCGGCAGCGTGAGATCGGCGCGAGCACGCGCGGGATCGCCAAGCGGTCCGCTCAGTACGAGGCTTCCATCCGCGCTGACGCCCAGATGGGGAACGGAAGGCGCCAACCAACGTACAAAAGGATCAAGTCTTGCGTTCTGAGCCCGCAGCGTCAGCCGCGAGTCATATGGCGGCGTCGTCTCAACGCCGCCATCCATGGTCAGGCTGCCGTCCTTCGTGAAGAGGTGGCCCGCCAGTCGCACCGCTCCCGAGCCGTTCCCGCCGATATCTATCTTGAGCGGGCCGATCTCGCAGGATCCCAGCTTCATGCGGGAGCACTCCATCCGCGCCGTGACATGCGGGCGCGCCAGAGTGCCTCGCAAAACTGCGTGCCCCGACACGGCGCCGCTCCAGCCATGGAACATGAACGGAAGAGAATCTAGAGCGACGTCCTTCAGCGTTGCCGCCCCGTCATAAACCTCGTCGTCGGTCGCCGTTCCGTGAAATCGCACCTGGCCGCCGCCGACGCGGGCAAATCCGTCGACAATTTCGGTCTCACGACCGCGCAAGCGAGACGTGAGCGAAAGATCCGCAAAGGGCACGCCGTAACAACGCCCCGATTGCATGCCGACGCGAGCGACTCCCAAGGCGGCGCTACGCCTTCCCCGCACCGTGACGTTCCCGGTCACGCGTCCCTTGACGTCAAAATCCCATTTCAACGCCTGGATGAAGTCCTCGGCCGGCCAGTTCTCGATCCGCGCCCGCACGTCGAGACCGTCATAAATGCCATAGTCGCCCGTCTGTGTGTCTCCATCAAGCCAAATCTCGGCGTCGTTACGACGAACTACCAGCGAGCGAGAATCCACGTGGTTCGCGTCGATCTTGCCGGACCACTCGGCCTTTCCCCAGACGACGCCGAGAAAACCGACATCGTTGCCGGTAAATCGGCCAAAAAAGACGGGCATGTCGAGCTTTCCGCGACAACGCCCCATGAAAGAGCCCTTGCCGGAAAGACCGGCGACCATGGCTTCGCCGTTACCGAGAGCGCGTCTCAGTCGATAGCCCAGATCGTCCGCCGCGGCCAGATCGGCGCTTCCGCCTTCGATGATCAGATCGAGACGATCCTCGGGATCGATTGCTCCGTAGAAAAGAACCGAGGTGGACGGCGTCCGAAGACGAGCTGATTCGATCCGTTGATTCCCTTTGTCGGCGCTCCATTCGAAACGACCCGAGAGCGGCGTGCGCCGTTCGTCGTTTTGAGGCTGCAAGTCGAAAGCAACATTTCCGGAAATCATTCGAGTCCGTGATTTCGGCCACGTGAGATCGGCGTCACCCGACGCGTCCGCGCCCAGCTCGAAGGATCCTAGATCGAAAATCGCGCGAATCGCGCCTTCGGCGTCGACACCCGAGTAGCGGGTCGCGAGATGGACGGGCGCGTCTTTCGACGGAATCTCGAGGTCGATCCAGGCCGTGCCGCCAAGGGTCTCCACATTCCAATCGCGGAGGCGCACGCCGTGCTCATCCCATTCGAGATTTCCGCCATAACGAGAAATCGGCACTCCGTCGAACAGACCGGTCGCGCCCGAAAGTCTTCCATTGAAACGCACCTTCGGTCCGTCGATGGCGAAAGATCCTTCGTAGACGCCTTTGCCTTCGATCCCGAATCCCGTGCGCCAGAGGTGCCGATCGAGTTCCTTCAAGTCCACGGGGCCTCTCAAATCAAAAAGACCTTGCGGATTGGCCGTGAGCATGAGATCGCCCTTGAACGCGAGATGACACCCGCCGGTCTGAAGCTTCGCTGATTCGACAGTGAGCTTCGAAGCGCCCAGCACGAGATCGATCTCGGAGGAAAGATTCAAGCGCGGCCCGGCGCCGAACCGCACCCATCCTTGACGCGAAGAGAAACGACCGGCCAGGCGCGAAGCTTCACGCGCCACAAGCCGAGTCGTAAAGTCCGAGAGATCCAGACTGACGGGAACTCGATGATGATTGAGATGGAATTCCCCCTGCTGAATATTGAGCCGACGTATAAGAACCTCGAACTTGTGTTTCGGCGCCTCCGATCCCATGCGCGGTATGTCGTCGCCTCCGCCCGGAAAGGCGTTGATGCGCATCGCGAATCCTTCGACACGCACCTGGGAAAGGGTGACGCGTCGAGTGAAAAGAGTGCGCCACGCCGGAATGATCGCGACCTTGTCGGCATGCAAGAAAGGCTCAGAGCCCGTGACCGCTCCCGACACATTGACATCGAGCACTTCAGCGCGAAAGGGTAAAAGCCCATAACGCACCGTTGCCACGGCGGAAGGCCGATGAAAGAACGACGAAAGAGCCCAAACGACGATCCGCGCTGACCATTCCGGAATCATCCACGAAACAAAAGCAAGCGCTACCGAGAGAACCGCCGCCGCAAGAAACGCGAGGACGCGAAGTCGCCGGTTCCGCCTCATGCCCGAGTCGTCCCCCCGTGTCTCCGCACATCAATGACGGCCGCCATGCTATTCGTTCTGGAAATAACGCTCCAACAGAGACGCGATTTAGAAAAATCTTGGGTGACTCATAAGCCCGCGATGACCTCTCAACGCACCCCGGATTCCATGATTCATCGCCTCAAGATATGCCGCCCGGAAGGATTTTGGTCAAGGAAAAGATGGCGACTCAATGCGCGCTTTCGCTTTCTCCGAAGATGCGTTTTCGCTCTCCGTATCGAGAGCGTCCGTGCACGCCTCAGCCGAAAAAGAGCTTTCGACGAGGGGCTCGATCGAAAACACGGTCGCCACGGAGTAACACCAACCCTTGTCGGTTCTGGCCTTCGTATCCCTGAATGCAGTGGCGGACGCAATGTCATCAAGACGTTCACTGCGCCGCGCGTTGGATGCGCGGCGATACACGTTGTATCCCACGATCGAAGGGCATTCTTCGACCTTGTCGTCCGAACCGCTTTCAGATGGAGCGCACGGCGACAGCGTCGGTTCCTTCCAGGACAGAACCGCGTCCTCGCCGTCGCGCGCCACGCTCAGATCAAGAGGAACCGGCGGAAACGCCTGAATTCTCAACACGACTTCGGACGCCAGCGCGGAGACTCTGCGCGTCGCATGCGACCGGCCGGAGACACGCAGCGTTCTGCCGATCGGAGGAACGGTGTCGAGCACTTCGACTAGTCGTTCGCCAGGAGCGGCTTTGCGCACGCGTCGCTGGGCGATCCGCGACAGGTCCCCCTCGTCGGTCGTCCAGAGAATCTCGACCGTGAGAATCGGAAGCCTCTGGCCGTCGACCGAAGCCGCCGGCACGCGATAGGAGATCTCGATGCGTTCTCCTCGTTGCGCCACGCTCAGCTCGGAGAGCGGCTGCGGCACGAGACGAAGGGGAGGGAGCGGCGAACCCTGCCGGCCGCATCCCGCCGCCAGAGTCAACAATACCGCGGCGATCGCCGAAAAACCGCGCCGTCGGCCGCGCGTGGTCCGCGTAATCGTCTTGCTCCGGATCATAAGATGAATCGTCCGAGATCACGGTTCTCGACAAGCGGCGTGAGTTTGCGCCGGACCTCGTCGGCATCGATGAGCACGCGGGCCGGCGCGCGGTCCGGAGCCTCGAATGAAATCTCGTCAAGCACCGTCTCGATCACCGTGGACAATCGACGTGCGCCGATGTTTTCCGAGGCTTCGTTGACGTCCATGGCAAAGCGAGCGACTTCATGAACGGCCTCGTCGGTCAAGGCGAGATCGATGCCTTCGGTGGCCAGCAACGCGTGACACTGCGTGAGCAGAGCGCTCTGGGGCTCGGTCAGAATACGCACCAGGTCCGACAAACTCAACGACTGCAGCTCGACGCGTATCGGAAAACGTCCCTGAAGCTCGGGGATGAGATCCGAGGGTTTCGAGACATGAAAAGCGCCGGCGGCGATAAAAAGAATATGATCCGTTCGCACGGGGCCGTACTTCGTCGTAACCGTGGTTCCCTCAACGATGGGAAGCATGTCGCGCTGGACTCCCTCCCGGGAAACCTCGGGTCCATGTCCAGCCTCGCGGCCGGCCACCTTGTCGATCTCGTCAATAAAGACGATTCCGGAGCTCTGCACGCGTTCGATCGCGATCCGCGCCGCCTGCTCGTGGTCGATCAGACGCTCCTCTTCCTGCTGAAGCAGGACTTGGCGCGCTTCGGGAACGGGCACGAGTCGCTTCTTCGCCTTGCCGCCGAACAGGCCCGGCATCATTTCCCTGAGGTTGACGTCCATCTCCTCGACGCCCTGCGATGAGAGAATCTGCAGCGACGGGAAGTGTCTTTCATGCACCTCGACCTCGACGGTGCGACCGTCGAGGTCGCCGGAACGAAGCTGATGACGCAGCTTCTCGCGGGTGGCCAGGAAACGCTCCTGCTCGTTCTCGGATGCGACGCCTTCTCCCGGCGACGGGGCGGAAGACGCCCGTGGCATTGGAAGAAGAAGGTCCAGCAGACGATCCTCGACAAGTCGTTCGGCCTTCTCCGCCACCTCTTGGCGCTTTTCCCGCCGCACCATTCCGACGGACACCTCGGTGAGATCGCGGATCATCGAGTCCACGTCGCGACCGACGTAGCCGACCTCTGTGAACTTCGAGGCCTCGACCTTGACGAAAGGACTGCCCGAGAGCTGCGCCAACCGCCGTGCGATCTCCGTTTTTCCAACGCCAGTCGGACCGATCATGAGGATGTTCTTGGGAGTCACCTCAACCGACAACTCGGGCGGAAGACGCTGCCGGCGAATGCGATTCCGGAGAGCAATGGCCACGGCGCGTTTGGCGGCCGCCTGTCCCACCACATGACGGTCCAACTCAGCCACGATCTCACGCGGCGTCAGAGCGTCGAACATGCGCAAGCTATCCGAGCTGGATGGGAGGCGAATGGTCATCTTCAAAGCGTCTCGACGACGATCTCCTCGTTTGTATAGACGCAGATGCCGGCCGCGATACGCAAAGCCTCGGCCGCCACCGCCCCGGCGTCGAGATCTGTGTGACGGACGAGCGCGCGTGCGGCGGCAAGCGCGAAGGGGCCGCCGCTGCCCACGGCCAGAACGCCGTCGTCCGGCGTGATGACGTCACCTGCTCCGGAAAGCAAAAAAGCCGCCTCCTGGTCCATTACAACAAGAAACGCCTCGAGGCGCCTCAAGATCCGGTCCGTTCGCCACTCCTTGGCGAGCTCGACGGCGGCGCGATCAAGCTGACCGTGATACTCCTCGATCTTGGCTTCAAACTTCGAGAACAACGACATGGCGTCGGCGGTCGAACCGGCGAAACCGGCCAGAACTCGGCCGCCGTGCAGGCGTCGAATCTTGCGTGCCGTGTGCTTGACGATCGTTGCCCCATGGCTGACCTGCCCGTCGCCCGCGATGGCGCTCTGGCCTCGCAGTCTGACGCCCAGAATCGTCGTGCCATGAAAGAGATC
>JAFGSN010000081.1 GCA_016934575.1 Vicinamibacteria bacterium
CCGTTCATGTCCATCCCTCCCTCGAATCACGCGGAAATGATGCGGGGCGTACGCCGTGAACACAACAAGCACGGGACGAGAGGGACCCACGCAAGACAAAAAGGATCGCAATCCGACGAATGACATGAGTGGAATCACGCGAGCGTCCCATCGCCGCCCGAAGCGGGAGGCGAGCTGCGGGGGCGGCCTTGCCGCCCCCGCCCGTTCACAGGAAGGGATTGGGAGGGCGCCGGAGCGGCCGTTCCCGCTCCGGCCACATCACTTGTCCATACGAACCAGCCGATCTTGACGTTCGTGAGCCGGATCACATCGCTCCGCTATTGATCCTTCGGCGGCGAGATACTCAACTCCCAGTGATCCACGCCGTATGAGCGGTGCGCTGACTGCGCCCATTCGAGGTCATACCAAGCGACGAAAGGCTCCGCCATCTTGGCCTCGGTCTGCTGTCCCCACTTGGCTTGAAGGACTCGGTTGGAGACATCCTGAAACATGCTCTTGTCGAGATATCGCTGGAAGATGATCTCAATCGTCCTGAGCCGTCCGCTGCTGAAAAAGAACTTGTAATGCGAAACGAGAGGATCGCCCTTGACGTTCATCCGCACGAATTCCGTCTCCCCCGCCAGGCAGTCTTCGGCGTCGAGATCAGGCAGAAGCCGATGAACTCCCTCGCACGACATGTTCTGCCGCACGTCCTTGAGAAGCGGCGTGAGCCATAGATGGCTCGGGCCCAGCAAGGCGGCCAGACGGCGCGTGAGCGTCTCGGCGTCCTTGATGGGTTCCTCGGCGGACATGTCCGCGCCGCGATCGGAAAAGCGATAGTTGATCACCCAGCGATCGACATGATACGACCGTTGGCCCATCCCGCCGTCGGTCCAGGTCCAGGTGACGATGTCTTGCGCGAGATCGCTCGCCTTCTTGCGTCCCCATTTCGTTTGCAGAGCCTTGGCGGACGCCTCCTTGAACACGGCCTTCTTGAGGCTGCGATTGAACATGAGCTTCACTTCCGTAAGGATCCGGTCCTTGAACGTGAACTCATAACTGGCGATCAGGGGTTTTCCGGATGCCACGACCTTGAGAAAGCTATAGCCTTCCTCCTTGCACTGGCTGATGTCGAGACCGGGATGGATCTCCTTGACCTGCGCGCACGTCATTCCCTTCCGCAGCTTCATGACGGCTTTTGGAACGGAGTAGTGATTGGGGCCCATGATCTCATGGAGCTGCGCCTCAAGCGAGCCCCGCGGAGCCGTGTCCTGCGCCGCCACGTCCGCGCCGCCTCCACGAAGGCCGCGGGAGAAATCGTCCGCATCGTTAAGAGACTCGCAGAGTCTGAGATACTTCTCCACGGACGCGACAATGAAATCGTAGTTTTCCTGCGTGTTGGCCATGTACTGCTCGCCGAAACGGAAGTCGAAGTCGAGGGCCTGATAGTCGATCAGCTCCGGCTTGTCGGTCTTCGTCGAATCGACGCCGAGAAGAGCGTCGGCCGTGATGGTCTTGACCTCGAGTCCGTCTTTCTTGACTTTGAACTTCTCGACATGAAGGACTTCCCCGCGGGCGAGCTGGGAGGAAGTGCCAAGCTTGATTCCAAGGAACTTTTTCTGCTCCCATGCGCCGCCGTCCTCGATCTTGACTCCGACTCCGCCGCTGAACGACGGGCCTGCGGCTTCGCCTGGAAGTCCGTCTTCCAGCAGAACGGCCGCTTTCTTGCCTTGAAGATAGGACTGCAACTGCGCTGACAACGCCTTGTCCATCTTCGCCTTGGCCGTCACCGCGGGCGGCGCCAGCAACGAGAAAGCGATGAGCGAGACTATTCCCGCCTCCCAAGTCCTGAGTTTCATATCAACCTCCTCCCAAACAACCGCGACCAGAACGCGACGCAATGCTGGCCGTCGCTTGCCTTGCTCATATGATCCATGGCCAGGCACCGTAACGACGACTCCCGGCTTCTGTTGCGAATGATTCTACGGCGAGCCTCGATGACGAGTCTCAAGGAAGTTCTAGGAAAATTCTAGGTTCTCGCGCCTGATGTGACGCTCTGAACCGAGTGGCTCCTACTCACACGGCTCGTCGCCACCCGCTTCAGTCGGCGTTGCGCGGGAAATTAATCTCGGAACAATGGGCGATCGTGATTCATCAGTTTGTTCCTTGTCGTCGTCGCTCTGATAACCAATGTATCGCGGATCGGCCGACGCCGTGAACGGCTTGACAAAGCCGAGGTTCGCGATCCTTTTCCCGTCGCGACACAGCGTCACGCAGTGCTCTTCCTGATCGACGACGGTCGCGACGTGCGACCAGTTATCGAGCGGAAGCGCGTCACGAGTTGGGCTGGCGTGTCGTGCTTCGCGATCGAGCGCGCTCGTTCGCCACCGCCGCCAGCCCGCCGACGGAGCGATACGATCGTGGGAAGTGATAACAGGGGTCCGGGGTCCGGGGTCCGGGGTCCGGATTCTCTCATCTTCTGACTCTGTGGCGTCGTTGGTTTGGTGGCGGCCGAAGGTTGGGGTAGTCAGCGCGCCTGGATTCCGGCCTGCGCCGGAATGAATTTGGATTCAACAACATACCAGGCCGTCAATCAGGTCGGTTCGTCGCCAAGGACAACGAACGCTTTCGGCGAGTCCGACCCATTGAGGATCACGCCACTCCAACGGCATTTTTCGTCGTATTGCGACGATTCGAGATCCGAAGATAGACTCCACGTCATGCGGCCCGCCACAACGTCCAAGCGCTGGGAGATCTTGTCGGTTTCCCTGTTCATTCTGATCGCGTCTCTCATTGGCCTGACGTTTCGCGACTATGGCGTGACATGGGACGAACCGATACATGTTCGATACGGAGAGCGAGTCTACAACTATTTCGCTTCCGGATTCAGCGACCATGAGTCGTCACGCTTCGGCGATCTACGCTACTACGGAGGGGCCTTCGATCTCCTCTGCGCTATTGGCAGACGGCTCTCTCCCCTCGGGCTCTACGAGACGCGTCATCTCATCAATGCGCTCGTGGGCTTGCTTGGCATGCTCGGCTGCTGGAAGCTCGCGCATACGCTCGGCGGCGCCCGTACCGCCTTTCTCGCCGTGCTGCTCCTCGCGCTGACTCCGCGATGGTGGGGTCACAGCTTCAACAATCCGAAAGACATTCCCTTTGCCGGCTTTCACGTCTGGTCGATCTACTACCTCGCGCGCATTCAGCCGACCCTGCCCCATGTTCCGCTCGGTCTCGCTCTGCGACTCGCCGTCTTCATCGGTCTGACCCTTGCGATTCGAATCGGGGGACTGATGCTGCTTGCATATCTCGGCCTCATGATGGGAGCGACGTTGATCGAGCCCCTGCGTCAGCGTTCTCTTCGCGAAGTACTCGCAAGATCTCGCGCTCTGTTCATCAGCTCGACATGGATCGTTCTCCCGGCATGGGGCGTCATGCTCCTGTTCTGGCCATGGGCGCAGTCACGACCGCTCCGAGCGTCTTTTGAAGCACTCGAGGTCCTGTCCGATTTCACGTGGCGCGGCACGGTGCTCTTCGCTGGCAGGACGCTTCACGCCACGCAGATCCCGCGAAGCTACCTCACGCACTGGCTGGCCGTGACTCTACCCGAGATCCTGCTGATCGGGCTCGTTCTGGGTCTTGTTCTCGCGGTCCGGTCCGCCGTGCGCGACCGCGCGCTGCTCCGCGGCCCGGCCGCGGCTCGCCACGCTCTCGTCGTCCTGGCCGCGCTTGGTCCGATCGCGTACATCACGATCCGGCGGCCGATCATCTACGACGGCATGCGGCACGCGTTGTTCGTCGTCCCGCTCTTCGCCTGCCTTGCCGCGCGCGCCCTCGAAACCGCCCACGAACGCCTGTCCAGAATCAGCCGCCGGGCGGCCGTCGCTCTCGCCGCCCTGGCCGGCTTTTATGGCGCCCTGCATGTCGCGATCATGGTTCACTTGCATCCGCACGAATACGTCTACTTCAATCGTCTGGTCGGCGGCTTGCCGGGCGCTTTCGGCCGTTATGAAACCGACTACTGGGGCAATAGCTATCGAGAGGCGGTCCGGCTTCTCGTCGATCGACTCGAGCGCGAGCATCGGAACGATCCGAGAACCTACAAGGTCTTCGCCTGCTCCAATCCGCCGTCGTCGACGTATTTCTTTCCCCGCTTCATCAAGTGGGCGCGTGAAGAGCGCAAGACGGACTTCTTCATTGCGACGACGCGCGAAAACTGCCACAGGACGATGGACGGCGACATTTTGGGCGTGGTCGAGCGATGCGGAACTCCGCTCGCCTACGTTTTCGATCGACGGCGCATCGTTCAGCGCCGGCGTTGAAGCCGCCGCCTCTCGCAACGATAACGATATCAAGCAATTCGTGCGGATTTACGCTGTCGTTCCGATCGCGGCGGCGGCTATTGAACGAAGGCCACTTCTTGAGTCGCGGCGGCCACGATGAAGCAACGCTCGGCATTGGACGTCGTGTCGGCGGGAACGAGAAAGAATGACGGTCGGCCGGGCTGGTATCCCTGAGTCGTTCCCATCATGACCTCCCCGTCCTTGAAAACGACACGCAGCTTTCTGCCGGGCGTCGGCTTGCGCGGGTCGAACTCGTTTTTGTCTTGATGTTGCGAATCTCCAAGAAAATCCTTGACGAAGAAGATCGCCTTGAGGTCCTTGATCTGAACCTCGACGGGATGAGCGCTCGGCGGCGCCTCCATTGGCACGATGTGTAGGCGATCCTTGGTCGGCAGAAAGTCGTTCGTGAAGCCCTTCACGAGCCGGCCGTCCTGATAATGCGCGACGATCTTGATTTGAGGCATGAACCACCTCCCGCCGGCAATCCGTCTTTTCTAATGTCGTTGCCACAAGAAGTATGGTCCTGAATCCATCAGTGTCAAGCGTGGTCCGCTGCGGACCTAATGTCGCACGACCGCGCGGAATCGTTCCGGCGAACGTGCGGCTCGATCGCGCTGTTCACCGGACGCCTGGACGGCAAGCGTCAATGATCCTCCGGCGCGCGTCTGGACCGTGGTCTCGTCCGTGCGCTGAACGACCGGCGGATGGAAGACGAATGCGTCCGCGTCCGCCGTCTCAAGGACAATCCGCGCTGGATGCGTCATGGTCTCGCACGGCTCAATTTCATCGTTATAATATTGGCTGATCGAAGACGGTCACGTATTAGCAACCTCTCGATGGCAGGCGTTCACGCTTCGTCACACGCGTCGTCGCTCACGTCAACGCCGCGGTATGGACGTTATCACTCGTCAAACGATGATCAAGAGAGGAGTCATGGTGCCGGCCAGAAGCTCGCCGTTCAATCGGGATCCCGTCATTGTCGGCGGGGAAGCCGACAGAACGCATCACGAAACGTCACGTCATCATCAGAATGCATCGATCATCCCATGCTTCGCGGCCCTGACTCTCGCTACGACGATCACGTTCGCCGGCGAAAAGACCGCTGGAACGGAAGAGCCAAACGGTACACCCTCGACGCCGAAGTTCCATCAGACCGTCACGGTGCTCGCGCAACCGATCGAAAACGCGGGCGCCGCCATATCGATCATGGAACGTGAGGAGATCGTCTCGAGCGGCGTGACGACGCTGAGCGAGGCGTTGAGAGGAGTCGCCGGCCTTCACGTGACGGATTCGGGATCAAGAGGCGGAGTGACGACGGTCGAGGTCCGCGGCGGCGATCCGACGCACACGCTGGTGCTGCTGGACGGCGTGCCGCTCAATGACGGCACCAACTCGGTGGGCGACGTATGCGATCTCGCAAGCATTTCCTCCGACGGGATCGAACGGATCGAAATCGTGCGCGGTCCCGTCTCGTCGTTCTATGGATCTCGGGCTCTCGCGGGGGTCGTGCAAATCTTCTCGCGCCGCGCCGGAGGAGGAACCCGCGGCGAGGCGTTTGCGAACGCCGGCCGTTTCGACGCTCGGCGGCTGGGCGCAAGTCTCGGCTCATCCGCCCGGAAGCGCGACGGGATCCTTTCGCTGGTCTGGGAAAAAGAACACGGCCGCGTCGGAAACGACCGCTACTCCGGCATCGACCTTCGCGGTCAAACGGGATTGCCGATCCTCGGCCGAGATCTGCGCGTGCGCGCCCGATACGTTCGTCGGACAGGCGACGACTATTCGGACGCATCCGGAGGTCCGCTCCTCGGCGACGGCGAGCTGCGTCATTCCGAAAGCGATGAATCGAGCCTGTCCGTCACCTGGGCGATCGACGCTCGCGACAAGCGGCGGCAGGCCGTTGACGTCGCCGTGCTCCATCGCGAACTCGACCGGGAGAGCCCGGCCGTCGCATCCGTCGTGCCGTCTTCCATTGAAGACGCGCGCCTGACCCGCCTGCGTCTTGGCTGGAGCGGAACGTTTGCTTTACATCGGCATCTCTCGCTCCAGAGCGGACTGGATCTCGAGAGGGAAGACGCCGCGAGCGACAGCGCGCTGTTGCTCGGGCCGGAAGTCCGGATTCCAGGCGACTACGCCATGCGGCGGACCTCGGCCGGCGCCTTTGCGGGAATTGCGGGCCATGCCGGTTCGTTCGTGGGCGATCTCGCGCTCCGATTCGACGCCGCCGAGAGACATGCGGCGCAATTCAATCCGCGAGCGTCCCTGAGTTACCAGCCGATGTCCGCGACCTGGCGCGCGCGATCCTCGATCGGCCGCGGTTACAAGCTCCCGAGTTTCTACGGGCTCGCCAGCCCGCCGGCCATCGGCGGGAATCCCGATCTGCGTCCGGAGACAAGCGCTGGCGTCGATCTCGGCGTCGATCTCAAGCGCGGACCCGTGACAAGTTCACTGACCCTGTTCCAGAGCCGTTACGACGATCTGATCGACTTCGATTTCAGCTTGATGCATCTCGTCAATCGCGCGCGCGTGAGAAGCCGCGGCATCGAAGCCTCGTTGGCATGGGCTCTCTTCTCTTCGCTGACGTTCTCTGCAAACGCGACGCACATCCAGGCCTCCGACAAAACCTCCGATGAGCCGATCCTGCATCAGCCGGCATGGTCGATTCACGCGACGGTGAATTGGTCGCCCACGCCGAATGTGCGTTTGGGCTTTGACGCCCGGAGCGTCTCGCGCTCCTTCGATCGCCAAATACCCGTCCCGGAACGGGATCATGTCTCGGGACATGCAGTCGTGGGCGGCGGTTTTTCATGGAAGCCGGCACCTCTCTGGAGAATCGAAGCGCGTTGCGACAACCTGACCAACACAAGATACGAGACGCTGATCGGTTTCCCGGGACCACGCCGCGCCCTGCGTGTCGGAGTCCATATCGGCGGGTAGCGGGTCGCGTTGAGCGTCAATACGGAAGCGAATTGATGAGCGCCGCCGCGTGATCAGCATGTGGACAAGAACGCCGCCGAGCGGCTCTCCCGGCACAAGATCGTCAAGCTCCTACGCATAGACGGCCTGCTCGGCGAGAAGCGCTTCTAAGATTCGAGGGTCGCAGGATGTTTTCGACGATGTGGTTTTCATACGAGTGCCCGCTCACGGCCTCGATCACTGCTCCCAGCGCCATATAGCCGATGGCGCTCACTTCGATCGTTTTTTCGATCGAGCGGCGGGATTCTCGTTCCATGGACTCTCGGGCCAAGGATGTTTCGGATAGCGACCGCGCAGCTCCTTGCGCACCTCGGGATAAACGCGCTCCCAGAAGCCGCGCAGATCCCGCGTGGTCTGCACGGGACGGCCGTTGGGCGCGAGCAGATCGACGACCACGGTCTCGCGATGAAGGCCGATGCGCGGAGTCTCTTCGAGACCGAACAGCTCCTGCAACTTGACCGCAAGATGAACGGAACCGTCGTCTCGATAGTCGAGGCGTATGCGCCGGCCGCTGGGAACGACGAGACGCTCGGGGCAGTGGCGTTCGACGTCGCGGAGCTCTTGCGAGCTCAGAGCTCTCTTCAGATCAATGTCGGGAAGTTTCGTGTGTCCCGCGCAAGCGGCGCGAAAAGCCGATGGAGGGTCGATCGTGATGCCGGCCATGATGCACCGACGCATGAAAGAGCGGTTTCTCTCTGAAAAATCCAGTCCGAGGAGCGCCCCGGCGAGCAGCTCGGAGGCGAGCGCCGGGTCCGGCTGTACGGCGCGCTCCTCGATCACGAGCGCGTCATAGAGCCGTCTTTCAATCGCGCGCACTGTCCCGCTCCGCGCGTCGAAGTGGTGTACAACGTCCGTCACGTCCGGCTCGAGCCACTCACGCTCAACGCGACTGGCCTGGCGCACAAGCGCTTCGGCGCCCGGCCCGCGACGACCCGCGACGACATCGAGCGCGACGAGAAACTCGCCGCATCTCACGCCGCTCGTGCGCGCGAGAACGGCGCCATGACCCGATGCCAGCACAAGTCGCGATGATCCCGGCGCGCGCCTCTGCGCCACGCGGTCGGGAAATCCCGTGAATAGCGCATGGCGAAGCGACTCGTCGTCCTCTCCGCTCGGTCGATCGATGAGGCGGCGCGCCAGCGCTTCGAGCGCTTCCGCCGCTCTCTTGACGTTTGCCGGCGTCTGATCGAATTGGTCGAGCCGGCTCAGAACGTCCGAGTCCGTCGTTGCCGGCGTCTCGGAGGGCCAATGTCGCTCCGAGAGCAGAGCGCAGGCGCGTGCCGCACGGCGCGTGCCGCCGGCGTCTATAAGGACACGAGCGATCCTCGGATGAAGAGGGATTCGCTGCATGGCTTTGCCCAATGTCGTGAGTCGTCCTTCGCGCGCCCCGCCAAGACGTTCGATCAGCGCGAGCGCCGAACGAACGCGTTCCGGATGGGGAGACTCGAACCACTCGAAGGTAAAGGGATCGCCGCCCCATGCCAGGACGTCTAGAACCGGTCCGCTGAGGTCGACGCGCGCAATCTCCGGCTCGCGATTCGCGCGCAACCGCTCGCGTTCGTCCCAGAGCCGAGTGACGCGGCCGGACTGCGTGCGGCCGGCCCGGCCCGCGCGTTGCGTCGCCGAGTCGGCTGGAATGCGCTCGATTTCCAGGCGATCGATTCCTCGCGCAGGATCGAAACGCAGGACTTTATGACGCCCGCCGTCGATAACGTCGGTCACGCCTTCTATCGTGAGCGAGGTTTCGGCGATGTTCGTCGCCAGAATGACCTTGCGTCCCTCGAAGTGCGCCAGCGCAGCGTCCTGCGCGTCGGCGTCGAGCGAGCCGTGAAGGGGGATAACGGACGTTTGCGTCGGAAGCGGCCGTGAGCGCAGATCGCTCTCGACTCGTCGGATTTCTCCGGCGCCCGGCAGGAAACAGAGAACGTGGCCTCCTATACGATCGAGCGCGGCGCGCACGGCGTCGTCCATTGCAAGCGTGGACTCATGGCGAATCTCGACCGGATGCAGGCGACCCGGAACCTCGATGACCGGGCAGCCGTCGAGGTAATGCGCGACGGACAGAGCTTCAAGCGTCGCCGACATCACGGCGATGCGGAGATCGCCGCGCGCGCGGGCCGCCTGGCGAGCGAGCGCCAGCGCGAGATCGGCGTGGAGGCCGCGCTCGTGGAACTCGTCGAGCACGACGACGTCGAAATCGGAAAGAAGCGGATCAGCGATCAGCCGCGCCGTCAATATTCCTTCGGTCGCCACAAGCAGACGCGTGCGTTCGGAAGCGTTGCTCTCGAATCGCACCTGCCAGCCAATCTCTTCGCCGAGCGTCCATGCCTGTTCTCTGGCAATGCGGCGCGCGATTGCGCGCGCCGCGACCCGCCGCGGCTGAAGAAGGATCACGCGGCCCTCGGCGCATAACGCGGGAGCGACGCGCGTCGTCTTGCCGGCGCCAGGCTCTGCGACAACGACCACGGCGCCGTGGTCCCGCACGGCCGCGCGAATCGCATCGAGATGGGCATCGACCGGCAAGTGAGGCCTGTCTTCAGACCTCGGCATCATGATCGGACGCGATAGGAACGCGGATCCGCGGGCGACGACCACGGCGCGGCCATGTCGTGAGCACGACGCCCGCTATGATCAGACCGGCGCTGGCGCTCAACGCGCGGGACATCGGTTCTCCAAGAAAGACAGCGCCGAGAATCAGGGCCACTAAAGGATTCACATAAGCGTACGTGCCCACGGTGCTTGCGGGCAGCTCGTTGAGCGCGTACGCGAAAGCCGTGAAGCCCACGAGGGATCCGAATATGACGAGGTAGAGCCAGCCGAGATACACGTCGCGCGATCCATGCGCCAGAGCCGCGAGATCTTCTCCCGCCAGTCGGGATTCCGCAAACAGGGCCGCCGAGCCGGCCAGCATCTCGATCGTCGCCGCCGTGAGCAGCGGAAGCCGCCGCGTTATCGTCTGCGCGAAAACCGATCCTATCGACCATAACAGACTGGCCAAGACCAACGCGCCGATCCCGAAAGAATACTGTAATGAAGACAATCCGGAGGGGCAAGCGATCACGAAGACTCCGGCGACGCCGAGAAGCGCGCCCAGCCAGACGCGCGCCGACCACTGCCGGCCGCCCGGCCGCAGCCCGTCGAGCAACGTCACCCACAACGCGACGGTCGACACGACGAGTGCAGCGATTCCGCTGGGCACTGACCGCTCGGCGAGGCTGACAAGAGCGTTCCCCCCCGCTAGCAGCAAAACGCCGACGGCGGCGTAGTCGCGGATCTGCGTGAGCGTGGGAGGCGCGGTCCGCCTATCGAGAACAAGAGCGGCAACGCCGAACACCAGCCCCGCCGCGGCAAACCGCAGGCTCGCCGCTGCGAGCGGCGGCAGCTCGAGCACAACGACGCGGATCGCCATGTAGGTCGAGCCCCACACGATCCAGATGGTGAAGAGGGCGATCCACGCGAGAATCGTCCGGCGAAGCGTCTTCGGATGATACGAGAGCACGAGCGCCATTCTTATCGCTTGCGGCTGCAAACGGTAGACAACGCCAATAGGCGGTCAATGCGAAAATCGGGGCCGACATTCACTGATTGTGTGCCTCTGTGCGCCGCCTGGAACTTTCTGCGTCGATACCAGAGCAGGAGCGCAGACGGCAAGCGGCGGAGCATTCCCGGATCGTGCAGATAGACCGACGTGGAGCTCGCATAGAGCGCGGGATCAAGACGACGACAAAGGCGGCGAGACCGCTCCTGGCGACGTACAGCGTCGATCATCGATGCGAAGGTTGTGGACAAGGATGGGATGAAAACGCGAAGCCCGATTGATGCTGAGCCTACGGCGTCGATCGTTTCGTTCGATTTCCTTTCAACGTTTGAGCCACGGTTTTATCGAGGCGCGCCAGGAACGACTCGACCTCGGCGGTATAATTCGATTCTTCTCCCAAACGTTCATTGATGTCTTTGTGCGATAGATCCTTTCCCAGCACGGCGATCTTCACATTCAGCGACCTCGCTTTTGCGGCGAATTGATGGGCCTGTGGGCACGAATCGCCGCGTCGGGTGGAGCA
>JAFGSN010000082.1 GCA_016934575.1 Vicinamibacteria bacterium
GGCGCTGCGTCTGGAAACGGGGACCCGAGTGCTCGACCTCGGCAGCGGTTCGGGGGAGATGCTGTGCACCTGGGCGCGCGATTACGGAGTCGTCGGCACCGGCATCGACATGAGCCAGTTGTACACCGAGCAAGCGAAGCTCCGCGCTGAAGAGCTCGGCGTCGCCGATCAAGTCAAGTTCATCCATGGCGATGCTACCGGCTACGTCTCGGACGACAAGGCCGGTGTGGCAGCCTGTCTCGGCGCCACCTGGATCGCTGGGGGAGTCATCGGCACTGTCGAGCTTCTGGCGCAGAGCCTCCGCACCGGAGGGATCATCCTCATCGGCGAGCCCTACTGGCGGCAGTTGCCGCCGACGGAAGATGTTGCCAGGGGGTGTCTTGCCGGCTCAATCTCCGACTTTCTCATGCTTCCAGAGCTTCTCGCGTCTTTCGGCCACATTGACTACGACGTCGTGGAAATGGTTTTGGCGGACCAAGACGGCTGGGACAGATACGAGGCGGCTAAATGGCTCACCATGCGCAGATGGCTGGAAGCTCATCCCGACGACGAGTTCGCGAAAGATGTTCGAGCCAAGCTGACCTCGGAACCCGAGCGCTACGCCGCTTACACGCGTGAATACCTAGGTTGGGGTGTGTTCGCGCTGATGACGCGATGATGAGCCGTGCCGGCTGCTGCGGGAAGGAGAAAACGACATCCACGCCGGCGGCGACCGCGTAGATCTCGACCTTTCATGGACGGCCAAGACTCGCGTATCTCGCTGTCACCCATGAGCACCATTCCCCCATCCCCAAGGAAGCTCACGGAAACTCCGCCTGAGCGCGAGCGAACCTGAATCTCCGCGTACTCCCAGAGAGCACGGCGATGAATGGCGCGAGGTCGCTTGATGGCCGCTGCGCGCTCTTCGTGCCAGAGGGGTGCCCGGCCCTTCCCGCGTGATCCATCGCATATGCGCGTCGATCGTTCCTGGTACAATTCCACGATGAAACTGGCGGCCGTTCACATCCGCCTACGGAAGAAGACGTGAGCTCTAGTCGATTGGGCGCGTTATCCCGTGAGCTACCGCATCGATCTGCGCGACGACAGGTGAGAGGATGACCGCTCGGCCCATCAAGACCAGGACGAGGGCTGACGCGAAGAGCGCGATACGACTCGCGGCGGTTCGCGCTCTCGGCGAGATCATCGCGGTTCTCTCGCGCTCGACGCTTCCGCCGCAAACGCGCATCTCTCGCGCTTCGGCCATGGCACGCAAGGCGCTCGCGCGGTACGAGTCATATCGACGTCGAGCGTCAAGGCGCCGCAGGGGATCGCGCGGGATCGATCACGGGCAGTCGCGGCGGACGGAGTGGATCGTCTCCGCGCTCCTGGAGGGCAGGGCGATCGACGCCGACTCAATCGCGCGGAATCTGCGCATGGATGTGCGGACGGTGTACCGCGATATCGCCTATCTCCGCGAGCGCGGCGTGTCTATCGAGTGGGATCGCAAGCGCGGGACGTACCGGATGATGTAAAGGAAACGTTCGCGGCGAGCGATTTTTCCGGTTGAATCTGCGGGCTGGAATCTGTCCAATGACATTGTTCGATCTCATCGAAGAGTCGAGGCGGCGTCGCGATGAGATGAAGTACCGGCGCCGCGCTCGATGGCGTCTCAACGTGCGGCCGACTTTCTCAGTCCGGAATAAATCATCTTGTACGATGAAAGAAGCTGCCGATATTGCCGGTGATTTGAATTGTTTGGACGGATGGTCGTCTTGATCCTCGTCATGGCGCCGGCCGCGTCCTTGAAAGTGCGGCGCCAACCCAGACCGATGGTCGCAGCGATCGCCGCGCCGAGGCAAGGAGCTTCCGTGTTTTCCGGAAGGCATATGTTCTTTCCGCTGATATCGGCGAAGATTTGAAGCCACAGTTTGCTCGCGGCGCCTCCGCCGACGGCGACGAATTCCCGTATTCTGGAGTCGGCGACCTTTTCCACGGCGTGCGTCGCCAACGTTTGTTCAAACGCGATGCCTTCGAGAATCGACCGGTATATGTGCCCGCGCGTGTGAAAGGAGGACAGGCCGACAAAGGCGCCCCTGGCGTCCATGTCCCAGTAGGGATTCATGACGCCGCACAGATATGGCAGGTGCAGCAGTCGATCGCATCCGGCGTGCGTCTGTCCGGCGCTTTTCTCGAGCCGCTCGTAGATGTCCGGTTGCGCGACAGGATCGATTTCCAGGACGCGTCTCACGAACCAATCGATCGCAAAGGCGCCGGCTCTCAGGCTGCACTCATAGTAGTATCCGTTCTCCGTGCAACTGCTCATGGTACGAAAGGCGCTGTTCGTGCGGTATATGCCGGAATACACGCCCGACACCACGGCAGTGCCCAGGTTCAAGTAGGCACGACGCGCGGAGAGGGCGTTGACTCCCAGTCCGGCGGCTTGTCCATCTCCTCCGCCGGCCACAACGAGCGTGTCAGGGCGCAGCCCCGTCGCCGCTGCCGCCGCCCTGGAGACCGAGCCGATGATCGTGCCGGGTCGGAAGACCTCGGGAAGTCGGTCTGCCTTCATGCCCAGAGCGTTCAGAACGACGGAGGACCAGCGCTTGTGCCTCAAGTCGAGCAATCCCAGAGGATCGGCGCTGGCCCAGCTCGTGCTGAAGGAACCCGTCAGTTTCCAGACGAGATAGGCATGCACGTCGCAGATTTTATGGATTCTGTTGAAAGCAACCGGTTCATTCTTCTTGAGCCATGCCAGCCGATAGACGACCGGCGCATAATCCGGCGGTTTTCCGGTGATGCGATGAATCGCGCTCTTGCCGATCTTTCGCGAAAAGGGCTCGACCTCGCGCTTACAGCGCTCATCCAACCAGACGATGGCGGGACGGATGCAATTCCCGTCGCGGCCGAGCGGCACAAACGTCTCCCGTTGATTGGAGATCGCCAGAGCGGCGATTCTTGACGAGTCGACTTGGCGGCCAATCTCGCTGAGGACATGTTTCGCGGAAGACCACCAATCCCCGGGATCTTGTTCATAGGCGTAAGGGCTCGGAGATAACAGGGGTATGGACTCGCGCGCCTGAGCAAAGACGTTTCCATGCCTGTCCAAGGCCATCGCCTTGGTCCCCGTGGTGCTGGAGTCCAGTCCGACAACGAGGTCGCCCGATTTCGATGAAGGAGATTTCTGTCGAATCACAACGAGCGGCAGGCTACTCCCCGCGGATGAAGAGTGTCAAGCGCACGCTCAAATCGAAAGAGACCGCCGCTGTTGTCATTCAACGTCCAGCGTCGCCTTGCCCATAAGGACGGCGGTCGGTTCCGTCCGTCCAAGGCCAGAGAGGGCGAGAGCGGATGACGAATATAGGCCGCGATCACGCGTCCATGGTATGTCTATAATTGAAGGTAAGAGAGTCATGGCGCGAGCGAGTCTGCTGGTGAGATTGAACAAGCACGCACGGAGGAACAGCCATGTCGATGAA
>JAFGSN010000083.1 GCA_016934575.1 Vicinamibacteria bacterium
CCGTTTATCCAAGCCGAGCTTCGTGACCATCCAATACGGCAGCCGCATCTTCTTCGGGCTCGGCTTCGATAAACGCTATCAATTATCCGCTCCACCGGGCACGGGCTTCACTTCATTCGCGTCCGGCCCTGGCTGCTGCACAGCGCCACCTTCGGCCCGTTTCAAGCAGGAAGGCCGTCGTGTCATCGGCCTTGCGGATCGTCCTTCACCGCGGGCAAGGCCGGCGCCCCGCCGGCGTCTTCGTCTGTGCGCTCGCTGCGCGCCGAAGCCCGCGTCTGTGGCGATGATTGATCGCGGCGCCACGGCCGCGGCCATCGTCGCTTTGCTCGCGGTCTTGTCTCCGCGCCCGCTCGCCCCGTCATTGGGCACGCCTCGTGCCCGTGCGATCCCGCGCCCGTGCTTTGACAGGAAGGCAGTGGCCGTTTCTTCATCGTGACCACTGCCTCTTCGTTCTATCGCTCGCTCGCGGCAAAGCCCGCGCCGGCGACGCCGCCGGGGTCGCGTCACGTGGTGTGCTTGAGGCCGGGCCACGTCACGCGCCCCTCGCCCGTTCGTCGTCGGCGCGGTCTTTGCTGATCGCTCGCTCGCGGATGTCGCGCAATGTTGCAGCCTATCACTCGGCTCGCATGCCGTGCTCGTCGAGGCGAGCCTCGCGCCATGCCCGCCGCGCGTCGACCTCAAAAAGGAAAGGAGAGTCACTCATCCAATGCATGTTTTTCGACGTGCAACCGGCACAGAAGGAAGTAATCGTTATCGACTCCCCTCGCCGTCGCGTTCGAGATTGTGGCGCCGTTCTCGACGGCGTCAAGACTCAAGAGTCAAACATCTTCAGAATGAGATCGAGGTATTCAAACGGAATATCCGAAAGCTAGAGGGCAAGTGACTTGCAAGTGACTGTGAACGAACTTAGAGTCATCACCGACCGGCTGCTCGCGCATTTAGAAAGTGCTGGCGCGGCGGAGATCGAGCTAGAGGCGGACTATTACTGGAGCATTCCGCCGGAAGAACGCTACGATGTCACAAAGGATCCCGGCCCGCCTACCATGGGGCAACTAAGCGACGACTAGAACGAACTTCAAAGAATACAACGGGGCGAATCGGAGCCCTTAGGATACGCTTTGGTGTGGCTTGGATCTGTCATGAAGGCTATTGGCGAGAAAGTCGTTCGTTAAGCCAGTCTTGTGTCGTGATCGAAAACGGATTGCGGTCACATCTAGAAACATCACCTTTTCCCAGGCGATTGAGTTAGGCTGGTCTGGCTTTTCACGGCGCGGCGCCTACGGCGCCGGGAGTAGGGGGACACGTCACCTTTCGACTGAACGATGAATCGGAAGCGCACGTCCACGCCGGTTGCTTTGACGTCTATCGGCGCGGTTACCTTCTCTCCGATCCCGCCGCCGCTCTCGAGTACCCACGCATGGAAAGACGTCTCCCGCGCGTCATCCTCACGCGAGAGGAAGCGCTGCGCATCTTGGACGCCGCGCGGGAGAAGACGCCCACGGGACTGCGCGACCGCGCCATCATCGAGACTTGTTACTCGACCGGGATCCGCGTCTCCGAGATCGCGAACCTGACGCCGGACGACGTGGACACCGAGGCGCGGATCCTGCGCGTCGTCCAGGGCAAAGGACGCAAGGACCGCAATGTCCCCCTGACCCGCGCCGCCGCCGAATCCGTCGAGACCTATCTCGTGGAGGGACGTCCCCGGCTCATCGGACGGAAGGGTGCGAGGTTTCTTTTCCTCGCCAACCGCGGCGGCTTCATGGATCCTTCCACCATCAACCGCGCCATCCAGCGCTACGCCAAGAAGGCGCGCGTGAGGAAGCGCGTCTCCTGCCACACCTTCCGCCACAGCGTGGCCACGCACCTGCTTCGCGGGCGAGCGGACATCCGCCACATCCAGGCGCTCTTGGGGCACAAGAGCCTTCAGACCACCGCGCTCTACACCAAAGTCTCAGTCGACGACCTGCTCAAGGTCCTGGAGCGCTCGCACCCACGAGAAAAGATCCAACGCCGGCACGACCGGCGTTAGAATGGAGGTGTCATGAAAACCGTAAGCATCGAGCTCGAAGAAAGCCTGGCCGCGCTTCTCCACCAAACCAATCGGTCCGCCCAGGATGCGGCGCGCGAAATGATCGTCATGGAGCTCTACCGCCGGGGCGTCATATCGAGCGGCAAGGCGGCTGAGCTTCTGGGCGTCTCACGCGTGGACTTCATCCAACGCGCGTCCCATCTGGGGATCCCGTTCTTCGCGGCAACCGCCGATGAGTGGGCAGCCGAGAAGGCCGTGATCGAAGCTCTGTGAGCCTCGTCGTCAGCGACGCCAGCGCCCTGATCGCCCTCGAGGAGATTTCCCAACTCGCCCTCTTGGAGCGGCTGTTCGGAACGCTGCTCATTCCGCCGGCCGTGGCGCGAGAGATCGCGCCTGGACTCGAGTGGCCGGAGTGGATTCACGAAAGAACGCTCGCGCAGCCGCTCAGCTCGCAAGTCCTGCGCGCCTCGCTTGGCCCAGGGGAAAGCGAAGCCATCAGTCTCGCGCTTGAAGCGCACGCCGATCTTCTGATCGTGGATGATCGGCCGGCCCGACGCTTGGCACAGGCTCTCGGCATATCCATTGTCGGCACCTTGGGCATTCTCTTCACGGCGAAGAAGAAGGGGCTCATTTCCGCCGTTCGACCGCATATCGACGCTCTACTTCTGGGTGGCTTTCGCGCCGCACCCGATCTCGTCGAGCGCGTCCTTGCCGACGCTGGCGAGAATGAGTAACGACTGTTCCGTGCACACCCTCGCCAGACCGCGCGCGGAAGACCCTCTACCTGGTGGGACAAACCTGTCGGAAAACCCCTTTTTCTTCCGCTATGAGTGGACGGTGGAAAATCAGCTCAAGAGAGTCACGAAAGACGGAATGGAAGTCGCGAC
>JAFGSN010000001.1 GCA_016934575.1 Vicinamibacteria bacterium
AGGATCGACGGGGGGCTGCCTGCACATTATCCATTACGGCGAGGTGCGGATCACCAAGCGAGTGCCGGGTTTAGGCGAAGAAGCGCTTTGCATTCTGCGCGCCGGGGATTTCTTCGGTGAAATGGAGTTCCTCGATGGTTCTCCGAGTTCGGCCACCGCTCGGGCGCATACGGACTGTGAGGTCTTTGCTTTGCCGCATACGGAGGTCCGCGCAATGATCCGGCGTCGCGCCGAGCTGTCAGCGAAGTTCCTGTGGGCTTTCAGTCAGACTCTAGCGGCGCGTCTTCGAGAGACGAATCAGAAAGTCATTTCGCTCCTTGCCCTGGCGCGTCATTTCTAACTGCCCAATTTCGTTTGAATTGTGTGTTTTGACAGGCAGGCGCGGATCACCTAACATGATGGGTCACGCCGGAGTGTTCCCTGGCAGCCTGTGTGGCGTCGAGGCTCCGGACGGCCGCATCCATTGACGAACGCGGCAGACGGGGCGAATTCTAGTGTTTCAGACTCTGAGTGAACGGCTGCAAGGCGTGTTCCGCGCCCTTCGGGGGCGGGGGACACTCAAAGCCCAAGACATCGAACAGGCT
Source organism: Vicinamibacteria bacterium (assembly GCA_016934575.1). GTDB lineage: Bacteria > Acidobacteriota > Vicinamibacteria > Fen-336 > Fen-336 > JAFGSN01. The sequence continues at coordinate 585 of JAFGSN010000001.1, forward strand.
CTTCGGGAGATCCGTCTCGCGCTCCTCGAAGCCGACGTGCATTTCCAGGTCGTCAAACAGCTCCTGGAACGCGTTCGACATCGCGCTTCAGGCCAGGAAATACTCCGTAGCCTCACGCCGGACCAGGCCGTGCTGCGTGTCGTGCGCGACGAGATGATCGAGATCTTGGGCGGCGAGACGACCCCTCGTCTGTCTTCCTCTGTTCGTTTCCCGTCCGTTGTGTTGCTCGTCGGTCTACAGGGCTCAGGCAAGACGACCACGGCCGCGAAGCTCGCTTTGTGGCTCAATCATGGCGGGCACGCGCCGTTGCTTGTCTCGACGGACGTTCGCCGACCGGCGGCTCGCGAGCAGCTCAAGAAGCTTGGCGAGCAGGGGCAGCTCAAGGTGCATCATCCCGAGGAGGGACGGAGCGCCCAGGAGTTGTTACGCTCGGCCCTGACGGAAGCGCGAAGCGTCGGACATGATTACCTTCTCGTCGATACGGCGGGCCGCCTGCATGTCGATGAAGATCTCATGACCGAGCTTTGCGAGTTGAAGGAGATCGGTTCTCCCAGCGAGACGTTGTTCGTCGGCGACGCCATGACGGGACAAGACGCCGTCAGAAGCGCCGCTGAATTCCATGCACGAGTCGGCCTGACCGGCATCATCTTGACCAAGCTCGACGGGGATGCGCGCGGAGGCGCGGCACTCTCGATGGCGGCCGTCTCGGGCTGTCCGGTGAAGTTCGCCGGCACGGGTGAGCGGCTCGCGGACCTCGCGCCTTTTCATCCCGCTCGCATGGTTTCGCGCGTCCTGGGCATGGGCGACGTCCTCACGCTCATCGAGCGCGCTGAAGAAACCGTCGAGCGTGGCAGGGCCGAGGAATCCGTCCGTCGCTTCCGCAAGGGCGATTTCACGCTTCAGGATTATCGCGAACAACTGATTCATCTCAGAAAACTGGGTCCGCTCGATCGGGTATTGTCTCTGATACCCGGCGCGGGAGCGCTGTCCGTCGATTCCGAGGCCGGTGAGCGCGAGATGCGTCGTGCGCTGGCCATCCTGGATTCGATGACTTTCGAGGAAAGACGTCTGCCCTCGATCATGAACGGCAGCCGTCGCAAGCGGATTGCTCGCGGCAGTGGCACGGCCGTCGAGGACGTGAATCGTCTGATCAAACAGTTCACACAGGCACGCAAGATGATGAAAGGCTTGAGTGGCGGAGGCAAGGCCCTGCAACGCATGGCTCGGCATCTCCACTCGTATCGATAGGGACGAGTCAAGAAAATGTTGTCGATTCGATTGAGAAGAGTGGGTTCGACCAAGAGACCCTTTTACCGCGTCGTCGTTGCGGATTCGCGCTGGTGGCGCGACGGACGTTTTCTCGAGACGCTGGGGCACTACGATCCGCGCCAGGACGCGAAGGGCGTAAAGATCGACAAGGATCGAGCCCAGCACTGGATCAACCGGGGCGCGCGCCCGTCGGAAACGGTGCGTAGTCTGCTTAAGGCGCGGACGTAGGCGGGCGACGTTCCACTTCCGATGGCCGAGGCCGGTTGCGTGCGTGAACTGGCGAAGCTGGTGGAGGCCTGGTTGCGACTGCTCGTGCGCGCGCCCGAGCGTGTTCGTGTAAGCGTGGCGGCCGGCGATCCGGGGCGCCCGATTCGGCTCATGATTTTCGTCGCGGCCGAAGATCGCGGCCAAGTCGTCGGCAAGGGCGGGCGCACCATCGGCGCGTTGAAAACCGTCGTCGACGCCGTCGCGCGGCGACGCGGACTGCGTTGTCAACTGGATGTCATCGAGTAAGGCCCATGAATTTCTCGGAGCTTGTGGTGATCGGACAGGTCGTGAGACCGCAAGGTCGTTTCGGCGAGTTGCTCGTCGAATCTCTTTCCGACAGGCCCGAGCGGTTTCCGTCGCTTCGCCGCGCCTTCATGGAATCGCCTCCGGAAGGCGCCGAGGAGGTTCGGGTCGTCTCGTGCCGGCCTCATGGAAAGCGCTGGGTGCTCAAACTGAGCGGCGTCGAGGGCATTGACGGCGCTGCGCGCTTGCGCGGGCGGAAGCTCGCCATCCCGGAAGCCGATCTTGCGCCGTTGCCGGATGGCTTTTTCTATCACCACCAGCTTCGCGGGCTCGTGGTCGAGAGTGGCAGCTCGGAGACGTTGGGTCGCGTGGAAGACGTCGTCGAGACGGGCGCCGCCACGGTCCTCGTCATACGCGACGGCTCTCGAGAGATCCTGGTTCCGTTCGCCGAGTCTTTCATCCGCTCGGTGCGTCTTGACGAGGGCCGGATCGTGGTTGCCCTACAGAAGGTCGTCGATGCTGTCGATTGACGTCGTAACGATATTTCCGCGGATGATCGCCGCTCCGCTCGCCGAGGGCATCGTGGGTCGCGCCGTGAGCCGTGGGCTGGCGCGCGTCGGCGTGCATGATCTGCGGGATTACAGCGAGAACCGGCATCGCACGGTCGACGATGCTCCCTTTGGAGGCGGTCCGGGCATGGTGATGAAACCCGAGCCCTTTTTTCGCGCGGTCGAGGCGTTGCTTGAGGGCGGACCCGGCCGCGATGACGCGGTGGCGCTTCTGTCGCCGCGCGGCGATCGGTTCACCCAGAAGACGGCCTTGCGGTACGCGAGTCTTCGACGGCTCGTTCTCCTCTGCGGGCGCTATGAAGGCGTCGATGAACGCGTCGGTCGCACGCTTGCCACGGAAGAGATCAGCATCGGTGATTATGTTCTCACCGGAGGAGAAGTGGCGGCCCTGGCCGTCATTGAGGCAACGATCCGGTTGTTGCCCGGCGCTCTTGGAGACGAGACCTCCGCCGCATGCGACTCGTTTTGCGAAGGGCTGCTTGATCATCCCCAGTACACACGACCGGCCGTCTTTCGCGGCATCGCTGTTCCGAGGATACTGCTTTCGGGCGACCATGCGCGCGTGCGGCGCTGGCGGCGAATGGAAGCGCTACGTTCCACATGCATGCGACGTCCGGATCTTCTGAGTCGCGCCGATCTTGACGAGGGAGACCGGGCACTCTTATCTGAAATCGAGCGCGGCTCGCTGGAAGCGCGGCCGGCATTGGAAAGCATGCGAGAAGCCGAGCCGGGCATGCCAAAGGCTTGCGAAGAGGTGCAAGATCATGAACCCCATGGAAAGAGTTGAGGCCGGAGACATCAGGCAGGACCGTCCCCGCATACTCCCGGGAGACGTGGTGCGCGTCCATGTCCGCGTCAAGGAGACGAGCATCAAGGAAGAAGGCCGTGGAAAGACCAAAGAGACCGAGCGCGAGCGTGTGCAGGTCTTCGAGGGCATCGTTATTGGTTTGCGGGGCGCAGGCGCGCGGGCGACGCTGACAGTGCGAAAGGTGTCGTTCGGGGAAGGAGTCGAGCGGATTTTTCCGCTGCATGCGCCCACGGTGGAGAAAGTCGAGGTTATCAAGCACGCCCGTGTGCGGCGCGCCAAGCTCTACTATTTGCGCGAGCGCAAGGGGCGCGCCGGGCGGATGAAGGAGAAGCGTGTCCAGGCATGACAAAATGCTTGGAGCGGATGACCGTTCGGCGAGAGAGCCGGATGGAGCGCGCGCAGGAGAAAATCAGCGGGCTGTTCCGCGAATCGCACATGAACCCGGAAGCAGTAAAAGGCGTCCCGTCGTCTATCAGGGGCGGATTCTTAGCTGCACGCGGGCAAACGAAGAGCAGGCGCACCAAGAGGGTTATTCTGTTGTCGCCGGCGTCGACGAGGTTGGTCGGGGGGCGCTCTGCGGGCCGGTCATGGTGGGAGCCGTCGTGCTCGGCGAAGAGTTCGACGCCCAAGGAGTGGACGATTCCAAGCGTCTGACTTCACGACAGCGGACTATTGTCGCAGAACGCATACGTTGCGGGTGCCGCGCATGGTCTTTGGGGCGAGCCGAAGCGGCTGAAATCGACGCACATGGCATTGTCCGGGCGATCAGATTGGCCTTGCAGCGAGCCATCGCCGCGCTTCGACCCCGACCGGATTTGCTTCTCGTGGACGGATATCGGGTCGTTGACGTCGGGATCGACCAGCGAGAGTTGGTCAAAGGCGACGCGCGATCCGTTTCGATCGCCGCGGCCTCGATCGTGGCCAAAGTCGCTCGAGACGAGCTCATGGACGAGTTCGACGTTTATTTCCCAGGGTACGGCATGGCGCGCAACAAGGGTTACGGGACCGTCTCGCATATGGACGGCCTTCGTCGGCTCGGGCCATCGCCATGTCACAGGCGAAGCTTTGGCCGGCAGATGCGCCTGTTCGACGGCGTCGGCTGAGACGCCGTCGCCCCTCCAGCGTTCCTCAGGGGCGTTGAAGTGCGATACAGTAGAGATCAGTTTCGAGGTCGCCGTGGCCAGAAGCAACCCGGTCAAAGCGAAGCAAGAGGCGGAAAAGCTCGAGAAAGCGGGTCGCTATGACCAGGCTATCGCTCTTTATCGGCAGATCGTCGAGGAAAACCCACAGGACTGGAACACCACCAACAAGATCGGCGATCTTTTCGCCAAGCTCAATCGGAATCGAGAGGCGGCGGTCGAGTACGCGAAGGTCGCGGACTATTACGCTCATGATGGATTCATCCTCAAGGCCATCGCGATCTGGAAGAAGATCAACAAGCTGGACGCATCGGCTCTGGCGCCCTACCTGAACCTCGCCGAGCTTTACGCGCGCCAGGGCCTCATGATGGAGGCCAAGGGCCAGTACCAGATCATCGTCGACGAGTTCATCAAGAGAGGCAAGCTTCATGACGCCGGTGAGATCCTGCGCAAGATCGCCGCCATTGATCCCGGAGATCTCAAAATCCGCAGCAAGCTCGCCGATCTCTATATTCGCGAAGGCAGCACGCAACAAGCGGTCGAGGAGCACATCGCCATCGCGGAGGAGCTCAACAAGAAAGGACACCTGGTCGAATCGCTTCAGGTTCTTGAAAAGGGGCTCAGGATCGCGCCGAACAATCCCCGCTTGCGCAGCGAACTGGCGCGGATCCATCTTCTGCAAAAGAACTATGACCAAGCCGCACAGGTCCTCGAGGAGGCGGTGCGTCAATCCCCGGACAGCGTGGAGATGCTCGCCCGTCTGGGCGAGGCTTATCTCGGCGCCAGGCGGATCGATCAGGCCCAGGGAGTCTTTGCCCGTCTCATCCAGATCGATCCCGGCCATCAGGAAGCTCGCATCCAGATCGGGCGGCTCCACCTGATCCAGGGTCAGTTCGATCGGGCATTCGAGGAGTTCGCTCCCATTGTCGACGTTCTGCTTGCCCATCAGGAGGGCGATCAAGCCATCGAGCTTCTCCAGCAGGTGGTGCAAAAAAATCCAACGCATGTCAACAGTCTCTTGAAGCTGGCCGAGGTGTTCAGAAGCCTCCGCAAGGAAAGCTTCGTGACCGCGACCTATTCACAGCTCACCGAGGCGTACATCAAGCTCGGTCAATTCGATCAGGCCGCTTCCATCCTTGACATGCTGGTTTCGATCGAGCCCGACAATCAGCAGTACAAGACCAAGCTGGCCTTTGTGCGTGAAAGACGGTCCGGCCCCGAACCACCGCGCGGACTTGACGTCGAGGACGAGGAATTCGACCTGGAGCAGCCCATTGACGCGCTCTCGGATCTCTCGATGGCGGATGCCGGCCCTGTTGCGCCGAAACCGATAACGACCTCCGGGCCCTTGTCAACCGAGGACAAGGAGTACGTGGAGGAGCACCTCGCCGAAGGACGCGTTTTTCGCAAATACGGCCTTATCGATCGCGCCGTCGATCAATTCGAAGCGATCGTGCAAAGGTTTCCGGATAACCTGGATGCGCGCCTGGAGCTACGGGAGATTTTCAAGGAAAAAGGGATCGTCCAGAAAGCCGCCGAGCAATGCTTGGCCCTGGCCTACGTTTTACGGTCGCAGGGTCGAGCCGCCGAAGCCAAGGCCATGGAAGACGAGGCGCGACGCATTCAGCCGCGCGGCGCGTCCGTTCCCGCCCCAGCGCCCGCACGGGCTGTTCCCGCTCCCGC
>JAFGSN010000084.1 GCA_016934575.1 Vicinamibacteria bacterium
CGAAAATTCTTACCTGATTCGGCCGTTGCCCGCACGCGATCCGGTCGCGGCCGCCCCCGCTCCGCTCTCCGCCGCAAGCCAGTCGCGCAGCTTCGAGACACGTCGTTCCGCCTGCCGGCCCTTCACGGCGATCGCCAGGGCCTTCTTCTGCCCCACAAGCACGACGAGACGCCGGCCGCGCGTCACGCCGGTATAAATCACATGACGCCTCAGCATTGGATAGTGCTGCGTGGTCAGCGGGATCACGACCGCCGGGTACTCCGAGCCCTGAGCCTTGTGAATCGTGACGGCGTAAGCCGGCGCCAGGCTGTCGAGATCATCGAGGTCGTATCCGACCGAGCGACCATCGAAGTCGACGGCGATGAGGCCATTCTCCAGGTCCACGTCCTTGATGAAACCGAGATCGCCGTTGAACACTTCCTTGTCGTAGTCGTTCTCGATCTGCATGACCTTGTCGCCGCGACCGTAGGCGAATCCGAAGCGCTCGACGCGCGGACCGCCGCCGGGATTGAGATCGCGCTGGAGCTCGACGTTCAGGTTGCGCGCCCCGAGCACGCCGCGGTTCATCGGGCAGAGCACCTGGACGTCGCGAACGGGATCGAGTCCAAAGCGTCTCGGTATACGCTCCTTGACGATCTCGCGGACGAGTGAGGCGGCGCGTTCGGCGTCCTCGACCGCGGCGAAGAAAAAGTCGCCGGACGCGCCCTCGTGCGTCAGCTCCGGCATCGATCCGGAGCGAATGCGATGGGCGGTCTGGACGATGCGGCTCTCCGCCGCCTGGCGGAAGATCTCCGTCAGCCGCACTACCGGAACGGCTCCGGACTCGATGATGTCGGCGAGCGCCTGCCCCGGCCCGACGGATGCCAGTTGATCGACGTCGCCCACGAGGAGCAACCCCGCGTGATCCGGAACGGCTCTCAGCAGCGCCTGCATGAGAGGCACGTCCACCATCGAGGTCTCGTCGATGACCAGCAAGTCGCAGTCCAGTCGCCGGCTCTCGTTGCGACGAAACCCGCCCCGGATCGGATCGACCTCGAGCAGGCGATGAATCGTCTTGGCGGCCATGCCTGTGCTTTCGTTGAGCCGTTTCGCGGCGCGACCGGTGGGGGCGGCCAAAGCCACCGACACCCCCTTGGCTCGCAGAATCGCCAGCAAGGAATTAAGAAGCGTTGTCTTGCCCACGCCGGGTCCGCCGGTGACGACCAGGAGCTTGGCGCGCAACGCAAGCGCCAGAGCGTTCTTCTGTCCGCGAGCGAGCGCGAGTCCGGTCCGCGCCTCCACCCAGGGAATGGCCTTCTCGACGTCGATCTCCGGCCACGGAATCCGGCCCTGAGCGATATGCGCCAGTTGGCCGGCGATGGCCTTTTCAGCGCGATACAGACTTGAAAGAAAAACACAGAGGCGGCCGGCGCTCCGATCCGCGACAAGATCGCCGGCTTCGATCTCCTTGTCGAGCGCCGGTTGCAAGATCGAAGCGGGAACCGCCAGAAGCCTCTCGGTTCTCGACAAGAGCGCCTCGAGCGGTAGGCCGCAGTGACCCTCGTTCATCGCTTCGCTCAGCGTGTGATGGAGACCGGCGCGGGCGCGGATCACGGCGGCATGATCGATTCCCACGCTCCGGGCGATGGCGTCGGCGGAGTGAAAGCCGATCCCGCGGATGTCACGCGCCAGGCGATATGGATTCTCCGTGATGAGGCGGATGGCCGCGGCGCCATAAGTCTTGTGGATGCGCACGGCGCGCGCCGCGCTCACGCCGTGGCCGTGCAGAAAAAGCATGATCTCGCGCACGGCTCTTTGCGCGGCCCATCCGGATACGATACGCTCGGCGCGCGCCAGGCCGATGCCCGTAACGGCGCGCAGACGTTCAGGGGCGTTCTCTATGACGTCGAAAACCTCGACGCCGAAGGATTCCACGAGCCGCCGGGAATACACGGGACCGACGCCCTTGATCATCCCCGAGGCCAGGTATCTCTCGATGGCGGCGACCGAAGTGGGCGGGCTGACGCTGAGGTCGGATGCCCGGAACTGAAGGCCGTATTCGCGATCTCGGGTCCAGCGTCCCGTCGCCTGTATAAACTCCCCGGCGGCGATCGTCGCCGCGCTGCCGACGAGCGTGTCAACGTCGCGACGCCCGCGCAATCGGACCCGCAGCACGCAAAAGCCGTTGTCGGGATTGTGGAAGGTAACGCGCTCCACCGTTCCGGCGACATTTTCCGCGATCGGCTCCGACAAACTTGGGCGCTCTCGACTCTCCGAGAACAGCGATCTGGACTTGCGTGACATCGGGACGCTCCGTGTCGCATCGACGCACGACGCCCATCATCATAGCCGCAACGACGGCGGCGGCTGGTCCCTGATCGCCAATCTTGAACTTCACTCCCCCGAAGGGGGAGGGATTTCTCGCACCCGAACCCGACCGACGGAAGGCGTCACCCGCGCCCAACTGCCGTCATTCTCGACCCAACGCTACGAATTAAACCGCTGAGCGTTTGCGCGACCCGTAATGCCATCACCCGAGCCCGAACGCAGTCGACGTCATTCGCCATTTTGCGTGCGCGCAACAGATCAATGACCGCGGCGGACTCGAAAGCACTCCCGC
>JAFGSN010000011.1 GCA_016934575.1 Vicinamibacteria bacterium
TCGGCGATCGCATCCACGCCGTCGCGGAACGGGAAAAAGGCGTCCGAGGCGACGACGGTTCCTTTAAGCGGAAGCTGGGCCTTGACCGCGGCCAGGCGCACAGAGTCCACGCGGCTCATCTGACCGGCGCCGACGCCCGCCGTCTGCACGGCGTTCGCGAAGACGATGGCGTTGGATTTCACGTGCTTGACGACGGTCCAGGCGAGGATCAGCGCGCGCCATTCATCTTCGGCGGGCGTACGCTTCGTGCGCACCTCGCACTTATCGCGATCGAGCAAGGCAAGGTCCCACTCCTGGACGAGCATTCCGCCCATGATGCGACGCAGGTCATAACCCGTCACCTTGTGTATGCCAGTCGTTTCCATGTCCATGACGCGCAGGTTTTTTTTCGCGGCCAGCGCCTCGCGCGCCCCGCTCTCGAATCCGGGAGCAATGACCGCTTCGAGGAACGTGCCCGCGAGCTTGCGCGCCGTCGCGCCGTCGATCTTGCGGTTCATGGCCACGATGCCGCCAAAGGCCGAGAGCGGATCGCAGGACCAGGCGCGATCGTAGGCTTCGAGGAGATCCGCGCCGATCGCCGTGCCGCACGGATTGGTGTGCTTGACGATCACGCACGCCGGCTCGACCAGCTCGGTGACGAGCCGCCATGCCGCGTCGAGATCGAGAAGATTATTGAATGACAGCTCCTTGCCCTGGAGCTTGCGCGCCGCGGCCACGGAATAGACCGTTGATCCGAGATCACTGTAAAACGCCGCCTTCTGATGGGGATTCTCGCCGTAGCGCAGATCCTGAGCCTTTTCAAAGGACAGGCTCAGGCGATACGGGAAGAAACTCTCGGATTCGGCGGGCGTGAAACGTCCTTCGCTCGTCTCGACTTGAGCCAAGTATCCGGCGATCGCCGCTTCGTATCGGGCGGTATGACGGAACGCCTTCTGGGCGAAGTAGAGACGCGTGGGCGCGTCGATCCCGCCCTCGCGGTCGAGTTGCTCGATCAGCAGCGGGTAGTCCGCGGGATCGACGACGATCGCCACGTCCCGGAAATTCTTGGCCGCGGCGCGCACCATGGCCGGCCCGCCGACATCGATGTTCTCGAGCGCTTCTTCGAAGGAGGCGCCCTTGGCCACCTTGTCCTCGAAGGGGTAAAGGTTGATGACCACGACCTCGAAGGGTTCGATGCCATGTTCGGCGAGCGCCTGTCGATGCGTCTCCTCGTCGCGCCGGGCGAGAATGCCGGCGTGGATCTTGGGGTGCAGCGTCTTGACCCGGCCGTCCAGGATCTCGGGGAATTCCGTGACGTCGGAGACGCCGATGACGGGAATCTCGGCTTGGCGCAATCGCCTGGCCGTGCCACCCGTGGAGACGATTTCAAATTCGCGGTCGACAAGGCCCCGCGCCAGATCCGTAACGGCATCCTTGCGAAAGACCGACAGCAGCGCTCTTCGTTTCATGGCGTCACGACCTCCGATGGGGAAACACGCCGGGACGAGGACGGTTCGACCGAGGACGGCTGCCGCATGCGCGTCACGTCGCCGCCCGCCCGGCGCCAGACGGCCAGCCAGGTCGCGGCCACGGCCGTCACGGCGCGCGAGTAAGACAGCGAGCTTACGGCAAAGACCGGCGAGCGATAGTCGATGAGTCGATGATCCACGATTCGTTCACCGCGAATCATCTCCTTGCGCAGAACGACCGACTGCCGGCGGCTTTCGAGGAGCACGCCGTTCCAATAGGCGCCAAGGTCCTGGATCCGGACATCAAGCGCCTCGGGCCGAGAGAGCGTGACGGGTATCTTGTCGAGGTTGACCGCGATGAAGGCGTAGTATTCACGCGCGACGCCGGCCGGATATCCTGCCGGTCCTACGGTCAGAATCGGATCGGAAAAATCGACCGGAAAGCGCGCGAGCGCTCCAAGGCGGAGAAGCCCCTCGGACACGCGTCGTTCGGCGAAGAGACGCAGAACGTCCTCCGCATGCGCATCGAGAGCCCTCATGGTTTCGTCGCGTAGCTCGCCCGCGACGAGATCGGCGGCCAGGGCGCTCTGTAGCGGCGCCGGAAGCCGGGTCCATTCCGCGGCGATCTCGTCCTCACGCTCATGGAGAAGACGCGCCAGCGACTCCGGAAGAAGGCGCAACGCGTCGCGGGCGATCGCCTTCGTCAGATCGTGAGGCCACGCTTCGGCGCTTGCGCCCGAGACGAGAAGCAAGAACAGGAGGGCCGCGCCGCGGCGCAGGATCATGCGCGTGGGATCAACTCGGGCGGTAGTCATGTGACCGGCTTCGCCTTGAGCGTGACTTTTCCGTTGCGTGATTCGACGCGGAAGTCAACGGCGCGAGCGCCCTTCTCGGACAGGATTCGGGACGTCTGCTGCTGGATGAGTTTCGTGAAGCTTTCCATCTTCACGGAGGCCGATTCGCCCGAGGCCCGCCGCGCCGCGACGAACAACTCGAACAGGTCGCGTACGGAACGCGGATCGGCCTCTTGCCGAGAGAATCGGATTTCCCGCCGCGGAGCCGCGGAAACGCTTTCGAGAGTCGGCGGCAGACCCAAGGATTCGGCGGCGGGAACGTGCTTCGTCCCGTGGAGACCCGGCTGGCGGCCTTCCTCGCGGGCCTTCATCCTTTTATTCCATAGCTCGTTGAAGGTGTTATAGCGCGAGGTCAGCGACTGATAACGGAAGCGCTCGGTATTGTTACGCATCTCGCCATAGGCGTATTTGCGGATGAGCGTCTCGACCTGACGGATCAACTGCTCCGGAGGTTTGCGCTCCACTCCGCAGAAGAATTTTTCCCATTCGACCTGGAGCTTCTGGATCGAATGATCGAGATTATCGAGGTCCTCGGGTATGCCCACGGATCACGACTCCCCGCCGCTGATGAAAATCCAGAACAAAGGCATCCACAACTCTCGCGCGTAGGGCAACGATTTGCAGTTCACGGTCACGTCGGTGCCGGTGATCGGTCCGACGATTTCGAACAGATCGCGCAACACACCCGCTTCGTTGCTCGCGAACGCCGCTTGATGACGCAGTCTTGTTCCCTCCCGGATCTCGCAATACGCGGAGGACTGACGCGCCAGATCGAGTGCGCGGGAATAGTTCGGTCCCTCGAATCGGTCGAATATCAGGCCGATACGGAACGGTCGAGGACGCCGTCCCGGATAGAGCACGTCCACCAGTTCGTCCGAGAGATGCGAAACGTCTTCCTCGACGCGCGGAACGACCGGCGCCAGTCGATCCGCGAAGGTCTTCGCACGATCGCGACCCATGCGAGGAGCATAGGGCACGACGAACCACGCGTCAACGATTCGTCTTTGCGTTCTGAACGGCTCCGGGGTTGCCGACGTGCGGTCATGATGGCAGTATGCTCGAGATGACGGCGATTCGCGCGGCAGTGGTCGCTATGCCTGCAAGAGAGCGGCAACGATCCGTGAGTTTGGATCGACGTGCCCGCCTGCGTGCCGTGATGAATGCCGTTATTGTCTTGACTCTGTCGGTCGTGTCGGTTGCCGCGGTGGCGCTCGACTCGGCGGCTGCCGGCGAGATCGTGAAGCAGTCGGGATCGATTGCGGCGCGCGTCGATGTGACGCATGCTCGTCCTGGCGGGCTGCTTGTCGTGAGCGTGAGCGGCCATCGGCGGGGGGCCTCGGCGTCGGCTGTTTTACTCGGCAGGCGGCATGCTTTTTACCCGGTGAACGGTCGGCTCCGAGCCCTGGTCCCGGTTCCTCTCGGAACGCCGCCTCGAACGACTCTGCTCGGCGTCGAGGTCTGGAGACTTCGCAGACGGTGGAGGCTGACGTTTGACGTCACGATCGCGCCGAGTCGTTATGGGGAACGCCAGATCCAGCTATCGCCCGAGCAACTCCGCCGCGCGGCACGCCCCGAGGCATTGCGTGACGGCCGACGTATTCTCGGGTTGTTAAGAACGGCAACGCCGGCGGCCCACTGGCGCGGACCCTTCAAACCGCCCGTCCATTCGCCGCCTGCGCCTTCTTTCGGCAAGCGAGAGACGGTGAAAGGCGGAGCGGCGCTCAATCGTCTCTTCGACGGCCTCCATGACGAGGTTCATCGCGGCCTGGACTATATCGTGCCTTCGGGAACGATCGTACAGGCGCCTGCGGCCGCGACCGTGCTGTTCGCCGACACGCTTGCGGCGACCGGAAAGACGATTGTTCTCGATCATGGCCAGGGAGTCTCCAGCGTGTTCTTTCATCTCAGCCGAATCGAGGTCCGGAAAGAACAATGGATCGAAGGACGTGGCCCGATCGCCCAATCAGGCGACTCTGGGATCGTCGCATCCCCGACTCTCCACTGGGGCGTTTATGTCCACGGAGTGGCGATCGATCCGCGCGTGCTGTTCGATTTGCACATATGGTGATACGGCGCGCTGTGCCCGATTGATCTGCAAACCGCAGAACGGAAAGGAACGCCAACACGCCCGACAGCAACGGCAACGTAAACAAAGCGCTGCCATTTCGTGCACGAGGACGATTACGTTCGCGAACACGACTGCGTACGAACGTCGAATACGGCCGCCGCGCTCGATTGATCAGACAACCGTAAAACGGACGGGAACGGGAGACGCCAGACGCCCACGGCGACGCGATTCTCCGACGCGATGAACGCGGCGACCCGAACCCGACATGGCGAGCGCGACTATCCATGCCCGGTTGACCCGACGACCGCGGAACGGACGGGAACGCCACATGCCAGATGGGTCCTGTGACGTACCGCACAGTCGTTGTCGTACCAAAAACGTAGTTGCATACGAGATAGCGTCGGTGAGGAAGGCTCGCCGGTCGCGAGTCGATACCAATGCGCCCGATCGCAACGAATCGTCGGGCGCATGAATGCGCGAAACCATGGAGGTCAAGAAAATGACTCCGAGTGTCGGAAAGAGGATCTTTTTTTGGACGGCCGCCGCGCTTCTCGTGTCATCGTCGGCGGTCCAGGCTGGGTGGACGGCTTACTGGCTGACCCAGGTCGATCTCAACAATCGCCGAGCCTGGGGGAGCCTTTACGGGACGCGGATGAGCGACGACAACGTCCAGCATATCGGCTGCACGCTTTCGCTGGCATCCGGCGTCGCCAAAGTCACTTGCACCGCCGTTGACGCCGGGTCAGAACAGCTCAGTTGTTCGAGCGTCGACCCCAAGTTCGTTGAAGTTGCACAGAGAGTGGCGCATAGCTACGTCATATTCCAGTGCAACGAGGCCTACGAGCTTACGCGCCTCGCTGTCAGAAACAGTTCGCACTTGATTCCGTGAGGGCGGGTTTGTCGAGGACCTGATGAAAAGATCTTTTACGGAGGCGAACATGAAAAAGGGCACATTTCTGATGTTGGTCGTTGCGATGGTTGTAGGCCCCGTGGCAGCGTGGGCCGGCAGAAACGGCCGCGTCTATGTTCATGTCGATTTGGCCAGACGGTTCGCTCTTGGCAGCATCCAAGACGCGCGCGTGAGCGCGGATGACATGCAGTATATCGGCTGCGGGTTGAATATGGAGGACGATCAGGTTGAATTGGTCTGCGAGGCGATGAACAACGTCCATGATAGGCTTGCTTGCAGAAGTGACAATCCCGAAATCATCAAGATCGGCAAGGCCGTCTCGGAATTCAGCTATGTCTTTTTCGCTTGTGATGCGAACCATCGCATCATCTCGATCAACGTGCAGAACGACTCGATGTGGCTTCGATAAAGTCGTTGTCGGCCCCGCGTGATTTCGTGGCTTATGCGACCAATTCGGGCGTTGCGATCGCATCGCGTAACGCGGAGATGAGAGCCGAGGGGCTGATGGGCTTGCGCAACAGGGTCGCGACATGCAACGCGGCGATCTCCGAATCCGTGAGATCGGGATCGCCGCTCCAGATCACGGCGGGAACGTCGTCTCCCGTCTCCCGTATGCTCGCGAGCAGTGACCGACCGTTGCGTCGGGGCATGTCCTCGTCCAGCAAAAGCACGTCAAACGGGCCGTAGTCACGATAGAATGCCAGCGCCTCTTCACCGTCCGCGGCGGCCATGATCTCGAAACCGGCGGCCGAGAGCACGCGGATTGCATATTCGCGGAGTTGAGCGTCGTCATCGGCGAGGAGCAATCGGATGAAGCGGTCCGTATCCGCTCTTTGTTTCCGTTGATCAGTATCGAGTTTGTAGGAAGCAAGACTCCACATAATTGAAATTGATAGCGTTTATCGAAGCCGAGCCCGAAGAAGATGCGGCTGCCGTATTGGATGGTCACGAAGCTCGGCTTGGATAAACGGCA
>JAFGSN010000085.1 GCA_016934575.1 Vicinamibacteria bacterium
CGGCAGGAATCGCGGCCGATCGTCGATCAGGTCGCCGCGCTTTTGAAGCAGAACGCGGGCCTACGCTTGAGCATCGAAGGGCACACCGACAACGTCGGCACTCCCGCATCCAACAAGCTCCTATCCGAGCGGCGCGCCAAGGCGGTATTGGACGCCGTCGTCGCAACGGGCGTCGCGGCGTCAAGGCTGTCCGCGGTGGGCTGGGGACAGGACCGTCCGATAGCCGATAACAGAAGTAACGAAGGCCGAGGCAAAAATCGGCGCGTCGAGATCGTGAAAAAGTAGCAGGGTAACTCATCTTTCCACAACGGGGCGGTCTATCGACTGCCCGTTTGTCTCCGTCGCCGCATCCACGAGCAAGTTTCTCGGGATCGATAGAAACCCTTCGTGATTGTTCTCTCCCAGTCAAGCGACTGTTTGATCGAAAACAACATTTCCATGTGGTGCTGCCAACCCATCATGTCCAACGTCAGCGGCAGGGGAAACGTCGTCGCGTACGAGACGGACACGATTGCGCCGCCGGTTGCGGTGATTTGTCTTCGAGCCCGCGTCTCGCCGGATGTCCTGGAACAGGGCGCCGCCTTCCAGCACGTTGATGAGCCGCATGCCATAGCAGATGCCCATGAGGCCCTGAACGCATCACTCCGCCGCCTCCCGTCTCATTCGGCCGAACCTACATGTGTCATCCCGCCAATCTCAGGCTGCGTCGTCCGAGCCAGACTTCGTCGACGTCCGGCACGGGCGCGTGCAGTCGCTCCGCGAAGTCCAGAATCGAGTCGCCGGATAAAAGTCGATCAAGGGCATTGACGTAACGCTTGGCGAACCGCCGTTGCCAGGTTTGCGGATGCTCCGCGTGGGCCAGACGCGCTGCGGCATGGATGATCGCGGCGCCGTTGATCTTGCGTTTGAGCAGCTTGAAGGTCGTCCAGATCTCGTCGGGAACGTCCATTTCATCGAGCTGTCGGCGGTAGGTCCAGATAAAACGATCCAGATAGCGCGAGGCCGACATCCACTCTCCTTTCCAGCATAGCCGAGCGCGCATGCCAAGCGCGGCCGCTTCACGACGGCTGTGCAGATACGCGGCTTTCGTGATCGTGTTGGAAGCGGCGCCGCCTTCCGCGCGGTTGAGAGCGACAGCCTTGACGAGACAAGCGGCGGTCATGACAAACTCAGGAACGTTGGAGTCGCAGATGCGAATCTCGAGCGTGGCCGGCTTGCGCCGCCGCTCTCGGCTGAAGAGCATCTCGTCAAATGCCCGTTGCGTCAGCCGGCGACGATCGATCGGCCGGAAATAAGTGCGACTTGCGCCAAGGACGCGATTCGAACATACGTTCGTGATCTCATCGGCCCAGACCGGCGAGTTGGCGCATACGGCGATAAGCAGCGGAATGTGATCATGGAGATGCCAGGCGAGCCTACGCGCCGTCTTCTGCGTGAGCGGCTCAAGGGCGTCCGAGACATGAATGTGCGCTCCGGCATACCGATCGCGCCAGCCTCCCACGAGAAAGAGCTCGCGTCCCTTTTTCGATCGCGAGAGCGTGCGATAGCGACGACGCGCGTACTTTCTGAGCCCTGCCTTTAGCAGGAAGAATCCCTCTCGTATGGTCGAGAATGGATGAGAGTTGTACTCGGTGCCGATGCTCCAGTCGCGCGCGAACCGCTCGCCCTTCTCGCCGACGCCCTTGCGAGGAAAGGCCATCTGGCGGCCGATCGAGTACTCGGGCGTTTCGATGGTATAGGCTTCAAGCTCTAATCCGATCACGATACGCTGATGGCGATGCCTCATCATTGGCGTCTACTCATAATCATCGGTGAACGAGACTCCGACATCGGGTCCCTGGCTTTCATTGTGGGGGTTGGTGATGGGGTTTTCTCCGTATCGGCACGCTTTCGTGGCCAAGCGCGGATGGTCGAGGCGCGCCGCCGACCGCGCACAGTAGCGCCAATGTCGATCCGCGTCAAATGGCGCGAATGCCCTGGAAGGATTCACCTGGCCGGGGCGTAATCGGGATGCCGTGACGATCCCGGGCCAAAAGTCACTCGCCAAGAACGACCGTCCGACAATCGCTGTCGGTATATGGAGAATTCCTTTCCGGCGATGCTCGAGGCGAACGCCAGTTCCGAGGCGTCGGGCGAGTACACCGGATCATAGTTAAGCGCCGGCCAGTGAAGGAGAGCTCGCTCCCTGCCGGTTTCGAGATCATGTTCGATGATCTGGCTGGTTGTCTTGAAATGCCGGCGAGTGACATAGACGACTTTTTTGCCGTCAGGGCTGAAACGCGGCTCGCATCCTCCATTGGTCACTGGAGAGACGCGTTCGACCGCGACCGTTTCGGCGTTGATGCGATAGATCTGGTGGCCGAAGCTGTGGTTCGAGGAAAACACGATCTCGTCGCCGCGTGGACTCCAGTCGGGATTGCCGATCACGGTGTGTTGACGGAAGTGAATCAGTTGGCGCGCCTTTCCGCTCGTGAACGCATGAATCCAGATTCCCTCGAAACCGCCGCGATTCGAGAGAAAGACGACGGCGCTTCCGTCGGGAGCCGGATCGCTCTGCCGGTCGCGATCCTCGGACGATCTCGCGCGCCGCTGGCTGCGGCCGTCGGCATCCATGCTCCAGAGCTGCCACTCGCCGGATCGATTCGAGTTGAAGATCACGCGCCGGCCGTCAGGCGTCCATCGCGGACAGCCGTCCTGCGCGGGATGATCCGTCAATCGCGCCGGAAGTCCGCCGGCGGCGGGAATGGCGCAAATATCCTCGTTGCCGTCGATGACACACTCGTAAACGAGCCGAGCCGTCGTGACAACGCCGCCGTCAGGAACACGACCCGGAAGCGACGTTTCGCTGTCGCCGGATGTGATGAACACAAGATCAAGGAGAAGCAGGCCGGACGATAAAATGAAGGTTGAGAGCCCAAGGAGCGCTTTTTGTCCGATGCCGAACCGCATATCGGATGTTATCTTAAACAACCCCCTCTTTATACGCTAGAATCCACGGCTGCATTTCACCTCGCCGTCCCCTTTTAGAAACGGTTTTCATACGGAGCATCAACGCATTTACTGCTATTCTTACAAGGCGCTTTCAAGGCATGCAACCGCCCCACGGCCGCGAAGA
>JAFGSN010000012.1 GCA_016934575.1 Vicinamibacteria bacterium
AAGCCAGCACGGCCGCACGGTCGTCCACTACGAATTCGCGACTCTGGGCGGCACGATCGCCATGGGGCGCAGCGAGGCGCGCAAGCCTGCGGCGATAGGGAGCGCCCTGTGCGTGCTCTATAATTCCGAGAACCCGCGTGTCAACGCGCCTTATCCGCTCCCCCTCGTGACGCCGGTCAACGGGCCGCTGTGCTTGCGGCACGACCGCGCGTCCGCTCCACTCTCGAAGGCGGAGATCCGCGCGGGGACGCCTTCGGCGTGACGGAATCGCTGGACTGACCTTGTCTCGCTGGGAACGAGCGCCATCGTGGTTTCGCTCGCGACGTTCGGCAGGACGGCTAGATCGGTATAATCGATAATCGCGTAAGGATTCATCGTGATCAGAATTTCCGTTGATCGAAAAAGGCGACTCACTACCCACACGCCTATAATGATGCTTCTTCTGTCATTCATCTTTATTGCCGCTCAAAACACAGCCTCCGACAAGGTCCCGGATCCGTTGCCGGCCGGACAGGTCGTGGACTCCGTCGTCTGCTTGCGCGATGAGGCTCAGAGCTACGCCCTATATCTTCCCGTACGCTATCGATCCGACCGCGAGTGGCCCATTCTGTACGCGTTCGATCCGATGGCACGCGGGCGTGTGCCTGTGGTCCTCTTCCGCGATGCAGCGGAGCATCTCGGATATATCGTCGTGGGCTCGAACAACTCCAGAAACGGCCCCGCCGAACCCGTGCTTAAGGCAATCGAGGCCGTATGGATCGACACGCACGCTCGTTTCGCGATCGATCCAAACCGCGTCTACACAACAGGAATGTCCGGAGGCACCTTCCCCGCGCTGGTATTGGGAGATCAAATGGCCGCGGGCGTCGTCGCCTGCGCCGGCGCGTTGGACGCCGATCGTCTGAGCAGGCACACAGCGGTCGATTGGCTGGGCATCGCTGGCTTCGCTGATTTCAACTATATGCGCAACAAGGCGATGGTTCGCGCGCTCGTGGAACGTGGGGTCGTCGCTCGGTTCGAGAGGTTTGAGGGCGGGCATGGATGGCCCCCGGAGGAGGTCGCCGCGCGGGCGTTGGAGTGGCTGGAGCTTTCGGCGATGCGCAAAGGAACACGACCGGCGGATCCGGCCTTTGTCGACACATACCGTGAGCGCGGCGTCATGCGCGCGAGCAATGCGAAAAACAGCCGTCGCTTCGACGATGCTGCCGAGGAGTACGCGGCGCTCGCGCGGGATCTCCGAGGACTCGCGCGTGTCGACGATCTTGAAGCGGAGGCGCGACGTCTGCGTGATACGCGCGAGGCGGTGAAGGATCGGAAATACGAGTCCAAGCTCGACAAGCAAGACCGCGAGCAAACCCAGCGTCTCCTCATGTTGCTCCGGGCGCTGCAAAGGCCGGACATGCTTGTTCCTAACGCCGCCGCGACGATTCCCCGCGCAAGTCTGGCAGAGTCCTCCGACGTTTCGCCTTCTTCACTCGAGTCGCAGGACATCTTTTCGCTGCAGGACGCTCATGCGTCCGCGCGGCGCGAGTTACGCAATCATATTCAGAGGCTCAGGCACGATCGCGAGTCGTCGAAATCCGAACGCGCCGTCGTTGCCAGGCGCGTCATCGACGGTTTCAGGATCAGCGCTCTGTATGACGGCATCAATCAGCTCGCGCAGGGAAACCCAAAGGCGGCAAAAGTCGCATTTGAGTTTTGCGTGGAATCACAGCCTGAGAACGCCTATTCCAAGTACGAGCTGGCTCGCGCGCATGCCGCGCTCCGCGACAAGAAGAAGGCGCTGGCCGGACTGCGTCACGCGGTGGAAGGCGGATTTGGCGAAGGCGAGCGTCTTGCGAATGATGCGGAGTGGGAGCTTGTGCACGATGAACCGGAGTATATCGAGATCGTGAATCAACTAAGAACAAAGCCATGAATATGGGGATGGGATTGCCACACACCCACCCGGCCGCCGTGCATGAGGCGATCAGGGACGGCATGGACGTCCGGGCTACTACCACTGCTCCAACGAAGACGAGTATTCCTATTGACCGCCCGCGCCGTGAAGGCGTGTCAGTCCTTATTGACGCCGGCCAGGCGCTCGTCGATCACCTGGAAGATCCGCTCAACCGCCAGCCGGTCGTAGCCGGGCTTCAAGAGCTGGGGAAAACGGGAGGAGTGGGCGCGCAAGTCGATGCGCCCCGCAGCGTCGTGGGCCGACAGGCCCGCGTTCTTGAGCTTCTCGGCCTGGCGCCAGAGATCGCGCATGCAAGCCTGGACGGGAGCGATCGCGTCCTTGCCCTCGAAGGGCGCGCCGTGGCCGGCGATGACGATGCGGAAGTCGAGCTGCGCCAGGCGATCCAACGTGTCGGCCCACTCGTCCACGTAGGCGTCGCCCATGTAACCAATATAGCCGTTGAAGAGGTCGCCGCTGCAGAGCACGCGTTCCGCCGGAAGGTAGACGACGGTATCCCCCGCCGTGTGTCCGCGCCCGAGGTGGATAATGCGCACCTCGCGACGACCCAGCCAGACAGTGAGGTGGTCATTGAACGTGAGGCGCGATGGCGACTGCACATGCGCTGCAAGCTGCCGCCGGTACGCCTCCCAGGCTGCGGATTGCCCGAGAAGCGTCGCGCGCTTCTCCTTGTCGGTCTCGGCCTCGGCTCTGGCCCGCAAATCGGCGACCCGCCCCGGCATCCCTTGCAGGTTTCCTGCTAAAGTCGGCTGTTGCAACCCGAGCGCAAGCCCGGCGCGCGTGGCTTCATGACCGATCGTGACGGCGTCCGGAAAGGCCGCGTGGCCGATG
>JAFGSN010000002.1 GCA_016934575.1 Vicinamibacteria bacterium
AGACGTTTGATCTCGCGCTCGTTTCTCGTACCGATGACTTTGGTGAGAATGGTGTTCAGCACGGGCGATGATTCCCTGTGGTTTCTAGAAGCTCACGTTCCGCGTTCAAACAACCCAGGCGGAAAGAATATCAGTCCTCAGCGGTATTTAGCAAAACCGAGGCCTGAACGCCGGGACCTCCGCGCGCACGGGGCTCACGGATCCATCCGACATCACGTCTTCGGAACGCCAAAAAGCCCTGATCCCGGAACATGGGCCTGGGCGGTGAATCCGTACGGCGACGTTCATGCCGCCGCATGAATCGCCGGCGATCCTCCCTCCATGGCCCGCGATTCGTTAGCTCTCGTCCCACTCCTCCTCGATCACGGCCGCCTTGTCCGGCGCCTGACGCGCCGCCACCTGGACGCGATTGCGGCCGAGATGCTTGGCTTCGTAAAGCGCCGCGTCCGCGGCGCGCAGGAGCGCTGTCGTGGCCGTTCCATGAGCCGGAAACTCGGCGACGCCGCCGCTGATCGTCAAGCGGCCCCGCGGCTGACAGTCACGCGCGGGAAAGCCGTATTCCGCCACCAAGTCGCGGATCTTCCTGGCGACAAGCAACGCCTCGCGGGCCGAAGCGCCGGGAAGAATCAGCAGAAACTCCTCGCCGCCGTAACGTCCCAGGATGTCCTCGGCGCGAATGTGCTCGCTCACGAGCTGCGCCAGAAGACGCAGCAGAATGTCGCCGGCCATGTGACCGTTCGTGTCGTTGTAATGCTTGAAGAAATCGATGTCGAACATGAACAACGACAGCCGGGAGCCCTGTCGTTGCGCCTTGCGCAACTCCTCCGTGAACAGGCGCATCGTGTGCTGCTTGTTGAGCAGTTGCGTCAACTCGTCCTTCTGGGCGGTCGAGATAAAGCGCTGCCTCACGGCCGCGGAGCGCAGAGCCGTCGCGCCCAGATCGGCCATGACGCGGACGACCGACTCCATGGAAGGCGAGGTCGGCCCGGAAGACGCCAGGGCCACGAGGCCGACGTCCTCGTCGTCCACGATCATGGGCTCGAGCGTCCAGGGCTCACGTCCGTCGAGCCCCAACGCCTCCAACACGACGGCGGGAATCCGATACTTCCCGTCCCGATGTTCGACCTCGACCGACGTTCCGATGCGCGCCGGGCAGTCCGAAGGAGCGACGGCCGTCACGCTGAACGCCGTGTCGGCGTCGCGCCGGCGGCGCATAAGCACGAGCGCCTGTCGCTGTCCCAGGGTGCTGACGGCGGCCGCCAGCAACATGGCCGGGATCTGCCGCTCGGACGGCGCCCGGTGGAACTCGCGGCTGAGCGCCGGCAGAATCGCGAGCAGCCGTCCGAAAACCTCCTGGTCGAGCCGGAAGCGATCGACCTGGGCCCTCAGCACCTTGATGTCCGCCAGCAGCAACGCTTTCTCGCGCTCGGACTCGGCGAGAGCCGAGCGACAACGCCGGACGTGCATCCAGTGCGCCAGATAACCCAGCCCGATCAGCAAAGCGACGATCGTCAGCATGTCCATCATCGGCGCCGGCAAGATGCACGGCGCGCCCTAACAGACGCCGGCGCGTCGCGCGTGACATGACAAGAAGGGAACCGAGCGATCGCGCCGTTAACGCACGACGCAGGCTCGCCCAACGCCCGCTTACGGCCGATCGACGCCCGCGGATCAACCGAAGGATCGATACTCGTCGAGAATGTAATGAATCGGATTCTGCGCCTGATCGTGAACCCACACCTCATAGTGAAGGTGGGGCGCGGTGGAGCGACCCGTGTTGCCGACGAATCCGATCACATCGCCGCGGCGAACGCGTTGCCCCACGCGGACGTTGAAGCCGTCGAGATGCCCGTAACGCGTGATGATGCCGTAACCGTGATTGATGATCAGAACGTTGCCGTATCCTCCGGCATGGCTGCACTTCACGACGATGCCGTCGGCCGGAGCGACGACCTTCGTCCCGACCGGCGTCGAGACGTCGATCCCCGGATGGAAATCGCGCTGTCCGGTGAAGGGATCGATTCGATTGCCGAAGTTGCTCGAGAGATACCCGCGCACCGGCCAGACCGACGGCGTGGACGCCAGCATCATCTTCCGATCCGCGTAGTACTCGTGGAGCTGCTGCGAGCGACCCTCGATATCGGCGGCGGTCCTGTCCAGTTCCTGGAGAATCGCGGCGTCGAGCGACGGCGCCTGAGTTTCCTTCGTCGTCAGGCCCCCCAGACCGCCAACGTTGCCGTCGGGAAGAACCTGTTCGAGGCCGGCCATGACGCCCAGCTTGCGAACGATATTTTCGAGATGGGAGAGCTTGCCCTGGAGAACCTCAGTTTGCGTCTTGTAATCATGCGACTGAACAACGAGCCGCTCGTATTTCCCTTCGATCTGCCGCAACGATCGCATCTCCCAGCTCACATAGCCGACATATGCCAGCCCGCCGGCGAGCGCAACCACGCTGGCGCCCGCCAGCCCGAGAAGCCACTTGGCGATCCTGGTCCGAATCTGGAATTTGCGATAACGAGCTTTTGCGTGGGGAATGAAGATCAGGGTGTAATACTCATTCGCCATCCTTGAAATCTCCGAGCTTCAGAACCCGTTCGGGCGGTTTCCAAAAACTTCCATTCGCGCTCCGCTCTTGGATAAGGGACTCTTTAGAGTCCCTGTAGACTAGCATATACCACGAGAAGCGGTCAACCCAATAAATGAGTCCTCTACAAGGAGCCCTCGATCGAGAAATGTGACCCACATCACACCTTCCGCCCACGCCCTCTTGTTTCTTGGGCCACGGCTTGACACCCCATCCACTTGTCGATTAACGTCAGTTAAAGACACGGGAGTCGTGTGTGGATTATCAGAGACAGCGCGCGTTACGTGACTTTTATAGAGAAGAATTCATGAGACACATCGATCACCTGTCATCCGCCGGCATGCTTGGAGACTGTCAGGGCTGCGATTTCGATTCCGCCTATCAGCGTTTTCTCGATGGGCTGGATCGCTTCTGTGGTCGCGCCGACTTTCCCTTTTTAGCCGAGATCCTCCTTCAACGTTTCGATTCGCTGACCAGGCTCAGTGAAATCCAACCACGGCGAGGGCATTGACGGTAGGCATCCTACGCCCTAAACCTAACTATATCTATGAGTTATGGCTACAACCATGACTCGTCGATCTCTGATCTGGAATCGCCGCCGACTCCGTCTCGCGACCGCGGAAATCCTGGCGAGCGGATTGGAAGCGGCGGATCCGTTCCAGCTTATCCGGAGGAATCTTCGTATCAAAAACGCCGTTCTCGAAGCCGCCGGCACGCGACATCCTCTCGGACGGGGGCGCCTCCTTGTGATCACGGCAGGCAAGGCGGCATCGTCGATGGCGGCAGCCGCAGAGGGAGTCCTCGGCCGGAGCTTCGATGATGGACTGGCCATCGACACCTCTTCCCGGGCGCCTCTCTCACGCATTCGACTGATGGTTGCCGGACATCCCGTGCCCGACGAGCGCGGGCTGCGAGCGGCGGAGGCCCTGGAACGTCTCGTCTCCAATCCGACGCCCCGAGATCTTCTTCTCATTCTGATCTCGGGAGGAGCTTCCGCGCTTCTGCCGGCGCCGGTCGCCGGGATCTCACTAGCCGACAAAGCGGCGGTGACGTCCCTGCTCCTTCGTTCCGGGGCCGTCATCCGCGAGATGAACGCCGTTCGAAAGCATCTCTCACGCTTCAAGGGCGGCGGCCTGGCTCGTATCGCCGCGCCGGCCAGGATCGTCTGTCTGGCGCTTTCCGACGTCGTCGGCGACGACCTGACGACGATCGCCTCTGGACCGACCGTTCCGGATCCCACGACCTACGGCGAGGCCATCGAAATTCTCGTGCGCCACGACGTTTGGGGAAAGACGCCTTTATCCGTCAGACAACACCTCGAATCCGGCGCTTCGAGCGCGCGGCCGGAGACGCCGAAACCCGGAGATGCTCTTTTTCGGCGAGTCACGACACGGGTCATCGGCGGCAATCGGCACTCTCTCGAGGCGGCGGCCCGCACGGCGCGTCGTTTGGGGCTGCGAACCCTCGTCCTCACCTCGCGGCTTGAAGGGGAAGCACGCGAGGTTGCACGCGTTCTCACGGCCATCCTGAGGGAATGCGTGGAGACCGGACAGCCCTCGCCGCCTCCAGTTTGCCTGCTCGCTGGAGGAGAGACGACTGTCACTGTTCGAGGACTGGGGCGAGGCGGCCGCAACCAGGAGCTTGTCGTCGCTTCGGCCGAGCCCCTCGCCGCTTTTCCGAGCCATGCCGTCGTCGCTTCGATGGGCACTGATGGCATCGATGGCGCAAGCATGGCCGCCGGCGGAGTCGTCGATCAGGAGACCGTCAATCGGGCGCAGGCGCTCGGCATGGCGCCTTGCCGGCACTTTCTGGACGAGAACGATTCGAGCTCCTTTCTGGCGCCCCTGGGCGACCTGATCGTCACCGGCCCGACCGGCACCAACGTTTGCGATCTCGTGGCCCTCCTCGCCGGCGATCGCGGAAGGCGATCGCCGGCGGAGTGAGGCTATAATCCATGGAGAGCTCCTCCTCGGAACGAACTGGTGGAAGAAGAGCGACCGGACGATCAGACGGAGCACGCCGAGGCGCCAGGCACGCCGAACGAGAAAGCCTCGGCCGAGCCGAGCACCGACGAATCCGGGAGTCTTGAAGTCGCTCTCGATCAGCCTCCCGAGGTCACGAAATCCGAGGCGGAAGATCAGCGCGTCCGACTGGCCGAGGATCGTCTCGATCAGGTGCTCGCGGCCTTCCGCCAGCTCAAGGTCGAAAACGAGGGTTATCGCAACCGAACCAGGCGGAACTTCGAGAGACGATACGAACAACGCACCGAAAAGCTGTTGCTCAAATTCATCGACATCCTCGACAACTTCGACCGCGCCCTGTCTTCGGCCGAGGGCATGACCACCAATGGCTCGCTCTTCGAAGGGCTGATCCTGGTTCGCACGCAGCTTCTTCAGATGCTCCAGCAGGAAGGGCTGGATCGCGTGCCCGTGCTCGGCCTGCCCTTTGATCCACATGTCAGCGAGGCGGTGGGCACGGAGACCGTGGACGATCCCGCTCATCACCATATCGTCGTGCGGGAGCTTCTCCGGGGTTATCGCGTCAACAATCAACTGGCCCGGCCCTCACGCGTGATTGTCGGCGAGTACCCGTGCGCCGAGGCCGAAGCTCAGCCGGCCGAGGCCCGGCCAGGGGAAGAAGCGCGGGATGAGCATGAGGAGGAATCCGGATTTGCGGCCGCGCGCGAATCTCCCTTCGACGCGCTTGACGCCGACATCACGATTTCGAAAAGCGTCGCCATGATCGAGACCGAGGCGACCGTAGTCGTCCCTGAAGACGACGGCGATCGTGACGAGCCTTCGTGATACGTTCCGCGCTTCCGTGACGGTTGACTGTCCGGCGATGACGCCATCTTCATCGATGCCTTGATTGAACGGGAGTCCGATGCCGCTTCGTGCCATCAAGAGCGCCGTCGGCCCCCTGGCCGCGGTCGTGTTCGCCTTCTCGATCCTGGCCTACCAACACCACCGCCAATACGATCCGCACGTCCGCTTCGATCGTTTCCAGCTTCCAAGCTATGACGCTTACGCTTACGTCGCGATGGCCGAGAGCCCCTCTTTCTTCACCGTGGCGCCCTGGGGCTATCGGCTGCTCACCCCGCTCGTCGTCCATGCCCTGCCCGGTCGCAACTCCATTCGCGGTTTTCTCCTGGCGAGCGTCGCCGGCCTGACGCTCGGCGCGCTGTTTCTATTTCTCTTCCTGCGCCGGCTGGGGCACGGATCGATCATCGCCCTCGCCGCCGTGACGTTCTTCTGCCTCTCCCCGCCGGCGGCCGACGCCGTCCTCCACGGCATCAACACGGACGCCCTGGCGGCGCTGCTTCTGGCGGCCTTTCTCTATTCTTCCGAAGCCTGCCTTTCGCTTTCGCCGTTGTGTCTGCTCGCCGCTCTGGGCGTTCTGTGCAAGGAAATCAATCTCGTCGTCGTTCCGCTCGTATTCTTCGTATCGCGCGACAGGCACGGAACGAAAACAGCGCTCTTGAAAATGATGATCGTGGCGCTCCCGGCGGCGGCCGTCGCTTTCACGCTGCGATACGCCTGGGCGCCGCGGGCCGGCGGAACGATACTCCCCGGAGTCGACCAGATACCCGCCGCGATATCGCTCACCGTCGAACAGTGGCGCGAATGGTGGCGGCCGATTCTGCTGTGGGGCCTGACGCCTCTGGCGCTCATCGGCGCGCTGCGGAAGAACGCTCGAAGGTATCTCGCGCGCTACGGCTTCGCGGTTGCGGCTCTCGGCATGCTTCCGTTCGTCTCGGCCGTCTACGGGGGCGGAGCGGAATTGAAGTTCCTCTCGGGCGACATCCCGAGATTGACGCTCTATCCGCTTCTCGTCTGGCTGCCGCTCGCGCTCGAAGCGTTCGGGCGCTTCGCGAAACGCCGGCCGGCGCCGCCCGCCTCACGCCTGCCGCGTCCGATTGCGGGACTGTTCTTCGTTACGACCCTGGGCGTTCTCTGCGGACTGCCTTTCATGCTCGATCCTTACCGGCGCGCCGACCTGCGCGGCTCGCGCGACGGTCCGTTGCTCCTGGCTCTCTGTCGCGAGAGCCCGCGCGTCGCGCGACGACTGGAAAGAAACCGCAGCGTCACGTTCTCGCCCGAGACGCACGCCTGGGCCTGGAAGGTCTCGGATGCGCCGCTGCTCAACAGAATGCGATGGTTCCTCCGCGAGGGCTTCGGCGACCTGCCCCATTACGGCGTGCACGCGATCACCATGCGGGAGCGTGAAGCCCGGATCATCCTCCCATGCCTGCGACCGCGAGACATCGAGATACGCCTGGACATGATCGCTCACGAGGCCGACGTCGTGAAGGTCGTCCTGAAGGGACGCATCGCCGGAGCGATCCAGGCGACGACGACTCGCTCGTCAAAAGCCATCCGTATTCCGGCCGCGCTCCTCTTTCGCGGCGACAACGTCATCACCCTGCGGCGCGAGCGTGACGGCGTCCCCGGCCCGCGACTGCTCCGATTGACATACACGCCCATGCCAGGGCGATAAGGCACAACACGACCGCGCCTGAATCGGCGGAATCGTCCTGACCTTACTGGCAAGGGCGACCCCTGTAGCCGCCATGTCGTTAAATACACAACCGCGACGCCGGAATCAGTACGCCTGAGCGAAGAGCACCTCGCCCGGGGAGGGACGTCCGCAGCGTATGCATACGCCCGGTCGCTCGCCGGCGTCCCGCGGCATGACGCGAACCGTCGCTTTGGTCTCCTCCTTGATGGCCGCTTCGCAGGCCGCGTCCCGACACCACCCGCAGGCGAGAAAACCGCGCTTCCCGTTCATGACGTCCTTGAACTCGTCCCAGGCGCTCACGCGCGTCGTGCTGTCTGCCAGAAAGCGCCGCGCGCGCGACAGCAGATCGCTCTGCAACGCCGCGAGCAACTCAGCCGCGCGCGCCGCGAGCTCGCCTTCCGGAACGAACGCCTTGGCGCGGTTGTCGCGCCGCACCAGGACCGCCTGATTCTTCTCGACGTCCTTCGGTCCGATCTCGAGCCGGAGCGGCACGCCGCGCATCTCCCAGTCGGCGTACTTGAAGCCGGGCTGCTGCGTGTCGCGATCGTCGAGGTGCACCCGCAATCCGGCGGCACGCAATCGCCGCTGGAGCTCGCGCGCTCTGGGCAGGATCGCTTCGTTCCAGTCGCCCTTGCGCGGCGGAATCGGCACGATAACGATCTGGATCGGCGCCACCCGGGGCGGCAGGATCAAGCCCGAATCGTCGCCATGGGTCATGACCATCCCGCCGATGAGCCGCGTCGTGACGCCCCAGGACGTCGACCACGGTCGTACGCGTTGCATGTTCTTGTCGAGATACTCGATGCCGTAAGCCTCGGCGAAGCGCTGGCCGAGGTTGTGGCTCGTCCCCGCCTGCAAAGCGCGTCCGTCGCCCATCATGGCCTCGATGGCGTAGGTTCGCTTGGCGCCGGCAAACTTCTCGGCTTCGGACTTCGGCCCGGCGACCACCGGCATGGCCAGCATCTCCTCGCAGAAGCCGCGATAGACTTCGAGCATCCTCAGCGTCTCCTCCTCGGCCTCCTCGGCCGTGGCATGGAGCGTGTGCCCTTCCTGCCAGAGAAACTCCGTCGTTCGCAGGAACGGCCGCGTGACCTTTTCCCAGCGCACGACGTTGCACCACTGGTTGATCATGACCGGCAGGTCGCGCCAGGAGCCGACCCACTTGGCGTACATCGAGCAAATCATCGCCTCGGAGGTCGGCCGGATGGCAAGCGGCTCCTCCAGCTCGGTGCCGCCGCCGATCGTCACCCAGGCGCACTCGGGCGAGAAGCCCTCGACATGATCCTTTTCCTTTTCGAGGAAGCTCTTGGGAATGAACATCGGGAAGTAAGCGTTGACGGCGCCGGTTTCCTTGATGCGCCGGTCCATGTCCGCCTGTATCGCCTCCCAGAGCGCGTAGCCGTAGGGGCGTATGATCATGCAGCCCTTGACCGGACCGTAATCCGCCAGCTCGGTCTTGAGCACGACGTCCTGATACCACTGGGAGTAATCCTGCGACCTGGGGGTGATTTCCTTGAGAGTCGGCGTCTTCTTCTCCATCATGAAACCTCTTTGGCTTTGACGGCGGCGCTGGCGCCCGTTTCATCGGGCGACTCGACGGCGCGCGGAAAGATGAACGAGAGGGCGATCGACACGGCGATCACGCCGACGACGACGACGAGCGAGACCGTGATCGGAAGATGACCGTCGAAAACATGATTGAGCCAGATCATCTTGAGGCCGATGAAGACCAGCACCAGCCCGAGGCCGTATTTCAGCATGTAGAATCTCTCGATCGCTCCCGCCAGAAGGAAGTACAGCGCGCGCAGTCCCAGAATCGCGCAGATATTCGAAGTGAAGACGATCAGCGGCTCACGCGTCAGGCCGAAGATCGCCGGCACCGAGTCGACGGCGAAGATGACGTCCGTCATCTCGAGAAATAAAAGAGCGATGAACAGCGGCGTGGCATGGATGCGTCCGTTGCGCCGGACAAAGAAGCGCGCGTTCAAGATACGCGGGGTCACCGGAACGAAACGCCGAAAAAGACGAACGACGGCATTGTGCTCCGGATCGACTTTCGTGTCTCCTCCGGCCATGATGCGCGCGCCGGTGACGATCAGAAACGCGCCGAAAACGAACATCACGATCTCGAAACGCAAAAGCACGGCGCCGAACGAGATGAAAATCGCGCGGAAGACGAGGGCGCCGAGGATCCCGGCGAAGAGCACGCGGTGCTGGTAGCGGCTTTCGACGTGAAAATACTTCATCACGAGAACGAACACGAAGATATTGTCGAAAGAGAGCGCCTTCTCGGTGACGTAGCCGGCCAGGAACTCGAGCGCGGCGTTCAGGGCCGCCTGATGTGGCACGAACCCGGGCACGGCGACAAGGCGCGGGTCGTTCGGAAAACGCGCGAGCATGTAACGATAAAAGACGTAATTGAACAGCAAGGACATGACGATCCACGTCGCGCTCCACGCCGCGGCCTCGCGCAGTTCGACGGCGTGCGCCTTGCGATGAAACACGCCCAGATCGACGACGAGAAGCAGGACCACGAACGCGGTGAAGCCGGCGTAGAACCACCAGTATTCCGTGAACGGAAACAGCAGCGGCTGAATCATCGGGCGGCCTCAACCGGCGCCGGCCCGTCCAATG
>JAFGSN010000086.1 GCA_016934575.1 Vicinamibacteria bacterium
ACGATCCGGCGCGCGCCGATTGCGCCTGACGTCGTATCCGGACGAGTCGTTGATCGCGAACGGGCACGGCGAGGCGGTCTCGACGATCGCGAGCGAGGTCCTTGAGAACGTGGGCGTCATTGCATATCATCGAAATTGTCCGACGCCCATGATGGTTTTTTCTCCCAAGGCTTTCGTGACAAACCTGGCGCTTGCCGGCGGCTCGCTGCTGCTCTCGCTCGTTGCGTTGGAGAGCGCTTGTCGAGCGGCGGCTTGTTGGCAAAACCGGGAGATGTCGCACGAATCCTTCGTCACGAACCATCCGCCTCCCGCCGGTGAGATACATCTCAAGGACATCTTGCGTCCGAGTCGCCATGCGAACGTCATCTTCGAGCTGATTCCCGACATCACGGCGGCCACTTTTCTCGGAGCCGAGCTCACGACCAATAGTCATGGTTTTCGCGGTCGTTCTTACGCGCCGGAGAAAGGCGAGCGAACCTTCCGAATCGTGGGCCTCGGAGATTCGGTGATGTTCGGCTGGGGCGTTCCGGACGGGGCCGACTATCTCTCGGTGCTGGAAGCCAGGCTGCGGGAACAGGACCCCGCCGCGACCTGGGAAGTCGTCAATACCGCCGTCCCGGGCTACAACACTTCGCTCGAAGTGGCGACGCTTGAAGAGAAGGCGTTGCGATTCAAGCCTGATCTCGTGGTTGTCGGCTACTGCGACAACGATATCGAGTTGCCGCGTTTCGTGCGGAAATTCGCCTCGTACCACGAATCGTATTTCGGCGCCACGAAAAGCTATCTGTGGCACTTTGTCCTCGAGCGCATGGCGCGGATCGAGGTCGATGAGACATCGCCGCGGTTTCTTCGGCGGATGCGCCGGCTTTCACGCACGCCCGCGACCGACCGCGCGATGATTCCTCCGGAATTTGCGCACCTTTCCGGTTTCGCGGCCCTTGACAGGAGCATGCGCCGGCTCCAAACGCTCGGCCGGCGTCATGGCTTCGATGTCGTCGTGTTGTTTCACCCGCTGGCGCCTGAAAACGTCGCGTCCATTGTCCGGGCCAACGGTTTTCATGTCGTGGAAACGCGGGCGGTGATCGAGCGTTTCCTGACGGAACGCGGCATCGAGGAGATCGTCGGCTCTCCCCTGACGCTCAGCGCCGACGATTACCATCCGTCCATTCTCGGCCACGAGATCATTGCCGGAGCTCTTTTGGACGGCTTGAAGGAACGGGGGCTGCTCGCTACAGCCCCTTGAATCCGTCGATCAGCTCTTGAGCCTTGGTCTTGTCGAGCTTGAGGATCGCCGAATCGTCGGGCCGGCGACCATAGAAATCATCGCCCTTTTTGCCCAGCTCGAACCAGACCGACGGTTTGGGCGCCACGTGGCGCAGCGTGACCTTGATGGCGGGCTTGTCGAGGCCGTACGCGGCAAGCGGCTCGGGCGCGTCGATGAACTCCTGGACGTCCACTCCGCCGATCTTGAACAGCACGTCTTGCACGGCGCTGGTCTCGATGTTCTTTTCGTCCGGTTTCGAGCGCTTCCACTTGTGGCTGTCGATCCCGTCCTTGTCCTTGTCGGCGCTGCGGGCATACACGGACTTCTGGCCGTCGCTCTCGAGGTCGAAGCCTTCGACGTCATAGGCCGAGACGTCGAGCAGGCGCTTGGCGCGCAGCTCGCTCATGCCCTTTTCGAGATCCTCGATCAGGGTGCGCGGGATCACGCCGACGAGCGCGGCCGAGGCCTCGCGCGCATAGAATTTATTGTCTGCGGTCTCGTTTCCGATCTGGAGCGTCTTGCTCGCGTCTTCGGCCAGTCCGATCGTGATCGTTCGCTTCGGTCGATCGATGCCGAACGACGCGAGATTCTCGGCCTTTTCGGCGGCGATCGAGTCGAGCCGTAGATACTCCAGGGATCCAAGCAGACTGTCGACCGACCAGCGGCCGGCGCGCGTCTTGAGCGGCGCGGTGAAAATCCACGTGTCTTCGCCCTGCCGCTTCAGAGCATATCGGCCCTCCGGTCCGTCGATCGCGAGCGTTTTGATCTCGTCGCGCTTGACGTGCAGCAAGTCCCGATCTCGCAGATCAAAAGGCTTTTTATTAAAGGCGTTTTCCAGATGGCTCGCGATCGTGAAGATGCGCGCCTCTGTCGGTCGTTTGGCGTACAGAGCGGACTCGCCCGGGGTTTTCTTGCCGATCAGAAGCTTGGCCGGCTCGCTTGCGCCTTCGACCAGAACCTCGATCGCGACCTTGGGTTTATCCAGTCCATAATCCGTCAGATTGTCGGCCGTTTCCAGGACGACCTCGTCGATCTCCATCGTCTCGATCGAGGACAGCAGCGAGTCGACCTCGGAGGTCGCGGTCGCGACATCCCGAGGCGCGACCATTCGCCAGCCGTCGTCTTTTCGCTCGAGACGAATCGATTCTCCCTGGGATGGCGCGATCGCCAGCTCCTTGACCTTGTCGGGCTGAACGGCGAAGACTTTTTCCTTGGGCTTCTCGTCGGAGGCCGGTCGCTTACGCTCCACGAAGTAGATATAGGCCCCCAGGCCGACGAGCACGACAAAGGCGACGTACGTTTTCCAAAAGACCTTCATGGGATCCTGACCTCCATGAGACGCATCGAGCGGTCAACCAAGCCGCGTGACCATGATCATCGCCGCCGCCACCAGACGATGACGCCGAGCGCGATGAACATTCCGGGAAGAATGACGAGCGCCAGGATCGACGCCATCCAGCTCTGCGATCGTGTGAGGAAAAGACGCTGGTCATCGGGCTCCTTGGGCCGAATCGATATCAGGTCGACGTCCTGGGACAGCCATGCGACCGTGTTGAGAAACAGATCCTTGTTGCCCTGGATGTTGAGAAACGCATTCGAGGAGAAGTCGACGTCGCCGAACGCGACCACGCGGCCTTCCGGGTTTTTCTCGCTCTCCACGCCCGCATTCTCGTCCTTGGCCTCCGGCGACGGGCTCGGTTCCGCGGACGGCGCCTTGATCGTGACAGCCACGCCGAGCGACACTGGACCCATCTTGTCCTTATCCTTGTCCGGCCGCGGCTTCGTCAACGTCAAGTCGCTTTCGGCCCATGACGCGCTCGATGTTTCCACGAGATTCTGCGCGTTGACGCCCTCGACGCTCGCGGAGCTCGCGCTCATGCTGCGCACGGTCGGAAACGCCGTCGTGATCAAGCCGGTGTTCGACCTGAAGTCCTTGGTGATTTCGTGGTGGGGATAGTCGCTCGCCAGCGGCGCGAGCTCTCCGAGATTGAAGAACTGCCCGATGCCCGAAACGTCGATCACGACGTCTTTCGCCGTTTCAATCCGCCATTCCGCAAGCAACGCGGTCAGGTTGGGGAAGGAGCCCTCGAACTCAGGCTCCAGCATGACGAGCGCCTTGCCGGCGTTCCCGACGAAATCGCGAATGGCGTCGATCGCCGGAGGCAGCAGGTCGTTGCGCGGGCCGGCGACGGCGAGCACCGTGCATTCTTCCGGCACCTTCTTTTCGCGCAGGAGAAAAACCTTCTTCGTGTCGAACTGGCTTTTCTCGAGAGCCGTCTTCGCCTGCGAGAGTCCGCGCTCGCTGAAGTCGTCGATGTCGCGCGCTCCCTCTCCCTCGACGAAGCACATCGTTTTCTTCTTGCTGCGCGTCACCTTGATGAGAGCGTTGGTGAGGCTCTCTTCGGAGTCGTTCGTGATCTTCTCGATATTGGTTCCATGCTCGATGACAAGCACGGGCAACTGTCGCACGTCGTGCCTCTCGGCCAGGGCCGGTTTTTTCACGGGATCGACGTACTCGACCTTGATTTTGGCGGAGAGGTCTTGGTATCGGCGCAGGCGATCCTGGGCCGATTCCAGATCGGACTGATCGGATCGCTGGAAATAGGTGATCTTGACGTCTTCCGACAGGCCGCGAACGATTTTCCGCGTCTGATCGGAAAGCGTGTGACGCCGCCCTTTCGTGAGGTCCCAGTTGATCGAACGCCGCGCGACAATGTAATTGACGCCGGTGATGATCGCGAGAACGACCAGGCCGAGCACGATCATATTGCCGCCGTAACGCAACTGCCGTCTTCCGATCAGGCGCATGATCGTCTTCCAGCGGAGGACGATGTGCGCGATCACGAGCGCTAGCCCGGCGATCCAGTAGGCGTCCGCCTTGCCGGGAAGCGTCTTGCTCATGAAGAGCGTCGCCAGGATCAAGACAACGCCCAGGGGAGCCAGAAAGTCAATGAAGCGCTTCATTATCACGCCCTCCAACGATGGCTCTCCACGGACTGGTGCGTGAGGAAGAGCCCGAACACGATCACGCTCAGGTAGTAGACGATGTCTTTCAGGCTGATGACGCCCTTGATCAAGTCTTCGAGGTGATTCGTCAGACCGACATAAGAGACGGCTTTCGTGAATTTGCCCGCCATGGGGCTATCCAGCCAGCCGATCGCCCATAAGCTCAAGAACAGGCAGAAGGTGAGGACTCCAGCCACGATCTGGTTGCGCGTGAGAGACGAGACGAAAAGCCCCAGCGCGACGAAGCATGCTCCGAGAAGCAAGAGGGCCAGCGCGCCCGTGACGAGAGGCTTCCATTCGGGTTTGTTCGTGGCCCAGCCCCACACGAGCGTGAAGTTCAGGAAGCCGGAGACGATCATCACGGCATAGAGACCCAACGCGGCCAGGAACTTGCCCAGGACGATCTCGAGATCGGTGATCGGCGAGGTGGCCAGAAGCTCGATCGTTCCCTGACGCTTCTCTTCGGCGAAAAGACGCATGGTTACCATCGGCATGATGAACAGCGCCACGACGGCCATCTGTCGCAGAACCTGACCGAACAACATCTCGTTGAGCGACAAGTTGACGGGGCCGTACTGAGAGGGACGCATGGAGAGCGTCACGAACCAGTTGAGAATCAGGCTGTAAAAGACTCCGAACAACAGCGTCCATGCGCAGAGCGACACGTATGCGATGGGGCTGGCGAAGTACTGGCGCCACTCCTTCTGAACGATGTATCCGATGTTTCGCAAGGAGCTCACGCGGGCACCTCCGTTTTCTCGGACGGCGCGTCGGCGTCCGTGGTGGTGAGATGGAGGAAGATGTCCTCGAGGCTGAGGCCCGCGCGCCGGAGGCTCAGCAATCCGAAGCCTTTCTGCACGATTGCCCGCGCCAGCTCTTCGCGCACATCGCGGGCCGCGTCGGCCTCGACCTCGAGCAGAAGCGCGCCGGCCTCGCCGGAGCGCGCTTGCACTTCCTTCACTCCGGGAATCGAGCGCGCCAGTTCGACGGCGGCGTCGCGCTCGCCGCGCAGCTCGATCTGCACGATTGCCGCTCCCTGAAGGCGATGCGTCAGCGACTCGGGCGTGCCCTCGGCGACGACGCGGCCCTTGTTGATGATGAGCACGCGGCCGCACGTCATGGAGACCTCGGGCAGGATGTGCGTCGAGAGCACGACGGTATGATCGCCTCCGAGATTCTTGATCAACTCCCGAGTCTCGATGATTTGTTTGGGATCGAGCCCCGCGGTGGGCTCGTCGAGAATCAGCACGTCGGGATTGTGGAGGATGGCCGCCGCCAGTCCCACGCGCTGTCGATAGCCCTTCGAGAGACGCCCGATCAAGGTTCGTTGAACGTCGCCGACGCGCGTCTTGGCGATCGCGTCGGCGATGCGCGACGTTCGTTCCTTGCGCGGCACGCCCTTGATCTTGGCGACGAAGTCGAGATAGGTCGTCACTTCCATGTCAGGGTAAAGCGGGGGCGTCTCGGGAATGTACCCCACGCGCCGCTTGACCTCGATCGGTTTATCGAACACGTCGTATCCCGCCACCCGCACCGTCCCGTTGGTCGGGGGAAGGTAGCAGGTGAGAACGCGCATCGTCGTCGTCTTGCCGGCGCCGTTGGGGCCGAGGAAACCCAGGATTTCGCCCTTCTCTACCTTGAACGAGATCCCGTCGACGGCCGTCGTGCGCCCATAGCGCTTGGTCAGGTTTTCAACTTCGATCATCTCTTCTTGCTCACCTGTAATGGGTCGCCGCCGGCATGATGGAGCCGACGTTCACGACCTCGATTCTCCTCAAGTCGAGCCGTGGAATCTCGGCGGATTCGGCCCGAAACTGCCGCCCGTCCCGTCTCAACCGAACGGGCGTTGCGCGGCTACCGGCCGCGTACAAGGGGCCGTTATGATACCGATCATGATCGAGACATGTCAATCGCGACGGCCTCACGAAATCGTGAGACGCGGGCGCGAACGTTTTGGTCGGGCCGCCGGCATCCGGCAGTCTCTCGTTGTCAGCCCTTGGTGATACGGCGCTGGCGGCGATGGTTCGTCCCGCCCGGACCGCCGCGGGCTGTTTCTTGGCCGGCGTCCGGGCCGCCGTTGCTCTCGAAGAAGCGGCCTGAACAGTGTAGGATCATGGCTGGACCTGGGAACCGACGCCATGACCATGCTGCAGACTCTCGAACGCGAATTCGCTCGCATCGCTCCGGCCGCGATCGTTTTGTTCGGCTTCACGAGCGCCGCGTGCCGGATCGCCGACCCTCAAAAAGAGCTGGAGATTGTCGCCTCGGAAACGTACTGGGCCATCGACTCGTCCCTGGGCGCAAATCACTATCTCGCCCCGTCAGTGCGTCTCACGATACGTAACAGAGGCGGCGATTCCCTTCGGGGGGTGGAGGCCACCGCCAGCTTCCGCCGCAAGGACAATGCGGACGTCGCCTGGGGCTCGGGCTGGGCGCGTCTTAAAAAACCAGGAGAGAAGCTGGGGCCGGGCGAGACCGTGACCATCGTGATCAAGTCGGACGGGCGGTATTACTCGCAGGGAGCGCCAGAACAGATGCTCCAGCACGAGCTCTTCAAGGACGCGCTGGTCCATGTCTATTTTCGTATCGCCGGTTCGAAGTGGAACAAGATGCTCGAGACGGATATCGAGCGTCGTATTGGATCGCGCAGCGTCGAGCCTTTCATGGCCGCCCCGATCGTCGGACT
>JAFGSN010000013.1 GCA_016934575.1 Vicinamibacteria bacterium
GATGACACCGATCTCACTCCACCGTTACGGATTTGGCAAGATTTCGCGGCTGGTCGACGTCGCGTCCAGCGCGCAACGCCACGTGATAGGCCAGAAGCTGTTGCGGAACGACGAAAAGCAGCGGCGACAGGAGCTCTTCCGAGGGCGGAATTTCTATGATGGCGTCATCCGTCCCGTCGAGCACGGACGCCAGCGTACTGTCGCCCGCGGTCACCAAGGCGATCACGCGGCCGCCGCGGGCTTTCACTTCCTGAACATTGGACACCATCTTTTCGAAAACCCGACCGGCTGGGCATAACGCTACGACCGGAACGCTTTCGTCGATGAGCGCGATTGGGCCGTGCTTCATCTCCCCGGCGGGATATCCTTCGGCATGCGCGTAAGAGATCTCCTTGAGCTTCAGAGCGCCTTCGAGCGCGATGGGATAATGGATGCCCCGGCCGATAAACAGGAAGTCCTTGGCGTGCGCGAGAGTGCGCGAAAGCGCGTCGATTCTGTTGTCAAGACCGAGCGTTTGGTCCATGAGGCTCGGTATACGCGTCAGTCCTGCGAGCAAAGCGCGGAGCGTGTTTCGCTCGAGCGTCCCGCGCAGTCGAGCGGCATGCAGGGCGATGAGCAGCATTGCGATGATTTGTGACGTAAAAGCCTTGGTTGACGCAACGCCGATCTCGGGACCCGCGTGCGTGAGCAGGGTTCCGGCCGCTTCTCGAGTCAGCATCGACCCTCGAACGTTACAGACGGCGACGGGCAACGCGCCGCGCGCCTTCGCTTCTCGGAATGCGGCCAGCGTGTCCGCAGTCTCGCCGCTCTGGCTGATGGCGATGGCGAGCGTCGAGGGACCAACCAGCGGCTCGCGATAACGGAACTCGCTTCCGTAGTCGGTTTCGGTGGGGATCTTCGCCAGTCGTTCCAGAAGGAACTTGCCGACAAGCGCCGCATGCCAGCTCGTGCCGCAGGCGACGATCACGACACGCTCCGCCGTGCGCAGCCCCTCGATCGCCGGTCCGAGCTCTTCGAGATTCACGTCGCCCGCCTCGAGATCGATTCTTCCGACGAGCGTGTCGCGCGCAGCCTGGGGTTGCTCGTGGATTTCCTTAAGCATGAAATGCCGGTAGCCGCCCTTCTCGACCTGAATCGGATCCCATGCGATTCTCTGCGGCGTCCGCGTCGTTTCATGTCCGTGGCGATCGAAAAGACGCGCCGAATCCGGAGTGATCTCAGCCAACTCGCCGTCGTCGAGAAAGATGAAATCCTTCGTGTATGGAAGCAAGGCTGGAATATCGGAAGCCAAGAAATTCTCGTGATCGCCCAAGCCGACGACCATCGGCGGACCCATGCGCGCGGCGATGAGCCGCTGTGGCTCTCCGACGTGAAGCAAGGCCAAGGCATAGACGCCTTTAAGCTTGGGAAGGGTGTTTCGGACGGATTCGAGGAGCGATCCCTGGTATTGTTCTTCGACGAGGTGCGCGATCACCTCGGTGTCGGTCTGTGTTTCGATTCGGTGGTTGCGTTCCAGGAGCAGGCGTTTAAGGTCGAGGTAGTTTTCGATGATTCCGTTATGGACGACAACGATCCGCCCCGTGCAGTCTTGATGCGGATGGGCGTTTTCTTCGCTTGGGCGTCCATGCGTGGCCCAGCGCGTGTGTCCGATGCCGAAGACGCCTTCGATCGGATCGACGCGCAGGCTATCCTCGAGATGTCGTAGCTTGCCGGCCGTGCGACGTCGCATGAGGCGTCCGTCGCGGACGACGGCGATGCCGGCCGAGTCATACCCGCGGTATTCGAGACGTTTCAGACCGCCGATAATGACGCTGACCGCGTTGCGCGGCCCGACATATCCGACGATTCCACACATCTATCGTCGCTCTCTCTCTTTGTGATCGGATCGTTGCGCGTTGTTCTCGACGCCGCTCGCCTCGCGCTCCCGTCGGCGTTCCGCCCGGCCGGGTTTCCCGACATTCGCCGT
The DNA here is from genome assembly GCA_016934575.1 of Vicinamibacteria bacterium. Classification (GTDB taxonomy): domain Bacteria; phylum Acidobacteriota; class Vicinamibacteria; order Fen-336; family Fen-336; genus JAFGSN01. Next base: position 1,967 of record JAFGSN010000013.1, read on the forward strand.
CATTCCGACATAACGGCCGTGTTGAAGATGGACGAAGGGTCCAACACACTCCCCCGTTTGCACGAAGGATTCTCGTATCAGGCAGTGATCGAGAATTTCGGCGTCTTCTCCGATTTCGGCATCCGCCAGCCGCGCGAACGGGCCGATGCGCGCGCGCGCGCGGACGAGGGTGCGGCCCTCGATGATTGTGAACGGACGTAGAATCGCGTCTGTTTCAAGGATCGCTTCCGATCCAACCCACGTTGTGTCGGGATCCTCGACGATCACGCCTTCAAGCATCAGGGCGTCGAGTTTCCTCGCCAATAGTCTATTCGTGGCTTCCGCCAGGTCTTGCAGCGTGTTCACTCCAAGCGTTTCACTTGCGTCGGACGCCGCCATCGACTGGACATTACGCCCGGCCGTGGCGAGCAAGCCGATCACGTCCGTGAGATAGATCTCACCCTGTGCATTAGCGCGGCCTAATAGATCAAGGACGGAAAACAACTCCCGTACCGAGAAAACGTAAACGCCAACGTTGACTTCGGCGATCTCTTTTTCTTCTTCGGAGGCGTCCCGCGCCTCGATGATTTTTAGAATACCGCCGCTCGCATTGCGCTTGATGCGGCCGTAGGCCCCGGGCTCCGCGATTCGGCAGGTGAGAAGCGTCGCTGCGCAATCAGAAGAGACATGTGCTTCAATCAGCGCTGCGATCGTTTCGTGTCGAAGAAGCGGCGTATCTCCGCTTATAACCAGCAAGGGCCGATCCGCAAACTCACCGACCTCTTGCCGCGCCACCTGTACGGCGTGGCCCGTTCCCAGTTGAGGCTCCTGCCTGACAAAACGACAACCCCGACCCGCGTATGCCGCCTCCACGTTTTCGGCGTCATGACCGGTGACGACCGTGACCGGATCGAGCGCCAGCGGCTTGAGCGAAAGCAGGACATGTTGCAGCAACTGTCGATCGAGGGCACGATGAAGAACCTTGGCGACGCCGCTCTTCATGCGTGTCCCTTTGCCCGCAGCGAGGATTAGAGCCTGACATTTCACGGTATCTGATCTTTGATTCTTATGCCGGCAGTGAAGTCGGCGAAGTGTGGTTCACGCTCATCCAACTACGGGCCGTTGGCCGCGCCTGGGGATCCGGACGCGTGTTCGATAGGCAATAGGCGTCGATAAGCGTGGATGAACGAGAGTCATTCCAGGGAGATGTCTTTGATCCGCCACGTTCCGCTCTCCTTCACGAGAAAAACTGCGATCGGCGCCTGACGGCCGGACGCCGACGTCAGTTTTCCTTGCAGCTTGACCTCGTCGTTTTGTCGTGAACGACCGGAGAATGATATCGATGCGTATTCAGAAAGGATAGAATGCGATTCGACATAGAACTCGAATTCTTCCGGGCCCAACCGGGACTTGTAGTCGGCGCTCAGACGATCGTAAACGGACGCCAGCTTTCCGTTACGAATGTCCGTGAGCTGTGTTTCGACGGCATGTATGGCGTCACGAGTTCCAATAAACGCGAAACCGAAAGGGATCGCCACGATCGCTACCAAGAGCAAAGCAACGATTGTCAGGCAACCGCAGCCGCCCGTCGTGATCCAGAATAGGGGGCTTTTCGACTTCCGTGGCGTGAGCGGCTTCACGGGCGGGGTCGTACTCGGAGAACGCATCACGCCGGCATGCACTGGAGGAGGAGGCGGCGGCGCCGGTCGCGTTGAAGGCGCGGGGTGTAAGATCGTGGCCTCCGACGACTCCGCCGCGATTTCGACGCGGTATTCAAGCGCTCCGAATCGCAGGTGCTGTCCTTGTCGTATGACGGCTTCGGAGGTTCGCTGTCCGTCGATGAACGTGCCGTTGGCGCTGCCTTGATCGATGACGGCCCAATCGGAATCGCGCCTCTCGATCCGCGCATGGCGGCGAGAGACCGAGCCGTCGGTGAGGACGACGTCACACGAGGGATCACGACCGACGAGCACGTCCTGGGAGATCTCGATCGGTAATCCCGAGGGCGACAGCAATCGAATGGCCGTCATGAACGCCTCCTATGATGGGATTCTAGGATCATGAATCCAGTCTCGTCAACGTGAGAGACGCGCTTTTGCGCAGAAGATGAGCCGCTTCTGCGTAGACTTGATCGACGCTGATCATTCGCAGGCATTCCGGAGGGCTCGGATGACGACACTCGCGTGGCGGCCGGCGAATGAGATTGCAGGGGGAGCACCAGAGGTCGGGACAAACGACGACGTGGCGCTCGGGATTCCTTGCTCCCGAGAAGTAGCGGGCCGGATCTGAGGGGCCGAAGAGACTGACGGACGGCGTTCCGACCGCGCAAGCCATGTGCATTGGACCCGTGTCCGACGAAAGAAAAAGATCGAGCTCGGCGATGACAGCGAGCGTCTCGCGCACAGCTAGACGTCCGGCGAGGTTGACCGCCGGCGAAGAAAGACCTTGGCCGACCATCCGCGCAAGAGGCTCGTCCTGAACCGAGCCCGTTATGATGATCGTTGCGTGATGTTCGCGCTGGAGTCGACGAGCCAGATCGTTCCATCGACTCGTGTCCCACTGCTTGATGGCGCGCCCGCCGCTCGGATGGATGCCCACAAGAGGCCGCTTTTCCGTCAACCCGAGATACGAGCGCAGCCGTTTTGCGAAATCAAGCTCGTGTTGCTCGAGAATCGCGGGCGGCGCCTGTTCCGGGACGAATCCGACGGCTCTTTGAACGGCCAGGCGATTCTGCTCGACCCACGAGATGGTTTCGTCGAGCGCGACGATATCAGTGAGGAACTGAACGCCTCCCGTGTTAGCGTAACCGACTCGGATCTTCGCCCGGGCGAGGAACATGAGGATCGCCGCTCGCAGGTCACCCTGAAGATCAATGGCGAGGTCCGGCCGGTGCCGGCGCAGCGACCAGGCGCGACTTGCGAGCGATCGTACGCGTAGCGCGCCGTCGTCGGCGCGACCGATCCAGGGCGCGCTCCAAACGAGCAGCTCGTCGATCGGAGCGCTGCGGGCGATATCGGCGCTCCATGCGCCGACCGCCAGACTGATATGTGCATTGGGCAGGGCCGCGCGAAGGTCCGCAAGGGCGGGCAGGGACATGAGAACGTCGCCGATCCGGTCGAGGCGGAGCACGAGGACGCGTTTCACCGCGAGGCGATTCGGACACGCCACGCCGGCGGTGCGTGATCCCCGGCCAGCGCACAGAGAGAGCAATCGCGAGGGCAGATCGAGGCATGAAACGAGCGCTCGTTCCCATGGCTGGTAGATGCGGCTGGCCGTGCCTTTAATGGGACGCCAGCGTCTTCGCTTGGACAAAGCAGTCCTCAAGCCTTTTAGCCGTTGCATCCCATCCCAGATTCTCGACAGCCAAACGACGCGCTTCGCGTCCGAGGCGTTCTCGCGCCACAGAATCCTTTCGCAGCTCGTTGATGCGCAGCGCAAGCTCCCGGATATCCGCCGGTTGGAACAAGCGACCGTTGACACCGTCTTCTATGACGTCAGGGATGCCCGCAACTCGTGACGCCACGATCGCGGATCCGCTGGACAACGCTTCGAGCAGCGCGTTTGGCAGGCCGTCGACGTTTCCTGACGAGTCAATGACGGATGGAATCACGGAGATGTCAGCGTCGGCGAGAGCTTCGGCTGTATTCTCGCGATCCAAGGCGCCCGCGAAAACGACAGAGGCGCACAGTCCTCGTGTTTGCTCCTCCAAGGATTGGCGCAAATCGCCCGAACCGACGAGCAATAGCCGTGTTCCCGGGCACTGGGCGATCGCCTCGATCAAGCAATCAAAGCCTTTTTTCTTCACTAATCGGCCGACGGCCACGACAAGCGTATCGCCCGCCGGAATCCGGTATCTATCGCGAGTCCGGCCGCTCCTCTTCCCGGGAGAGAAGAGATCGATATCGACGCCATATGGTACCGTATGCGTTCGGTCGACGGCGGCCCCGAGCCTTATCGCCCGGCGCGTGAGATCGGCGCTGCAAGCAGAAACCGCGCCAGCACGGACAAAGGTAAAACGACAGGCGAGTCTTAGGATAGAGCTGCGTTCGGCGAGAAACACGTCGCTGCCATGCAAGCTCACGATGAACGGCAGGCGTCTTCTTCTGAAAAGGTCGACCAACGGCACAGCGTTCGGAACGATCCAGTGAATGTGAGCGATGTCATAAGAACGAGCTGCGAGTCGCGCGCTCACCATGCGTCGTAACGCGAGCGTGGCCAGGGGGGCCAGAAGCAACGATCCACGACGAATGCGGACGTCCGCCTCGAGGCTTTGTGCGTAGCCCCAACGACACCACCGATCTTGGGTCGTGTACCGATAGGGGTGAAACCGAAACGGATCGCTTGCCGGACGGTTCAGCTCGGGGTGCGCGGGCAGAACCACATCAATCTCATGGCCGCGTGCGGAGAGCGCGCGCGCGATGGATTCGATAAAGGGCGCCGTGATGTCGCCCGGATACTTCGGATAGGACGATGTCACCGTGAGAATGCGCATGAAATCAGTCTTTTTTCAGTGGTTGGCCGCGTTTGATCTTCACACGATCCACCATGATGCCAAGGTCTCGAATATCGCTTGAATCCGCCAGCACATCGGCCGGCCGCCATGTCGGCACGCGCAAACGCAGAAGTCGAGGGCCATCAGGAAGGCTTTTGGGCAAGAGAATCTCGTAAGACGTCCAGTCCGCGCCGATCAGGCGATGCCCGAGCGTTTTCCCGGACAGGTTCATTTCCACATGCGCCGGATTCGAGGCCGGACGATACCCGACGCTTGCCGTGAGGATGAGCGTGTCGCCGCCGTTCACCGCCGGAAGATAGACCGCTCCGCAGGACCCTGTCCAGCGGTACGTATGTTCACCGCCGCCTTCCTTCTCGAAGAATCCCGAGACCTGGAAGTCGTCGGATCCTCCGATGTCGACCTCCATCAGCGCCGGCACGGCGAGCTGCTCCGGAGAGACGACCCTCGCGACGCTGAAGCGAAAAGAGCGTCCTTCCGCCCGTCGCGGCGGCCTGAGGTAACTCCGCTCCCATTCGAGCGTCGGAAAGAACTCGTCGAGCACCTTTTGCAGAAAAACGCCGCACAAGCCCTGCTCGGCGCGATATGTGTAGGCGAAGTAGACGTTTCGATAGGTCTGACGCCAATGCGAGATCAGATGGGCCAAACGATCAGGGTCCGGATTCCAGCGCGCCAGCTCGAGAACGTGGATGCCGTGAATCGACCAGAGCGGAAGTGAGAGAAGATGTATGCTCGAGCGTTGTTCGAAGACGACGATGTCGTCCGGGCCGAACAAACGCGACAGGTTTTCGACGAATCGGACGCTTCCGCGCCAATCAACATGTTTGGCGACGAGGCGTGTTTCCCGAACGAAGACAAGCGCCAGGCAAAGAGTCAGCAGGGCCGCGGCGACTCGCCACATGCCGCGTCTCGATCCGATCTTGAACAACGCGATGGCCATGAAGGCGAAGCTGCATGGCAGAATGACCGGCACGAAGCGTCGTGCGGCGAAGAAATAATCGTTCCAAACGCGCATCTTGTAGAAGTAGAAAAATGAAAAACTCAACGCCGAGAGCACGAGGAACAACGACTGTCGCTCTCTGCCGTGAAGAACGGAAGAGAAACCCATGAGAGCGAGCACGAGCCCGAAAGGCGTCACGAACCATCCGAACCGCCGCAGCGCCTGGGCGTCGTGGCCGGCCAGGTGTTGAAATCGCGCGCGCAGGAGCGTCCGGACCAGCCATGCCGGAGGCAAACCGTCCGGGCAACTCTCCACTTCAGAAGTCTTGACGTACCCCCAGCTCTTGCCATCCGGCCGCAAGACCAGACAGTATCCGTCACGAGCTTTGGCCAGTGCGCGAATCGGGCTTCGCTTATCGATCACGAAAAGCACAGGCGCTTCGGCGTTCGGTTGTTCCCTGACCGCCGTTCCATCGCCGCGCGATCGAGTCTCCGCTGTTTCGTTGCCGTCCGCGCCAGCCCACGCGGAGAGAAGCGGTCTTGCGAGATAAGCGTAAAGCGCGAGGCCGGCAAGCGCGACGACGGCGATTCTGCGCAGTTCGTGGTCGTATCTCTGTCGTTGCGTTCGCAGCCAGTGTCCAAGTCGGTGTATGGATAGCAGCGCGATGACCGAGATCAAGATCGTCACGATCCAGACCCAGCCCGGTTGTCTCCAGTATGGTCTGGCGAAGACTCCCATAGTGTATTTCCGCGACCAGACCAAGGCATGGATGACCGCATGAGTTGCGAGCAGAAGAAAGGGCGCAAGCACGGCCAGCGCTCTTTTCCATGGAAGCGTTCCTTGCGACCTGCGGATCGCGATATAGACGCCAAGCGGGATCAAGATCAAGACGCTGTCGATACGAACGAGCAGCGAAAGTCCGAAGGCGATTCCCGCAAGAGCGCCAAAGAAAGGCGATGCGCTTTCTTCCCAGAGAGCGATGGCGAACAGGCCCGTGAAGAACAGGAACAGCGACATGGGCTCGGAAACGGGAAATCGCGAGAACCAGACCTGAATGACGTTCAGGCAGAGAAGAATCGCGGCGAGCAAGCCTGGCCCCGGTCCGATCACGCGCCGCAAAGCAAAGAAGCACGCCATCGCGCCCAAAATGCCGAAAACACAGGGAGCTGCCAGAGCGCCCTTGACGCCCATGGATTGAAAAAGATAGGCGCCAAAGGCGGGAAAAAGGTGGAAGAACTCAGGGAAGACCCGACCCGTCTCGGGTCGCTCCAGCGGGAATCCCATGAATCGACCCCATGAGAAGTCTGGATTGTCGGGATGACGATAGAATAATGTGACGTCTTCACGCGGTATCGAGAGCACCGCCGGATCTGTATAGACGATGTCACCATGACGAGCGATGAGCGCCATGGCGGCAATGTACGTTCCCGGATCCCGGCCGCCGAGAATGTATTCGCTAGGTCGCGCTTGCAGGGTGAACGCGAGCGCGAGGACGCCAATGCCGGCGGCCAGCGTCAGGCCGTCCCGGCGATAAGCAAAGGGCGATCGCGCGCGCCGCCATCCAATCCCCAGAGCGAGGGCCGAGGCGCCGAAGATGATCGACGCCGCGGTCAAGAGCGAAAATACGCCGGCCTCCGCAAGCGCTAGAGCGAGCCATGCGCTGGCCATGACGCTGCCGGCGATCGCCACGAAGACAGCCTCGGCGATGGAGAGCCGTTCTCGTTCTCGATGCGCGAGCAGCGCCAGCAGAGCGATCCCGGGCGCGACGAATAAGCCCAGAGCCGAGATCACGGCGATCATCGACTCGACGGGGTATGTCACAAGGGCCTCGCGCGCCGTAGCCGGATTCGCCGTTGCGACATCGACACGACCATCTCAGCAGTTGCGCGAGAAGTCGCGAACCGCGTCAGCGACCTGTCGCGCCTGTTCGTCCGTCAGCTCGGGAAAAAGAGGAAGCGAAAGCACCTCTCGTGCCGCCTTTTCCGCGATGGGCAGCTCGCCGGCTTGTATTCCGAGAAAAGCAAATGCCGGTTGCAGGTGGAGCGGGACGGGATAGTGCACGAGAGTCTCTATGCCGCATCGACTGAGGGCCGCCGCCAACCTGTCACGACAAGGATGGCGCACGACGAACAGGTGATGAACGGCGCGGGCGTAGGGTTGCTCCTCGATCAGATCGACACCGGCGCCGTCGAGAAGGCGTCGATAAAGAGAGGCGAGCTCTCGTCGCCGTTCTGTCCAAGCGTCGAGGCGCCCGAGCTTGACGCGGAGAACGGCGGCCTGAAGCTCGTCCAAGCGACTGTTGATGCCCGCGAGCAGGTGCTGGTAGCGGCGTTCCTGTCCTCCATTGCGGAGTCGGCGTATGCGGCGTCCCACTTCCGGATCGCTGACGAGCACGGCGCCGCCGTCGCCTAGAGCGCCGAGATTCTTCGTCGGATAGAAGCTCAATGTCGCCGCGTCCGAACGCGTGCCCACGGGCGCGCCTTTATAGAGGGCGCCGTGCGCTTGACAGGCGTCCTCGACGATGTGTAGGTTGTGTTTCCGCGCCATCCGCCAAATGGGCTCCATGTCGCACGGGTGACCATAAAGGTGAACGGGCACGAGGGCTCGCGTTCTGCTCGAAAGCGCTCGTTCCAGCGCTTCCGGCGACACGTTGAGGGTCGCCGGATCGAGATCGGCGAAAACCGGTCGTGCGCCCGCCCTTACGATGGCCAGCGCCGTGAAAGCCGCCGTAAACGGCGACGTCACGACCTCGTCGCCGTGCTCGACACCCAACGCTTCGAGCGCCAACTGGATCGCCTCGGTGCCATTGGCGACGGCGACGGCTTCTCTGGCGCCGAGCTGGGCGGCAAGCTCGCGTTCGAAGGTCTCGACCTCCGGTCCGAGGATATACCAGCCGGAGTCGAGGACTCGTCGGATCGCCGAATCGATCTCCTCGCGGATCGGAGCGAGATGCGCTGCAAAGTCGTTGAAGGGGATTCTGATCACAGATAGTTCGCCCGGTGCCGTCGATAGTAGCGAATCGTCCGATCAATACCCTGTTCGAGCGGAACGAGCGGTTCCCAACCGAGCACATGTCTTGCCTTCGTGATGTCGGCGTAGAAATCGCCGATGTCGATTCGCTTGCGTTCGTCCGGAAACGGGATGATGGAATAGGAGCCCCCGCCGGCGATACGAACCATTGTCTTCACGAGATCGAGCAACGATATCGGTGAATCGCTTCCGAGATTGATGATCTGTCCGTCGGCCGTCTCGAGAGCGCCGGCGCGCAGAAACGCTTCGACGACGTCGTCGACATGGTTGAAATCTCTCCGTTGTCTTCCGTCTCCATAGATCTGGATCTCCTCGCCGAGCACGATCTGGCGCATGAACCAACCGATGAATCCCTGACGGTTGTGGCGGATGAGCTGCCGCGGACCGTATGTGTTCGTCAGTCGCAGGGACGAGGCGCGAATGCCATACGCGGCATGATAGACGAGATGATAGAGCTCGCCGGAGATCTTGTTGATGCCGTTCACGTCGGTGGGATTGAGCGGGTGCGTCTCGTCGACCGGGAGACGGGTCGGCTTACCGTAGACTTGGCGGGTTCCCGCATAGACGATCTTGATGTCGGGATTCATCTTGCGAACGGCTTCCAGGATCCAGAGCTGGCTGCGGCAGTTGATCTCAAGGTCGGTGAACGGATCACGCATGGAATCGAGATGACTCACCTGTCCCGCAAGGTTGAAGAGAACTTCCTGGCCTTGGACGAGGAACTCCATGGCGCGGCCCTGAACGTCCGCGATGTTCACTTCAATGCGATTCTCGTATCCGTCGAGGTTGAAGCGGTTGCCGCCGTAGTCGGGCAGCAGGCTATCTACGGCCAGGACATGCGCCTGTAGGTCCGCCAATCTGCGACACAAGTTCGAGCCGATGAAGCCCAGGCCGCCGGTGACGATCACGCGACGCCCTTGATAGAAATCCCTGTAATCGCTCACTCTTGCACCGATGCGCTTTCGCCGTGACGTCGCCGCCGTGAATCCCGAGATTTCATGGACGGATCTCGGCGCTCTTGACGTGTTCCTTACGCGCAACAAGCTCGAACCATAGACGGACCAAGTCGATTAGCGTGCGACTGACGCGCGGCAGGTTGAAAAACTGACTCTTGCCGCAGGTCCGATGGTAGTGATGAACCGGGACTTGTCGGATTCGAAAACCGAGGTCTTGCACTTTCTTCATCAGCTCGACGCAAATCACGCCGGAAGAGCGGGAGAGCCGGACCTTGTCGAACACTCGCCGCCGCATTAGACGAAAATCGCAGTCGACGTCCTTGAGACGGAGGCCGAAGACGAGACGCACGAACCAGTGATAGACGCGGCCGATGACGATTCGATGCAACGGGTCCGAGCGTCCGATCTTGTAACCGTTGACGAAGTCGACTTCCGGAGCGAGCGCCTCATACAGCAGAGACATCTCGCGCGGGTCGTACTGCGCATCGCCATCGGTGTAGAAAACAAGCTCTTTCGAGGCCGCAGCGAAACCGGTCTTGAGCGCGCCGCCGTAGCCGCGATTTCGAGGATGATGGATCACTCGTAACCAGGGGAAATGACGCGCCATTTCGTCCAGAAGCGCGCCGGTATGGTCCGGGCTGCCGTCATTGACGACGATGATCTCATGATCGTCGGTCAGCTCGCGAGCGGTCATGTGCGCCAGGAGCACCAGGCTGGCGATCGTTCCCGCGTCGTTATAGGCGGGAAAAAAGACCGAAAGTCCCGGTTTATGAAGGTTCGCGATCATTGAATGAGAACTTTGCGCCGGCGCTTTCCCGTCACGAGAACGATTCGGCTTTTGATCCCGCCCGCTCGATCCGGGCGCGACATACGCGACCCGGACGCTAACATGCCCTCTCGCGACCGGTCAAATCCCAACCTCGGAATCGTGTCGCCGCCAGGCACGAAAGTAGATCCATAGCAGTCCGATCAGGCTTAATGTCGCAATCGCGCAACCCAGCGTCAATCCATGTACGTGATACAGCAGTGAAACCTGGTGCATGCCGGGCGGCAAGACACAGCCGATCTGAGCGTGATTGACGCGAAACAACGCGACGGCCTGTCCGTCCATCCGGGCGCTCCATCCGTTGCCCCAACCCTCGGCCAAGACGAGGATGCCGGGGCCTTCCGCTCTCAAATCGATGCGAGGACCCTCGGCCTTCTGGATCATGGCGCGCGAGGCGCGGCTATTCCGAGGAACAGTCACATGACGCACATCGCTCTCGTTCGCGAGCGCCTCGCGGCGCAAATTCACACCCAGAGTGCGCGGAAAAAGAAGGCCCCGCCGGACGTTCTCATCGGCCGGCAATGCCTTGAGGCCGGTCACGACATACGCCTGTCCGCGAGATCCTGGAATCCGGTACAGACGTAGATCGGGAGTTGTCACGCGTTCGTCCAGTACCGACGTATCGCTGAGATATCCGCTGACGGACGAAATCCCGGTCGATGCGCCGCCGCGCGTGTCAAGAAGCGTCAGTCGCGAAATGAAGAGGCGGGCCGATCCCGGAGCGGCCTCGAAACGAACGGCGTTCAGGAAGTATCGGCCTGGAAGCCGCACGTTCGAGACGTATCGGTGACCTTCAAAGCCGCCTCCCAGGCCGGGCCAGCTTTCATGAACCGTGGCGCGCGCGTGGCGCACGCGATTCCGTACGTCGGCGCGGTCGTACGCCCACTCCGAAGTATCCTTGCCTGCTCGGAGCACGAGATCCACGTGACGGCCCGTGGCCAGAAGGGCCTGGATTCGGGCCACGACTTCGTTCTGCTCGATATCAACGGAGTTCGAGAGAGAGGAGACGATACGGATTTCGTTCGCCGCCACGATCGGCACGCCGAAGACTCGTGGACGATCCGGCTCGATCGTCATGTCGAGCGCTTCTCCAGGACCGGAGCCTGGCACGGCGAGCGCCGATGTCGGGACCTGGGCCCAGTTGATTCCCCAAATCTCGAGGAAAGCCGGATCCGAGCGGAGGAACTCTCTCGAGAGCAGCAAGCCGGCGACGTTCATCCCCCCCAATGCCTGCCGATTCCTCAAGGGAACCATGGGATCATACCCGTTGGCGCTTCGGCGTCCCGTCAAGAGTCCAAGATTGCCGAAGGCCAGACCAAACAATTCATGCGGCCATTCACGCACGAGAGTGAGCGTTCGATTATGAGAACCGCGACCGAGAACCCTGTCAACCGCTTCACGCGAAGGCGTGCCTGTCTCGATGTCGTGTCGTGAGGGGGCGCCATGCCATGCGTGTCGTCCGAGAGGTTGGAGAAGAAACGAGAACGTGAGCGGTAGCAGCCAGACTCGAGCGATGATGAAACGTTCGGAGCTCGCCAGCGTGAAGTACAGGATGAGCGCGAGCGCAAGGACGCCCACGCTGCCGGAAAGATCCGGCGAGAGCGGACCGATGACCGCCACGGAAAGCGGGAGCAGCGTCGTGAGCGCAAGCGTCGTCAAAAGAAAATACTGTCTTAGACGGACGCCTTTAGCGGAGCGACGCTGCCGCCACTGTTCGGAAAGCGACAGGCCGGCGAAAATGGCCAGGGCGAGATCGAAGATCAGGGCCCAGGGTCCCGGGGCGAGAAGCGGGCCACGACCCCACTGAAGGATGAGACACAAAATGAGCGCCATGCCCAGCACTCGCGCCGGGATTTGCACGAGAATGAGAGGAAGCGCAGCGATGGCTAGGGCGGGCGCGGGCGTGTGTGAGACGTAGCGAAGTATCAGGCCCGCGGCGCCCGAGACGGGCGCTTTATCCGTTACGGCCAGACCGACGACCTGTCGTCCCGCCTCGGGGACCGCTAGAAGGGTAGGAATAATCTGCGGCGCGGCCAAGAGAACGCCCAGGGACAGCGGAAGCAGACGGCGGCCGAGCGAGACTGTCCTATCTCGGGATTGGAGGAAATGTCCGAACACGATACGCCCCGTCACGAGGGCGGCGGCGGCCAATGTCGCTTCGGGAGAGCCGGCGAGAATAGTCATGGCGGCGCAGAGAGCGAGAAGAAGGCCGCGCTCACCCGAATGACGTTCCATATACAACTCAGCCGACAGCATGAGAAGCACGAGCCATGGCACGGCGACAATAGTCGCAGTGTCGCCGAGATGACCCACGAGGTATGGCCCGAGCGCGAAGCACAGGCCCGAGACGAAGCCGCCGACAGGCTCGGCTCCCAGGCGCCGTACGAAAACGTACAAGAACGCGCCCGATAGGGAGAGAGAGAGAAGAACGAGAATCTGAAAGGCCGCGAATGGGGCGAGCGGCGCGAGTATGAGCATCAGAGGATGGAGCGCTCCCGGTCGGTATGAGGCGAGCAGCGGAGTCCCTGAAAAAATCCAAGGATTCCAGGCGGGGACCTCGCCTTGACGGAAGGATTGCCATACGGCGGCTCTCAACGGATAGTGAAGCGCGGCGCCGTCGCCGGGCCCCAGCAGGCGGCCATTCAACCAGGCCGGAGCGTGCGCGAGGAGCGGCAGGACGAAGAACAATCCGACCGCGAAGACGTCACGGCGGCTCCAGTGTTTCATCGGAGCGTCGTGAACGCGACTGAGAAGCGCCTCACCGGCGCTCCTGCCACGCGGCAATCTGCTCCGAGAGAAGGCCGATGAGAAAGACGATGACGGCCAATTGGATCAGCAACGCCGCGCCCATGGGGATTTTGTGATGGACGATGACGTTCCACAGACCGTAACCCGCTCCCGCGAGGAAGGAGAACGTCGCGATCGGAAAGAAGATCTTGAGTGGGCTGTAGATCGTGATGATTTTGAAGATGATCAGGAGAAACAGGACGCCGTCGCGTAACGGACGGATCTTGCTTGCGCCCACGCGCCGATGAGCCTTGATCGGCACGAAAGTGACGTTGTATCCGGCCTTGAGGAACGCCAGACAAGATGTCGTCGGGTACGAGAAGCCGTTGGGCAGGAGATTCAGGAGCGACAGCATCTTCTCGCGATCAACCGCCCGGAAGCCGGAGGTGAGATCGGGAATGGGCCGCCCCGTGAGCCAGGACGCCAGCGCGCGAAAGACGAAGTTGCCCAGCGCGCGCAGGGGCGGCTGATCGCAAGCCTTCCGTGAGCCGATGACCATGTCATGCGTTTCCATCTTGGCGAGAAGGGCGTCGATGTCGCGCGCGTCGTGCTGGCCGTCGGCGTCCATGAGGAGCACCACATCACCGCGAGCTTCCCGCACTCCCGTCTTGACCGCCGCGCCGTTTCCCTTGTTGTATGGATGGCGCACGACGCGCGCTCCGGCGCCGAGCGCCGCCGCGGCGGTTTGATCGGAGGAACCGTCATCGATGACGAGCACCTCGCGCCAGCCGCTTTCCGAACCGATGCGCGCGACGACATCGGCCACGCTTTTTTCCTCGTTGAAGGCCGGAACGACGACCGAAACCCGGGACCGATCACTCATCGCGGCTGTCACCCGAGCCCTTCATCTTTCTGGAGTCGCTTGCCTCGAGTTCCTGTCGTCGGACCCGATAAAGCAGGTCCTCCACGAGCTTCCGATTGTTGGCGATCAGGTCGGCCATGACCCCCCATTGCATCGTCTGAAAACCCAGAATCAAGAGGAGCACCGAGAGGACCGCCGATTGCACATGCCCGCGCACCTCTCCGATCCACCAGAAATAGGCGTAGCGCAGACCGAGAGACGCTCCGCCGAACAGCAGGAGACCGCCCAGGAACATGAAGACCTTGAGCGGTTCGTAGGTGGCGTAGATGCGCAGAATCGTCACGGCGTTGCGCTTGACGTACTCCCAGGTCGACGTAAACAGGCGCGAAGGCCGAGTTTGGCGTGCGCTGACGGCGACGTGGGCCACCGCCAGCCGTTTCTTGCCCGCCTGAATGATGGATTCGACCGTGTATGTGAATTCGCTGACGATGTTGATGCGCAAGGCGGCTTCACGATTCAAGGCTCGGAATCCGCTGGTCGTGTCGGGCAGGCGCGTTCCGGACACGCGGCGCACGACCCACGATCCGAGCGTCTGAAGCCGGCGCTTGGTCCAGGAGAAGTGCGCGACGTTCGCAACGCCGCGATCGCCGATGACCATGTCGGCCTCACCGGCGAGTATCGGAGCGACGAGCTTGGGAATGTCAGCGCCGGCGTATTGACAGTCGGCGTCGGTGTTCACGATGACGTCCGCATTGAGGCGCAGACAGGCGTCAATTCCCGCCATGAAACCCGAGGCCAGGCCTTTTCGGCGCGTGAAGCGCACGATATGATCCGCGCCGTTCTCGCGCGCAACGAAAGACGTCCTGTCCGTGGAACCGTCGTCGATGACGAGAATCTCGACTCGATCGAAGCCGGAGACGGACCGGGGGACGTCTCTGACGGCCTTTGCGATAAAAGCCTCTTCATTCAAGCAGGGGATCTGGACAATGAGCTTCATGGATTTGCCGCCCGAATTGACCTTCGCGGGAACGGTAACACAGCGTTGCTCCCGGCCGTTAATCGCTTTCCAGAACGTGCGCCAGGGCGCCTCTCCAGGCCGAGTAGAAACGGAACTGATTCAGATTGTGGAGCCGTTCCGGGGCGCGATCCCGCGGCTCCGGGAAGCGATCCTTCAAGGACTCCACGATGGCGAAAATGCCGACGTGCCGAGCTTGCATCGGCGTCATGACGGGCGTCTCGAAACGGAAAGAGTCGTCGATCGTTCGATGGTTCATGAGGGATTCAAGCCCTGAACGGATGCGAAGGAGCGAGGATTCCAAGGCGGTCTCTTGCTCGGCGAACTCAAACGCGCCTGGATCGATTTCCAGCGGTCTGACTTCGAGGCGACGATGCAGATGAATGCAATGCTCCTCTTCGAGAGACGACGGGGACGGCCGATATCGCAAGCGCTCCGGCCCGGGCGGTTCGTGTCGTTCGCGACGAATACGGCCCCAGAGCGCGATCAGCAGATTCTCGCTCGCCACCTGTATCGGCGCCGAGTTTTCGGCAAGCACGAACCGTCCGGCGGCCACGTCGCCGCCGCGCACGATCACAGGATGACGGCCGGCCTCGATCCGGTCCGCGGATAGGCTCCAGGCGGCGACTCCGTTATGACGCAACCGCGCGACGCACGATTCGGACTCATCGAGCGACACGATTCGCTGAAGCTGGTAACCGCCGCGGCGTGTGCGCAGCGAAGCGTCGGCCAGGCCGAGATCGAGAGCCCGGGCGGCCTGCTCGGCGCTCACATTGGAGAGGTCGACGATGATCAGCGCGCGGCGCGACACGACGGCGAGGGGCGCTTCGGCGACAAGGCTCTGCGGCAGGCATGGCGTCGTATCGCGAGGCGCGGGCTCGCCGCAGTAAATACATGCGAGGCGCGTGGCGAGAACGTTGCGGCCGCATCGCGGACACGTGTACCGTCCGTTGCCGTCCGTCTTTTCAGACATGAAAGCGAAAGTGGACGATGTCGCCGTCTTGAATGACGTACTCCTTGCCTTCGAGGCGCAGCCAGCCTTTCTCACGCGCGGCGGCCAAGGAGCCCGCCTGCTCGAGACGCTCGAAAGACACGACCTCGGCGCGAATAAATCCACGCTCTATGTCGGAGTGAATGATTCCCGCCGCCTCATGCGCGCGCGTTCCCCTGCGGATCGTCCAGGCCCGGCATTCATCCGGGCCGACCGTGAGAAAAGAGATACGACCCATCAGCGCATATGATGAACGGATGATGCGGTGCAAGCACGGCTCTTCCAGGCCGAGATCCTTGATGAACGCAACGCCTTCCTCGGGTTTCAACCGCGCGATCTCCATCTCGATCGGCGCCGAGACGACGCACAGATCGACGCCGGACGCTCGGGCGGAATCCCGCAAGCTCGATTGATCGATCAACGTCTTCGCCTGGGCGAGGCGATCTTCGGCCAAGTTGGGGACGAGGAGCAGCGGCTTCAGGGAGAGGAGGGAGTAGCCGCGCAAACGCTGTTGATCTTCCACGCCCAATTCCAGAGAGCGCAAGGGGCGCTCGGCCTCGAGCGCCTCCCGCAGGCGGAGGAAGAGGTCTCGTTCTTGTTTATCCTCCGCGCGACGGGTCTTTTTAATGTTCACGTCAAGCCGTTCGATGCGTCGCTCGACCGTGCCGAGATCGGCCAGGAGAAGCTCGAGCGCAACGATGCCGTCGTCTCGCTTCGGATCGATCGTTCCTTCGGGATGCGGCGCCTGCGCGTTCTCGAACATCCGGATCACGTGAAGGAACGCGTCCGTGTCCCGTAGCGCCGGCAGGTCCGCGAGATCGGCGCCGTGCCCGGCGCGGACCCCCGGGACATCGACGTACTCCACCGTGGCGGGCGTCGTCTTGCGCGGCATGAACATCTGCGCGAGGCGTGTCAGGCGCGGATCGGGGACGCGAGCGACGCCCAGCCGCGGCTCCGGCCGTCCTCCGGGAGGAGGAGGGGCCATCCCCGTAAGAAGCTGGAAGAGCGTGCTCTTGCCCGATGCCGTCAGTCCGATGATGCCGACTTTCATCGTGGAGGATTATAACCGCGGAGGCTCACGCGGAGGGGACCCTGTAGTAAAATAACTGGCAAATGATGCGGACGCTCGTCGCGACGTTTCCCGTGTTGTTCGTCATCAGCATGGCGGGGGCGCGGCCCGTGACGGGGGCGCCCGCCGAGGGTCCGCCTGCGAACGAGCCGTCCGTCCCCAAACCGGGACCGATCATTCTTTTTCTGATCGACAACTCCGCTTCCTTGCCGCCGCTTGATCCGCAGGAGGGGCGGGTCGTCGCGCTTGAAAAGATGTTCACGTTCCTCGAAGGCCAGCCTTACCGCCTTGTTCTCTTCGGAGGGCGGAACGAAATCTCCGTCGACCAGCCAGCGCTCTATGACAACAAAGGCCAATGGACGGATTTTTACCACGCGTTTGTCAGAGCCCAGGAGCTCGTGAAGACCTATCCTCCGGGGACGGGTTTTCGGGTCGTGCTCCTGACGGATGGAATCCTCGATCCGAATCCACGCGACTGGCCGGAGGCGGGCGCGATCTCAAAGGAGGAACTGCGCGCACAAGTCGTGCTGAAGTTGATCGACCTGCTCGCGCAGATGGAGTTGCCGCTCTACGTCATCCTCGTCGGCGAGCCGACGTCCGACGGCGCGGCTCCCGGCGACCGCGAGCTGACGCCGCAATTGATCTGGGACATGGTGCGTACCGCCAACGGCGTTCGAGCGTCCCCCATGGCCCAGAAGCTTTCCTCGTTCTTGAAGGACGACGGCTTGTTGTTGCGGAAGTTCATTTTTCGGATCGAGCCCGACCAGGGCTTGAATCAGGTGGAGCCCGTGGTGCGGCGCATCGTTGCGCCGCCAAGCGCTCAGGTCGAGTTGTTCTTGAGCGGTCTCGTGCTTCCGCTCGTGATGATCGCGTTGCTCCTGTTGGGCATCTCCGTGCGCTCGTTTCCCGGTCCGGGAGACGTGGAGATCGTGGAGCTGAAAACCGGTCATCCGGCGCACCTGTCCGTCGACCACATGCATCGCCTCGAGTCCGGAGGATGGGGCGTGCGCGGCCTGTTGCTCGTGGGCGACGCGCGGAACGCCACCGCGAGCATTACCTATGTGCATCCGCCGCTTGACGTGACTGTCGCGGGCATCGACACGACCGGCCTTGATCCCCTGACGCTGAAGCTTCTTCCGATGGGCCTTGAACAACTGGAGCGCGCCCTCGAAGAATGCATGGAGCGAGGATCGAAGGACGAGAAGGTCTTCGCGCTCAACCTCGACTACATGGCCAAGAACTTCGATCCGGCTCTGGCGGAGCGGATCCTGACGAGCTCATCAACGGAACGCCGGCGGACGTCGCCTCTCGATTTCTTGCGCGCCAAGGCCCATCTTCTGTCGAATCCCGACTTACACAAGAGGCTTACCGAAGCGCGGTTGACGTTCAACGCATATGGGAGGGATGCCGGGCGGGCGGATCTCAAGGTTGGCGCGAAATTGCGCATCGGACCGTACGGTTTCGTCGTACGTGATATCGTCCGCGGCGGCCGAAAAGACCTGCGCGTCCACTTGCAGTATGACCGCGTGCCGTCGTTGTTTGGGCTGAAGGCGATCTTGCCGAAAGCGCTTCAACGCGTGATTCGCCTGCGCCGACGCAACGAGCGCGTTGTCAGCTAGCAGCCTCATTCACGACCTGCCATGTCCGCCACGATTCTGGTCACCGGTCTCGACGTTCGCGGATTGTTGCTCGACGCGCCGCTGCTGCGTCGCGAGGGCTATAGCGTCGAGGCGCACGACTCGGTCAACAGCCTTACCGAGCAGCTCCTCGGAGGGCAAGCCCGGCTGGTCGTATTGGGCACGTATCTGCCCGATCAATCACTGACGGCGCTTGTGCGCACGATCCGTTCCTTTCCCGCCATGCGCCGGACATCCATACTGTGCCTGATCCCGGCGGGAGAGACGCACGAGCTTGAACGGCAACTGCTCGACGTGGGCGCCAACGCCGCTCTCAGGCGTCCGCTCGATCCCCTGGCGCTCGATTGCTGGTTGGCCAAGCTGCTCACGGTGGCTCATCGAGTGAACGTGCGCATACCCGTGGAAGGCCACGTCGTCGGATCGACGCGTTCGATGACGGCGGGCCATTTCTGCGCGACGACTCGAAATATCAGCGTTCATGGCGCCTTGCTCGCCAGCCCCGTGCGCCTGGACGTCGGAGTGGATCTTGAGCTCGATTTGCGGGTCTCGGCCGAACGCATGCCGCTTCACGCCCTCGGACGCATCGTGCGTGAAACCGGCGATCTTCGTTGGCCGTATCTCGGCTATGGCGTTGAGTTCCTGTTCATGTCGTCCTCCGATCGCTTGGTCGTCGAACGCCTGGTCGATCGTGGAATGCGACTCACGAGCGCTTCGTCCGGCAGGGTGACGAACGGAATTCATTCCACGCTGCGTCGCAATCGGTGGATTTATGAGGTCCGTGAACCCGCGCCTTCAGTCGACGGCTGGCAGGTTGAGATCCGTCGTTCTCCTCGGGACCTCTGGCGACCCGGACAGGCGGGTCCCTATTTCGTGGTCTCGGCGGCGACGCCCATGGAGGCGCTGCTGGAAGCCCGGCGTTTTCTGCGCATGCGGACGTGACGATATAATTCGTCGCCGACGGACGTTTCGGGAGGTGAAACGCGATCCATGATGGTCCGGTTACCGTTTGCGCTGAGCGCCCTTCTCTTGTCTCTGTCTCCGGCGACGCGTTCGGAGAAACTGACGCGCATTCTGATCTTGGAGGAGAGCCGTGCGGATGATGCCGGCGAACTGGCGCGATATTTGACGGATTCCGACGCGGGCGTCCGCCGGCGAGCGGCATTGGCGGCGGGACGAGCCGGAAATTCCGGTCTCATGACGGCCCTGTTTGGAATGCTCAACGACCGAAAGGTGGAGATGCGGAGGATGGCGGTTTTCTCCCTCGGTCTTCTGGGTGAACGAGACGCCGAGCAGCGCTTGAGCATGGCGCTGAACGACGGCGATCCCATCGTGCGTGGGCGCGCCGCGGAAGCGTTGGCGCGTCTCGGTGCACGGTCGCAAGCGGTCGAGATCGCGAACATGGTTCTGAAAGCGTTGCCCGAAGGAGCGCCGAAGGTGACCGTGCGCGGAGATGATCCTGGAAATCCCGAAGATCCCTGGATCGAGCTCCGTCTCGGTCTTTTCGCTCTGGCGCACCTGGGCGATGTCAATGCCGCCGAAGGCGTTCTTCTGAAAGACGGGGAGCCGCGCTTCGATTGGTGGGCGGCGACATATGCCGCGTCTCGGATCGCTTCCCCGTCCCTCAAACCGTTCTTGACGACGGCGGCCGGGTCTTCGGATCCCATGTCACGCTTTTATGCGGCGCGCGGTCTGGGAACGCTCGCTGATCCGTCCACGCTGGTTCAGATTGAATCTCTGATCGGGGATCGGAACGGGAGCGTTGTCGTGCAGGCCTTGCGAGCACTGTCGCGATTTCCCGGCGAGCGCTCCGTCGCCGTAGCCGAAGAGGCGCTGGAGTCGTCCGATCCGGGGATCATCGAGGCAGCGCTCACCGCGCTCGCGCGGCTGCCGACGCCTTCTGGAATGCTGGCGCGGATCGTTGCGCGGGTCGGCCATGCCGATCCGGGAATCCGCGCGGCCGCGCTCCGGGCGCTGGCCCATACGGATCGGGAACGGTTGGCCCTGGTTCTCTCCGGACTCGACCCGGATCCTGCATGGAGCGTTCATGACGCGCTCGCGGAGGCTCTGGGCGATATAGGAGACGAGATGTCGCTCGGCATCCTGCATGCGATGCTGGCGGACTCGGAACCGTATGCGTTGCCCGCGATCCTCGGCGCGCTCGCGCGCGCCGAGGGACGCAACGCGAGCGTGATTTTAAGACGATACGTCGATCATCCCGATTTCGCCGTGCGCGCGGCCGCGGTTCATGGCCTGGCTCGGGTCGGCGATTCGCGGGACAACGACGCCTTGCGCTCCTCCTATGAGCGCGCGCTGGGAGACGTTGAACCCGACGCGCGCCTGGCGGCGCTTTCCGCCATCGGTGAGCGATATGACGCGGCCGGAGAAGAAGTGTTGCGAAATGCTTTTCGGAGCGATCCGACCCAGGGCGTCCGACTGCACGCCGGACAAATCCTCGCGGAAAAGGGGCAAGGCGGACCACGAGTCGCTTTCTCCGGGAGCATTCATCCCCACCTTGATTATCGCATTTGGATGGCGCCTTACATGCCGCGGCCGGAGACGCCTCTTTATACGCCTCGTGCTCTGATTCACACGCGCAAGGGAGTGATCGAGATTCATCTCAATATTCTGGAGGCGCCGCTGGCGTGCGCGTCGTTCGTCCGTCTGGCGCGGCGCGGCTTTTACAACGATCTCGTGTTCGATACGGTCATTTCAGGCGAGATCGTTTTCTCTGGCTGCCCGCGGGGAGACGGACGCGGCGGCGCCGGCGTCGTGCTTCCATCCGAACCTGGGCTGCGTCCTTTCGGACGCGGCGCCATGGGACTCGCGGAAGCTCAACGCGACATGGGCGGCAGCCGTTTCTTTATCACGTTGACTCCCATGCCGGAAAGGGACGGCCGGAACACGCTCATGGGTTGGGTGGCGGACGGCGTCGAGACCGTCGAAAAAATTCGTCCCGGCGACAAAATTAGTTGGATCGAAGTCTGGGACGGTCGATAGAATAGGAAAAGGGGGCGATGTGTCACCCCCTTTTCAAACAGCCGATCGGCAGTGCAACGACTACTTTTTCTGGGCCTTCTTCTTCGGTGCGGCTTTCTTCGTCGCCTTCTTGGCTACTTTTTTCTTCGCTGGCATTGTTTTCTGTCCCCCTTTCGGTCTGGAAACGGATTGAATCTGTTGAATGCGATCTTGAGCCGCTATCCAGGGCCATGCCGGGAAGGAGGCGATACGCATTCCCCCTTCCCGGTGGCTGCCGTGATCGCGACTACTTCTTCTTCTTTTTCGCGGTCTTCTTGGCGGCCTTCTTCTTTGCGGGCATCGTACTGACCCCCTTTCGGTCTATACCACTTGTCACCCTGAATCAACATCTCGGGGCACAAGTGGTTTCGCATACTATGGGTAGGGTATGGATCAGCGATCGGGTTGTCAAGGATTTTCTTGACGACGGAGTTCCTCCATACCCTACTGAGTCGGGGAGTTAGCTTGTGGAAGATGCGCCGGAATTCGTTGAAAGACGCTCCAGGAGCCAGTTCCAGAGAACTTGTCGCTCCAACCGACTGAAGTTTTTAGGCTTCCGTGAATCGATGCGCCGTCGTTGCTGAAAAGTCGCCGGCATTCATGATTAAGAATACTATTTGGAATGGTTAATCGGAGTTGATATGGTTTGTTGATGGGTTGTGATCGATTGCTTGCGGCCGGTCGAGTCCGAAGGGTTGGCGTATGGCGGCAGCGGCCCGCTCATGGTAGTCGCTTCGTCCGAGCGGCTTATTGATAACGCGTTCGTAAGCGTGAATCGCGTCCTGTCGTTTGCCGGCAAGATCGTACGCATGACCGGAGAGAAGATGCGCCCATGGGCGAAGCCATGGAGGATCCAAAAGCTTCTTTCCGATCACCCGATCAATGAAGACGCGGGCTGTATTCGCGTTACGCGCCAGCAAGTCTTCCTCCGCGAGAGACAGGAGCGCTTCATCCTGTTCGGGATCGAGGGCATGGACGCGTCGATAGAGCGCCATGCATTCCTGAAGCCGGCCGGCCTCCGCGAGCCGGCGCGCGTCTCCGATGAGATGCGCCACCTCGGTCTCGGACGAAGACAGCGGCTGGGACGACGCTTTCCGCGCCGCATCGCGGATGTTCGGATCCGGCGAAGAAGCGGCCTGTTGATAGAGCGCCATGGCCGCCTCTCGATCGCCTTCGATTTCAAGGCAACGGCCCAACAGAAGCTGCGATCTCGAGCGCAGGACCGGCCGGTCCGCGAATGACGTCCGCAGCTCTTCCAGGGACTGTCTGGCCTCTCCGAAGCGATGATCACGCAGAAACGCTTCGCTCATCGAAAGACGGGCCATCTCGGCGACGATGGGCGCGTAATTGACATGGCCGCCGACGACGGACGCGATGATTTCTCGGGAAACGCTCACGCTGTCGGCATAGCGGCCGAGCTGATCGCGAAGAAGCGCTGCCAGTTTGAGCCCCCATAAAGGCGCGCCGGGGTAACGACGACGCAGAGCGAGAAGCTCGACGTGCGCGCGATCGAGCGCGTCCTCGTACTCGGCATAGATCTCGTAAAGCTGCACCTGCGCTTCGGTGCGATGGAAGTCGGATTCCTGGCGTGCGCGCTTGATCAACAGCAGCCCGCGTTCTCTGTCGCCTCCCGGCATGCCCGCAAGAAATCGGAGGAGCTTGAGGATCCGAGGGAGCACGTCGGCATAGTAGTCATAGAGCCCTAGGCCGAAGCAGGCTTCGCTATTTTCGGGATCAAGCGCGCGCACGCGCATGAGCTCAGCGCGCATCTGTATCGCGTCGCGCCTGGCGTCGCCGTTATTGAAACGAAAGAGATGGAAACGACTGCGGACGCCGAAAGCGCCGGCGCGTCCGAGGTGAGCGCGCGCGTCGGCCGGATCGGCGCGCAGGAGACGTTCCGTCAATTCGAGGCCGCGATCGACTTGAGCGAGCAGGCGTGAGTCGAGGCGCGTGCTGCGCGGGTTCTGTTCGATCTTCCAGCAGAGCGCCAGGCTTTCGAAGTATGGTCCCGCGGGGTCGTCGGGGTGCTCGGCGGAAAGCCGCGCCAGCCGCGCGATCGCCGTGTTCGTGCTGCCGTCATACAGAGATTCCAGCGCCCGCACGTATTCCGAATCATGAGGCTGCCTGTAACTGGAAACGGGTTCCAAGGCGATGAGGCCGGCCAGCAGCGCGCTTGTTAAGGATGATGACATGAGAGACGGCGTCTTTGATCGTCGTGCCGGTTCCGTCCAAGATCGATCAGGCGGTCGAGCAGGTCGACATAGGCCAAGCCGGCGGCTTCCCACAATTTCGGAAACATGCTGATCGACGTGAAGCCCGGGATGGTGTTGATCTCGTTGACGAGGAGACGGCCGCTTCCGCGATCGAGAAATAGGTCCACGCGCGCGTATCCCGCCGCGTCGACGGCGCGGAAGGCGCGAACGGCCAGCGCGCGCGCCTCTTCGGCGTGCCGAGAGCACAAAGCGGCCGGAATCAGGAGCTGGGTTCGACTGTCGTCCGAATACTTCGATTCATAATCGTAGAACTCGCGATCCGGCACGACCTCGCCGGGAAGAGCCGCCGCGGGCTCTTCGTCGCCCAAGACCGAGACTTCGATCTCTCGGGCGTTGATCGCCGCTTCCACGACGACCTTCTTGTCATACTTGAAGGCGATATCGAGAGCGGCCGCGAACGCGTCAGGCGTCTTGACCTTGGAGATTCCCACGCTTGATCCGAGATTCGCCGGTTTTACGAAAAGAGGCAATCCCAGGGCATCGAGAATGACCGCCTCCTCCTCGGGGTCGTGCCACCGTAATGCGCGATAAGGTCCAAGCGGCAGTCCGGCCTGGGCGAAGACCGATTTCGACAGTTGCTTGTCCATGCCCAAGGCCGAAGCCGTCACACCCGAACCGACATAGGGCACGTCGGCCAGTTCGAGCAGTCCTTGAATCGTCCCGTCTTCGCCAAACGTGCCATGGAACAGCGGGAAATAAACGTCGGGTCTGCAGACTACGGACGCGTCGTCCATGGCTCGTAATCTACCGCCGTCAGGTCCAGGGACGAGATAGACCGCTTGGCCGCCGGAGGATGGAGCGCCGGGGCTGTCCTGAAGCGACCAGCGACCCTGACGGTCGACGTACACGAGCACGACGTCGTATCGCGCGGCCAGCGCAGCGCTCACGGAATCGGCGGAGCGGAGACTGACCGCGTGCTCGCTTGAGCGGCCGCCGTAGAGAAGCGCGACTTTGAGACGTTGAGCCACGATGTTCTTGAGTCTATCTGAAAAGCCGGCCGTGAGACCAGCGAGGCCTTGGGATGCGAAGGCCCTTCGAGCCGCCTTGTGAGGTCAGTTGAGTATACTCCCGGGTGATGTTGTCTTTTTCGATCGCCGCAACGAGCGGTCGGGCCCGGGCGGGAGAGCTGGTCACGCCGCATGGCATCGTCGAGACGCCGGCGTTCATGCCCGTGGGCACGGCCGGCGCGGTGAAGGCCCTCACCGCTCGCGATCTGCGCGACATCGGCGCTCGAATTCTTCTGGCCAACGCATACCATCTCATGCTCAGGCCGGGCGCCGAGCTGATCGCCGAGCTTGGCGGACTACATGGTTTCACCGGCTGGCGAGGAGCGTTCATCACTGATTCGGGCGGATACCAGGTTTTCAGCCTCCAGTCTCTCCGCCAACTGACCGAAGAGGGCGTTCGTTTTCGTAGTCATATCGACGGTTCCCTGCACGTTCTCACTCCCGAGAAGGCGATCGCCATTCAAGAAAGCCTCGGCGCCGACATCATCATGGCGTTCGACGAGTGCTCGCCCCATTCCGCCTCTTTGGACGCGGTGACCGCGGCGATGGAACGTACGACGCGCTGGGCGGAGCGGTGCCTGCGCGCTCGTCGCCGCTCGGATCAGTGGCTGTTCGGCATTGTCCAGGGAGGCGTCGATGCGGAGCTGCGCGAGCGCAGCGCTCTGGCGCTCCAGCGTCTCGGCTTCCCCGGCTATGCCATCGGCGGCTTATCCGTCGGTGAGCCCAAAGCGGATCTCGTCCGGGTGCTCGAGGTTTTGGATTCCTCGCTTCCGGAGGAAAAACCGCGCTATTTGATGGGGGTGGGGACTCCTGAGGACATTCTGGAGGCGGTCGCGCGCGGCGTGGACCTGTTCGATTGCGTTCTGCCGACTCGCAACGCTCGCAACGGCCAGCTCTTCACGCGGGAAGGACGGCTCTCGATCCGCAATGCGCGCTTCCGCTCGGACGATCGACCGCCCGACCCGTCGTGCGGCTGCTACACTTGCCGGAGCTTCAGCCGCGCCTACCTCAGGCATTTGCATGTCGCAGGCGAGATGACCGCCGCGATCTTGATGACGCTTCATAACGTTGCCTTTTACCTTGACACCCTCCGGCAGATCAGGCAGAGTATTCGCGCGGGTCGATTCGAGGAGTTTCGTGAAACGACGCTTCGCAGTCTCGCCGTTCGCTCTTTGGAAGCGCGATCCTCGGTCGTCCGTACTTGAAACACGTTTTCGGCCCAGGACTGATTGAGGCGCAGGGACAGCGTTCTCCGCCGGCCGCGTCCCTATCCTGTAAAACCATGGTTGATCCGATGATACTACTGGCGCTCGCGAATCCTCCCGCTTCACAACCGCCGGGATCGCAGTTTTCGTACGTCCCGCTGCTGCTCATGATCGTCGCGATTTTCTACTTCATCGTGATTCTGCCCACGAGGAAGCAGAAGCAGCAAGAATCAATGCTCAACGCCCTGAAGCCGGGCGAGAAGATCATCATCAACCCGGGAATCTTCGCGACCGTCGTGGGCGTCGATAAGGATTCCGTCGTCGTACGCGTCGACGATCACACCAAGATCCGAGTCCTGAAATCGGCCGTGGCCGGACCGCAACAATCGCCCGCCGAATCCACTAAGGAGAAGCGCTGAGATGCCGACCGCTTTCGAACAGCCTTTCGTCCAGTGGCTCATCGCATCGGCCGCCCTGGCCGGCCTGGCCTATGCATTCATTCGTAAAGAGCTGCGAGTGCGAGCGATTTTCTATGGCGCCTTTCTCGTCGCTTGCATTGTCGCGCTCTGGCCGCCGTTTGAAATGAAAGGCCGGCCGGGCAAGATCAACCTCGGTCTCGATCTTCGGGGAGGCGTCCATCTCGTCCTGAAAGTCAAGACCGACGACGCACTGAACGCGACGGTGGATGACCGCATTCAGGACGTCCGCGAAGAGCTGAACAAAAAGAGCATCGCCTTCGAGGCGGTGATTCGCCGGACCTCGTCAAGCTATGAAGTGAGCGGCGTCGAGCCGTCGCGCGTGAAGGACGTGCGAGAGGTCCTGCGGGATTTCTCGCGTTCCACGGCCGCGGAGCCGGGCGGTTGGAAAATCGACGAGCGCGGCGGCAGGTTCGCCGTCGTCATGAGCGACGTGCTCATGCGAAACCTCAACGAGCGGACGATCGCCGAAGCGCAACGCACGCTCGAGCGGCGCGTGAACCAGCTCGGGGTCGCCGAACCCGTCATCGCCCGCCACGGCTCGAGCGGAGATCAGATTCTCGTGCAGCTCCCGGGCGTGGCGGACGTCGAGCAGGCCAAGCGCGTCATACAAACCACCGCTCAACTCCTGCTTAAGCTTGTCGAGGATTCGGCCGGCTCACAAGAAGCCTTGCTGGACAACTACCAGGGCCAGTTACCCGCCCATCTTGAGATCGTCAGGGGCGCCGGCGACCGGCCCGGCGAAAGTGTCTTCTATCTGGTCCAGAAGACATCGGTCATTACCGGTCGAGATCTCAAGAACGCTCGCGCCAGCGTCGATCAGATGAACCAGCCTGCGGTGAGTTTCTCTCTCAATCCGCAGGGCGCGCGGCGCTTCGGCGAGGCCACGGGCAAGAATATCGGTCGCCGTCTGGCCATCGTTCTCGACGGATACGTCGAATCGGCGCCGACGATCGAGGGCAAGATCCGGTCTGACGGCCAGATTACAGGTCGGTTCACGACCCAGGAGGCGGACGAGCTGGCCAAGGTGCTTCGCGCCGGCGCATTGCCCGCGACTCTCGAGTATCTCCAGGAGATGAGCGTCGGCGCGTCGCTCGGCCGCGATTCGATCCGCTCGGGTGTTCTCGCCTCGATCGCGGGCATGTCCTTCATCGCTCTGTTCATGCTTTTCTATTACCGCCTCTCGGGAGTGAACGCCGTCGTTGCTCTGATCGCCAACCTCGTCATTCTGCTCGGCACGATGGCCTATCTCGGCGCGACCCTGACGCTTCCGGGCATTGCCGGCGTGATTCTGACCATCGGCGTGGGCGTGGATACGAACGTGCTCGTCTTCGAGCGCATCCGCGAGGAACTGCGTCACGGCAAGACGGTCAAGGCCGCCATCGCCAATGGCTTCGAGCGCGTATGGATCATCATCCTTGACACGCATGCGACGGCCTTGATCGCCGCGACCTTTCTGTTCACGTTCGGCACCGGACCGATCAAGGGATTCGCCGTGACGCTCGTCATCGGCCTCATCGCCAACGTCTTCGCTTCGTATTTCGTCAGCCAGTTCATCTTCGAATGGATTCTCGGCAAACGTCCTGTCGAGAGGTTGAGCATCGGGACCTTTGACGTCGTGAAGAGCCCGAAATTCGACTTTCTCGGCAAGCGGAAGATATTTATCACCTTGAGCCTCTTGCTCATCGTTGGCGGGATCGCCTGGACCGTTCGGCAGGGCGGCATGAACTACGGCGTGGAGTTTTCGGGCGGAACGCAGCTTATCGTCGGGTTCGAGGCCAGGCCCGCGATCGAGCGCATCCGCGCCGCAGTCGAGAAGGTCTCGCCCGGCGCCGTCATCCAGACCTACGACGCGCTTCATAAGAACCAAGTGTTGATCCGAATCACTGAAATCGAGACGCCCGGCGATTCGCGGCCCGGAGAAAAGAAGCAGTCGTCCGTTGCTCGTATTCTCAAGGCGCTCGATGAATCGTACGGCGGGAATCCGGTTCAAGCGTCCTCATACGAGACCGTCGGTCCGATCGCCGGCGCCGAGTTGCGAAGAAAGGCGATTTATCTCGTGTGCCTGGGCCTTCTTTTCCAGTTGATCTACATCGGGATCCGTTTCAAGGGCGCCATCTGGGGCACGGCGGCGACGGTGGCGGTCTTGCATGACGTGCTCGTCACGTTGGGTCTGCTCGTAGTCCTGGATTTCGAGATCAGCCTCAACATCATTGCCGCGCTGTTGACTCTCGTTGGCTACAGCGTGAACGACACGATCGTCATCTTCGACCGCGCGCGAGAGAATCTGCGACATCAAAGAAAAGAACCGCTCTACAAGATCCTCCAGGACGCCCTCAATCAGACGCTGTCTCGAACCTTGATCTCCAACGGAACGACCTTCTTGGCCGTGCTCGGCCTCTATCTTTTCGGAGGCCAGGCGCTTAAGGGTTTCAGCTTCGCGATGGTCGTGGGCATCCTCATCGGAACGTACTCGACGATTTATATCGCCGGCCCGGTTGTCTTGGCATGGGAGCGTTTGTCGCGAGGCGCCGCCGCCCGTCAAGCTTGATCGAGGCGGCTTCTTGGAATGGCTTTGAGCGGCACGGTCGGCCGCGGGCGTTCAAAATGTCACGGCCTTGCGCGTTTCCCTGCGTCACAAAGATGAGGTTGATGGTACGATTGATTGACGCGGTGTCGCCACGAACGGCGGAGCGCTGATGATGTCGCCGACAGCGGAACGTTCCGAGTTGCTGAACAGCCTGGTCCCTCATGAGGGCGGTTCTCGATCGTGGTACACGACGTTTCTTTCCCTGTTCATCCATTGCCTGGTTTTGGCGGTAATCGTCCTCGTTCCTATTCTATGGCCCGAGGAGCCTCCTGGACGCCCCGACTTGGTGAGAGTCCTCCTCTACAATCCGCCCCCGCCCCCGCCCCCGCCGCTGCCTCTGGGGCGGCCGGAAGGATCGCGAGAGAATCATCAGCCGGAATCGGTTCCGGTGGCGGTGAACGAAGCCGCGTTCACGCTTTCCGCTGAAATCCTCACGACGCAGTCCGTCTCGAAGGAGCTGGGGGCCGAGCTGGACCAGTTCGGCAGTTTCATGGGAAGCGAGTTCGGTCATCCCGACGGCATGGAGGAAGGCGTGGTCGGCGGCGTGGTCGGCGGCGTGCCGGGAGGAGTTGTCGGCGGCGTTATCGGGGGAACGGGCGACGGCGTCGTTCAGGATTACGATCGTGGGCCACGCCTGATCCGGCAGACCAAGCCTGCCTACCCCACAGAGGCCTTCGTTAAAAAAATCGAAGGAGAGGTTCTCCTCGAGGTCGTCATCGATTCTCGCGGTCGTGTGTCGAACGTCCGAGTCGTCCACTCGATCCCGGCCCTGAATGCCGCCGCAATCGAATGCGTCAAGCAGTGGGTTTTCTCTCCCGCGATCAAGAACGGTCGGCCCGTGGCCACCCAGGCGAGCATTCCGGTCACTTTTAAGATCTATTGAAATCCTCTTGGCATTTTTATGTTGTTGAAATGGGAACCGTCGCTTCTCGGTTGGTGTCAAAGAAAACAGGTATACCCTGGCGTCGAGATCGCGGCGACAAGGTCTTGACAGGATTCCTGCTGGGGTTTTAAAATCAAGCCCCTTCCTGAGGTCATTAACCCCGGGGAAAGCGAGGCCATTGATGGAACGCAGGCTGTTCGAGGATCTTGTTGACTCGGATGTGAGCGCTCACCGAACCCGACAAGGCGTGACGATGCCGATTTCGCTCATCGTGCACGCTGCGCTTCTTCTATTCATCGTGGTGGTCCCGCTTCTGACATCCGAAGAACTTCCGGATCCGACGACCGTTGTTCGGACGTTTTTCGTCGAGCCCGCCGCCCCGCCGCC
>JAFGSN010000087.1 GCA_016934575.1 Vicinamibacteria bacterium
GACCCCGGCTTTCGCCGGGGTGACGACGACCGTCATTCCGGCGTAAGCCGGAATCCAGACACGTCAATCACTGGACCCCGGCTTTCGCCGGGGTTACGACGACCGTCATTCCGGCGCAAGCCGGAATCCAGACACGGCCGTGCTCTTACGGTATTGATGAAGCGCCGAGCGCCGGCTCCAGCGATCGCACCGCGTCGACAAGCGCGCGGCGCATCGGTGGAGCAGAGCCCGAGTGCCCGGCGTCCTCGACAAAGATAGGGACACGATGGGGAGACATTGCATCTCCAACCCGGATTTTTATCGCCGGGTCTCTCCGGTCCTGCGACACTTGTCGTCCGATTATCACCGGAGCTTGATGTACACGGCGGCCCTCACGCTGATCCTCCCGGCGTGCTGATCGAAAGCGAACGGCGCGCGCTCAGCGCTCCCTTCCGGAGAGGATCGCTTCCAGCCGCGTGCGGCGATTGGCCTTCTTCAGGTTGAACGACTCCGCCAACTCGACGACATCATCCTCGGACAGGCCCTCGAAGGCTTTCCCATACTCGTCCAGCAGGGCCTCCGCGATCAGGATGTGGCGGACGAGCAGGCGAGCCTGCCGCTGCGCGCCGTTCGGGTACGGATCGTAATCCGGGAACTCCCGGGCCAGCATCGCGTCGATTGGAGCCATCACCTCTTGAATGCCGGTTTCCACCCCGCCCCAGGAATCGGCGCCCAGTCGCTGCTTTTTCTCCAGCATCGGCTTGATCCGCCTCATCCAGGCCGTGGTCTCGGGCTGATAGACGAGCGCGTGCAATCCGACGTCCCGGTAGAGCCAGATGCACCAGCTCGCGCCGTGCTTGTCGTAGATGGCGAGCTGATCCTTCAGCAGTTGATACCGCATCTCATCCTTCTGCGCGTCGCCCGTGTACAACGGACCGAACTCGCCGACCCAGATGTGGAGGCCGTTGTCGAGCATGAACCGGCTCTTCTTCAGGAAATCCGCCTCGACCGCCTTGCTGTCGTAATGCCGGCCGCGGGTCTCGCCGGGATAGGGGCCGCTCGAGGGGAAGCCTGGCGCCGCGTAGTCATGGTTGGTGTAGACGACGTTCTCCCAGGTCGGGTCGAACATGTCGAACTCGCGCGCGTAGGTGTTGCCTTCGATGAAGAGGATATGGGCAGGATCGACTTTCCTGACCGCGTCCTTGAGGCGCTGGAAGAACGGCACGACCACCTGCCCCGTGGGATCGGCCGGCTCGTTGATCAGGTCGTAGCCCGCGACCCAAGGATCGTCCCGATAGCGGCGCGCGATCGCTTCCCAGAGCATGACGGTCCTGTCCTGGAAGTCCTTGTGTTTCCACAGCAACGCCTTGTGGATCGGATTGTCGCTATGCCAGTGCTGGTTCTGATAGCCGGGCAAGGCATGCAGATCGATGATGGTGTAGATCCGCTGCTCGGCGCACAGCTTGATGACCCGGTCGAGGTGCGTGAACCCGTCTTGTTTGATCACGCGCGGATTCATGTCGTCTTCGAACAGGCGGTAGTTGATCGGGATCCTGACCAGATTGAGCCCCAGGGAGGCGATGTAGCGGGCGTCCTCTTCCGTGAAGTAGTTCCTGTAGAGGTTTTCGAAGAACAGGTCGTACTTCTTCCTGCCCATGGACTTCAGCAGGACCTCCCGGAACGCCTCCTCGTTGCCGGGATAGCCGTCGATGAAGTTCTCCATGTGCAGCATGCCGCCGAGACCGAACCCGCGCAGGCGGACGACTTCGCCTTTGCCGTTGACCAGCTTATCCCCTTTCACGGCGAGCAGCGGCTCGGATGATGCCGGGGCTTCCTGTGCCGCCGCGGCTTGGCCGGACATGAAGAGCGCGAACGCGCTCGCGAGTATTGCAGGGATCGGACGTGGATTCTTTTTCATGGCGAATCGATGCCTCCTGGCGAGTTCAGGCGTCGGAAAAAAACCGAGACAACCCAATCACAAGCGCCTTTGGAACTGTCGCAGACGCGGAGTCCGCGGTCAAGGCCAGGGCGGCGCGCCGGCCGCTGATCACGAACGGCTTCACCATGGGCTCGGCGACCGCCTCACGGGCGCCCAGGAACAGCCGTCGCGGCCGGGGGTCGTCGAGCACGGCGCGATGCAAGAGCCCGGCGCATTGAACGGATGAATTCGACGCCCGCTGCCGGCGATCCACGAGCACGCAACACTGGCAGGAGCCAGTCCTCAATCCAATTGTCACCAGTGAAACGCTGACGTGATATCAGAGACTGGCCGCCACCTGTTTGCGCGCACCGCGTGCGCCCGTAGCACATGCCGCGGGAGCGCGGGTGTCAGCTCGGCGTGCGGCAGGCTCGGCTTGACGCTTACGTATTCGCGGATGATAGGGAAGCCGGGTAAGCAATTCTTCAAGTCTGAGCGGATTTCGCCGGCAGGGCGGCGGCTTGCGACCGCCGCCCCATGCCTGTTTCATCAACGCCGCGGAGCGGTGTTGGCCGGCGCCTTACGCGCGAAAACGGCGCCCCAATCGATGCGGGCGGTGACCTGCATCAGGACGAAGAGCGTGAGAATCGCGCCGATTGTTA
>JAFGSN010000014.1 GCA_016934575.1 Vicinamibacteria bacterium
ATCCGACCATGAATAACCGCGGTCCTGCCCATAATCCCCCAGACCCTGCCAGACGCTGATCCAGACGTTGTGATAACGATCGGACCGTAGCATCGCATACGGGGTTACAAAGAGAACCGCGACCGCCAGAGTCGGAGCCCATGCTCGCGATCGCTTCGGCGTTCCGTTCACGAGACGGCGCACGCCCAGATGTAGCGTGAAAAGGAACCCGGGAAGCAGCGCGAACGTGGTCGCGCGGCACAACGTGCCGACGGCGAACACGAGAGCGGCGACGGCCGCGCGAAAAGCGAAGCTCGTCCAGGTCAACCTCGCGGCGAGAACGCAGTGGCAGGAAAGCGCGAGAAGAACCAGCAGGGCAAGAAAGTAAAACGCGACGGCGGAATGCGGCAGCGTGAGGCTCTCCACGACAAAAGGAGAAAACGCCAGCGAAAACACGAAGACGCCCGCGGCGATCGCTCCGCGCGCCATCCCGAGATCGAGGCCGCACCAGATCAAACACGGAACGGCCAGCAGGACGCCCATCCAGAGCCCGAAATACGGCGATACGCCGCCGAGCAGCGTGAAACCGACGGCCATCAGCGACGAGCGCCCGCTGTCTTCCAGCGGCGGAGGCAGTATGGGAGGCATCCGGCGCCTGAAGGGATTCATGGACACAGTGCGCCAGAACTCGTGCGGGCGGATGGACAAACGCGCCAAGCGCCGATCGAGAAGACTCTGGAAAATGGGGGCGACCTCTTCCGCCGGAAGAGGCGCCTTCGTGCTCTGATGCCAACGCTGACCGATGCTCCATCGCAAGCTGCTCTGCGCGGCGAGCGCGAGATCGTCCATATATCGCCAGGTCGACGGCAGCTCGTCAAGCGCTACGTCACGCACGCTGGCGGCGTGAAATACGAGAACCGTCGCGGCCATCAGACCGACGAGGCCGGCCATGACGGATTTTCGATCCGCCGGAATTCGATCGTCCGGAACAGGACTCGCCATATCGTCCTTATATGCGCTCTTCATCGCGGGCGGCGGCGATTCTAGCCCGGAGGCTCAGGGAGCGTCCAGTGAAGCGTCACTCCTTCACTCCTCGGAGTCGAGGTCGATATCGGGCGGTCCGAAGACGAACCGATGCGCGATCGCCACGATCACGCCAAACGCGAACCCGCCGAGGTGGGCGCCAAACGCGACGTCAAGCGTCGTATTGCCGAATGATGCGAAGAAAATCTGCTCAAGCAACCAGAGCGCGATGAAGACATACGCAGGCAGCGAGAAGAAGTAGACGCGTGGCGCCACGGCCAACATGACGACGAGGACCATCCGTAGGCGGCGCCGTCCATGCATGACGGCGACCAGGCCCATCATGCCGGAAACCGCTCCGGAAGCTCCTATGGCCGGCTCCATGCTGAGCGGATTGAGAGCGGCGTGCGCCAGCGCGGCCGCCATGCCGCTCATGAGATAGGCCGCGAGAAACCCAAAGGGGCCCAATGTCAACTCAACCAGGGCGCCAACCGCCCATAGAAAAAGCATATTGAATGCGAGATGCACGATATCGGCATGCAAGAACTGATGCAGAATCAGGCGTCTGACTCCGATCTCCGCCGGCACGAAGCCGTGTCGATAAAGAGAGTGTGTTTTCTTCATCGTCCGATAATCCTCGATGCACAAAGTCAGACGTTCGCGGATTTCCAAAGATTCGATCTCGACGGGCCATTCCTGATCTTGTTCTAAGAACGCGAGAACGGATGGAAAACGCTTGATCCGTTCGTTCAGTCGCGCGTTTTCTTTTCTTGGCAGGCGCAACGACCACTCCGCGACACGTTCCAACTTGGCCTCCTGCTCGGCCAGCTTTCGAGCCGCATCGGGCGAGGAAAAAAGAAAAACGAGCAGATTGACCGCCATGAGACTCAACATGGCGAGAACGGACCGCCGGGACCATTCCGCGGCGCGCAAGGGAAGCAACAGGATCATCGTCAGGCTAACGAGACATCAGCCACAGCTCGCTCCGCTGGGCGCCCCGGAGAAGCTTGACGTCGGCACCGACCTCGTACACGAGTCGCTTGCCGTCGGGCGAGAGCGAGAAACGCTGCTTGAAGGGGTGCTTGTTTTCGAGGCGCTTGGCGGAAGAGGAACCGACACGAAAGACATGGAGATCGGCTGGATCCTCGCTGGTCATGGCGTTCTCGGCCGACACTGGCGCCACGAACAGCACATACCGGCCGTCCGAAGTGAGAGCGGCGCTCGAACCGCCCGCCACCGTGAGCGGCGCGGCGATCACCGCCGTCCTGTCGCCTCCATTCGGACTCACCGTCCAGACCTCGGCCCCCGAAGGGCCTTTCACGGAAAGAAGGATCCGCAAGCCATCGGGCGTCCATGAGATGAGAGAAGAACGTCCGTCACTCGTGATCTGGACCGGCTCCCATCCGGCTACGTCCATGACGAAAACGTCGGTCGAATAGGAAGCGCTGCTGTCGTCATTCTGACCGCCTTTTTTGTCCTGCAAGTAGCGCCGAGCTTCGACCTCTCGCGCCAGGTCGCGACTGCCCTCGGCCAGGTTCCGTGCTCCTCCCTCCGCCACGGAGCCGACGAAGTCGATAAACTCCTTTGCACCGTCGTCAATGCTCACGGCGCTCGCGTCCCCGCTCCAATTCATTCTGTTGAAGGCGATCTTTTCGAGCCGCGGCGAGTAAATGTATTCCCTTTCTGTCAGAGTCGAGAGCCGCCGGGTCTCGCCGGTCGTGGCACTCATCCGGCACAAGCCGGGCGCCGGAGGCGTCCATTCCTCTGGCAGGTTCCCGAATACGCCGATCGGATCGATCGGGCATACGACAAGAAGATTCGCGCCGTCGGCGCACCATACGGGGGCGGAGCCCGCGCCGACAACGCGAGACTCTCCGCTCACGATGTCGGTCACCCATATCGTGTCCCGCCAATCCTCCTCGTTCGATGACGCCACATATGCGAGGCGCTGCCCGTCAGGCGACCAATCGAACGCCGAGCCGCTCCATCCTCCGACGGAATTCAGGACTCGATAAGAATGCCGGCGCATGTCATAAACGGCCAGACTGGTTTTCGCGTTCTGATCGAGAAGGAACGCAAAATGCTTGCCTGTCGGAGACCATTTGGCGGCATAGGCGCGAAAATCGCCGGCCACGAGCTGTCGCGTCGAGGGCATCAAGAAGCGAACGCCGGCGATCCCCAGGGCCAGGAATCCCGCTGCGATCGCGATGATGAGCCCCTTGCGACGCTGGACAAGCCTGCGCAGCGAGTCCGAATGGCCGCTTGATGCTGCGCGGCGCGGATACATCGCGACCGGTCCTGCTGGACGTGCGTAAGCCGACGTTTGACCTGAAGATCGCATGGTCGGCGCCGGCGAGACGGCGGGACGTTTGAGCTGGTCGGCGCGATGGCGAACGTAGACGTTTTTAGGATCGACCTCGAGCAGATCTTCGAGAACCGTAACGGCCAGGTCTTTCCGCCCCCCGTCGGCATAGATCTGTGAGAGTTGCAGGTACAATGCCTTGGCCGTTGGATTCCGCTCGATACTCTTACGAAGCGACGCCACGCGCGCCAGAATCTCGGACGAACCTTCGAAGGGAACCGGTTCCACCGCAGCCGGAGACCCGGAGTCGGCGGGGACCGGAGTCGGAGCGCCATTCTCCGGCGCGGCAACCGTCTCTTCCTTCCGCGCCTCCGGCGGTTTGTCCGCAATCTCGGGCAGTGGAGTATGACATTGTTGGCAGACCGAGACACCCGGAGGATTGAGGGTGTCGCATTCAGGACAATGTATGAGTTCCATGGCATCGACACCCGATTTGATCGTTGGAACCACGCTACCTTGAGTCGAAGCGAGTGTCAATGATCGAGATGAAAGTTATTATGAAAGCGTCCATCGCCGCACGCACGGCCGCAGCGCGATTACATGCATGACATCACGACTTGACCGCCGGCCACGGGAGTGACGATCCGCCATGCCCCCGCCCGAAATTCTGTTGCTCGCCCTGGCGCTCTCCGCCGATGCGTTTTCCGTGGCCGCGGTGCTCGGACTGCGATATCGACAGCCGCGGCAGGTCTTCCGGGTATCGTTCCACTTTGGTCTGTTTCAGGCGCTGTTGCCGCTGGCGGGCGCCCTACTCGGCGGTTTCATGCTCACTCACATCGAACGCTGGGATCACTGGATCGCATTCGGCCTTCTCGCCTTGCTCGGGATTCGCATGATGCGTTCGGGCGTGCGCGGAAGCGGGCAGCGGACGGAGTCCGTCGATCTGACGCGCGGGCTCAGCCTCGTGGGTTTCTCGCTGGCTGTCAGCATCGACGCCTTTGCCGCCGGAATCACGTTGCCGGCGGTCGGCGCCCCGATCGCGCTGTCAGTCGTCCTTTTCGGCGTCGTGACCGCCATGGCGTCTCTCGTCGCGATCGCGCTGGCGCGGTCGGTCGCGGGACGTCTCGGATCACGCGTGGAAGTCGCGGCCGGCGTCGTGCTCATCGGGCTGGGACTCAAGATTCTCGCCGATCATCTCAATCTTATCTGAAACATCTCGCGTTTCCATTGACCGTAAAGAATCCGCGCGGTATCGTCTCTCGATCAAGGATTGTCGCCCGTTCGTCTTCGTCATGACATCGCCTATGAGCATGATTCGAGACCGGCCGTCATCGTTACGTTGTCTGATCGCCGATCGGTTGCGCGCGACCTTGAATCAAATGGGACGCATCGTTCCCGAGTCATGCTTCCTGGGGTTTGCGGCGTCGTTCGCCTACTA
This sequence comes from Vicinamibacteria bacterium, assembly GCA_016934575.1. Lineage (GTDB taxonomy): Bacteria > Acidobacteriota > Vicinamibacteria > Fen-336 > Fen-336 > JAFGSN01. The sequence continues at coordinate 4,743 of JAFGSN010000014.1, forward strand.
CTACGGCATACTACGCATGAGAAGGCCGGAGTGGGAACATGCGCGATTCGACGCTCTTCTTGCGGGCAACGCGCCGACCCCTTTTCAATATCGAGGGCTCTTTCCCTGGATTTACGGGGGTATCCGAGAAACGGGCATACCCTTGCCGCTCATAGCCACATCGAAGGATTATTGCTTTGTCGTGGAAACGCTCGCCACATTCTGTCTGTTGTTGTCTTTTCGACATTACATGTCTCGAATCCTGCCGATCAATGCCGCGCGCCAGGTCGCGCTGTTGCCGGCGCTGGTGCTGCCGTTCCATTACTTGCTGCCTCGATTCCTGTGTTCTTACTACATTTACGACACTCCGTCGGTTCTTTTCATGACGCTCGGACTGATCCTTCTCTACGATCGGCGCTGGCGGCTCTACTATCCGTTGTTCGCCGTCGCGACGCTAAATCGCGAGACGACGTGCTTTCTGATCGCGGGCTATCTCCTGTCCGCGCTGGGAAAGGAGCGCTATCGGCGCATCGGAATTCACGTCCTAGCGCAAGCGGCTGTCTGGACGGCGATCAAGCTCTCATTGGCCTATGCCTTCAGGCGCAATCCAGGCGGAATTTTTTGGTATCGTCTGGAATGGAATCTGAGCGCCCTGACCGACCACGGTCATCTCGTTTACGTTCTGAGCTCGCTGGGTTACACGTGGCTCTTTGTCCTGCCCTACTGGCGCAAAATCGGGAATCGCTTCGTTCGCCGGGTCACGCTGGTGGCGCCGGTTCATTTCTTGGCGATGTTGCTCGTCGGAAAGATATCGGAAGTTCGGATATACGGAGAGATGATGCCGATCATGTTGCCGGCATACCTGCTCGTGATGAAAGATCTGCTAGAAAACCGGCTCGACAGACGCGACCGCGCGACGTTACGCACGCCGGAGCCGCCATGATTTTCGTCTCATGTCGCCGGCGACGCCGTGATCGACTCCAGGGCCGGGGCATCAATCCCGCCTCGCCGCCTCGGTCCTTCCCTTGCGGCGCGCTCTCGAACCATGGTAGCGTGAACCAACGTTCGTGATGAAAATACAACGCGCGTGCTCATGAGCTCAGGGAACGCATGGATCCGCATGAGATCGCCCGCACCGCCGTCGAAAACGCCGACGACGAGGCGCGTTGCGCCGCGGTGCAAAAACTGAAGGATTCGCGTTTGCTGGCCGAGATCGCCATGACGGATCCGCATATTTTCGTGCGCGAAGCGGCCGTGAAGCGCATCACCGACGCCGGCGTCCTGGCGCGCATACTCGAGAACGAGCCCGATTACGGCGTGCGCCGCGCGGCAGTCGACCAATTGAGAGACGAGAGCCTGCTCGTCAAGACGGCGCTCTCCGATCCGGACTGGATCGTGCGGTTGGCGGTCGTGGCGCGAATCCACGATCGCGACGCCCTGTCGCTTATCGCCGCGAACGACTCGAGTCGGCTCGTGCGCGAAGTGGCCGGCCGCCAGTTGCGCGAGTGAGTCGGCGCGCGTCTTTTCGACAATTCGACGCATTGCCCTTCCTCGTCGGCGAAGACAAAGCCGAGAAGGCGCAACGCATCACCGGCCACGCGGACCCAGGCACAGCCGAGTGATACAACCGCCGACGAGAACGGCGCATCATGATAATCTTTATTGTTATGGACGGCACGCCGATCCAGCGCTCCGCGCGATCGTCGAAAAACCGCGGATTTCAATCGGTAACGAGGAGAGCCGGAATCATGAAGCCTACGAATAACATCGCCCGACGAAGCCTTTTCGCTCTTGGAGTCGTCGCCTGCATGATCGCGACGAATGCCGGCGTGCAGCACGCCGAGGAGCGACCTGCGTATCTGGACACGGAAAAGCCGCCCGAGGCACGCGTGGAGGATTTGCTGGCGCGCTTGACGCTCGACGAGAAGCTCGCGCTTGTGCACGGCGATTCGATCTTCACCACGGCGGCGATCCCGCGTCTCGGCGTCCGGAAACGCTGGCTCTCCGACGGCCCTCACGGCGTGCGCGAGGACGTCGGTCCGGATTCGTTTCGTCCCTCCGGCCGCACGGACGACTTCGCGAGTTATCTCCCCGTCTCGATCGCGCTCGCGTCGACCTGGAATCCCGAACTGGCGCGTAAATACGGTGAAGTCGTGGGACAAGAAGCCCGCAAACGCGGCAAGCACGTCATGCTGGGCCCCGGCGTTAACATCATGAGGACTCCCCTGTGCGGGCGCAATTTCGAATACATGGGCGAGGACCCCTTTCTCGCCGCGCGGCTGGCCGTGGCGTACATTGAAGGCGTCCAGTCTCGAGGGATCGCGTCGTGCGTCAAGCACTTCGCCGCCAACAATCAGGAATGGGAACGCAACTCGATCAACGTCGAGATGGACGAACGCGTTTTGCGCGAGATCTACTTGCCGGCGTTCGAGGCCGCGGTGCGGGAAGCGCGGGTCCTGTCGGTCATGGGCGCGTACAACAAGTTCCGAGGCCAACACTGCTGCCACAATGATTACCTGTTGAACAAGATTCTGAAGGGCGAGTGGGGTTTCACGGGCGTGGTCGTCTCCGACTGGAACGGCACGCATGATACGCGGGAGGCCGTCTTCAACGGCCTGGATCTGGAGATGGGCACCCGCGCCCCGTCCTACGACGAATACTTTCTCGCCCGTCCGTTTCGAGAAGGTCTTGAAAGGGGCGACTTTCCCATGTCGGCCCTCGACGACAAGGCCCGACGCAACCTGCGTCTGATCCTTGCGACGAACGCGTTCGAAGGCAACGAGGGCGTCGGCTTGCTCAACGCGCCGGCGCATCAGGCCATCGCGCTTCGCGTCGCCGAGGAAGCGATCGTCCTGCTCAAGAACGAAGGCGCCGTGTTGCCGCTCGACGCAGGCAATATCTCATCGCTGGCCGTCATCGGCGAGAACGCGACACGGCGGCATGCACACGGAGGAGGCAGCTCGACCATCAAGGCTTTCTACGAGGTGACGCCGCTTCAAGGAATCGTGGAGCGCGCCGGAGATCGGATCACCGTCACCTACGCTCCTGGATATCGGAAAGACGGCGCGGTCGATCTCGTCGAGCGCGCGGTCCGCGCCGCCCGACAGGCGGACGCGGCGATCGTCGTCGCCGGCCTCAACCACGACCGATTTTTCGACAGCGAAGGCGCGGACCGCAAGGACATGAGGCTTCCTGACGGCCAGGATGAGCTGATCCGGCGCGTCGTGGAAGCTAATCCCCGGACGATCGTGGCGCTTGTTTCCGGCTCACCGGTCGAGATGGAACCCTGGATCGAGAAGGCGCCGGCCGTGGTGCAAGCCTGGTATGCGGGCATGGAAGGCGGCAACGCTCTGGCTAGGATCTTGTTCGGCGACGTGAATCCGTCGGGCAAGCTGGCCTGCACGTTTCCCAAGCGTCTCGCCGACTCCCCGGCTCACGCCGCCGACGCTTATCCAGGCAAGGACGGCACGGTGCGTTACGAGGAAGGCCTGTTCGTCGGCTATCGACACTTCGACGCCAAGAACATCGAGCCGCTCTTCGCTTTCGGCCATGGCCTTTCCTATACGCGGTTCGATTATTCGAATCTCATGATCGTCCAGGGCTCCGATGCCGGGGAATCGATCGCGAAGGTCGAGTTCGAGGTTCGAAACGTCGGAGAGCGCGAGGGCGCCGAAGTGGCGCAGATCTACGTTCAGGACGTGAAGTCAAGCTTGCCGCGGCCGCGCAAGGAATTGAAAGCCTTCCGCAAGATCACGTTGAAGCCCGGCGCGCGGCAGAAGGTCTCGATTCCGCTGGATCGCCGCGCACTGGCGTTCTACGAGCCGTCAAAGGGAGGTTGGCTCGCCGAAAAGGGGGCTTTCAAGATCCTGGTGGGCGCCTCGTCGCGCGAAATCCGCCTCGAGGGGACGCTGCGCCTGCCGAAAACGACTTTCGAGCGCTGATCGCCGGAGCGCGGCGTCCGTCAATCAATCGAGCTCCTCCCAGACCTGATCGCCCGGAGCATGCAGCTCAGGCCACGATA
>JAFGSN010000015.1 GCA_016934575.1 Vicinamibacteria bacterium
AGACTAGCCGACCACGCGCGTGTTGGCGAGCTGATCGCCGAAACGGATTCCGTATGGGTCCTGCATGATCTTGATGACCTCGACGATCATGGCCGCCACGCTGGCGACGATCCCCAGCGCGTTGAGGGGAATAAACACGCAGGCGACGATATCCCCCAGATAAGGCACGAGCTGAATCGCCGCCATCAGCAGCCAGACCGCCGGACCGACGGCGAAGATCGCATTGCGCTTCACCGAATCCATCAACGTGATCGTCCCCGATCCCGCGACCACTCGGACATCCTGCAGCTTCTTGCCGAAGCTTCGCCCCCCCGCGAACGTGTCCCGCCCGAGGATGTACGCCAGGATCAGAAAAGCCGTTGCACAAGCGATCATCCGCCAGAGATAGATCCCCACGGCATGGTCGGGAATCACGAGCCTGACAAGCAGACCGATGATCCAGCCGCCGATCAGCAGTATGACGCTCAGCCCGAAACCGATCCCGACGTCTATGCCGGCGGCGATCAACCTTCTCTGCTGAAGTCTAGAATCGTTCACGATCGTTCTCCTCTCTGATTTCTGGGCGCAGCCCGATCGAGCGCTTTCATGACCCAGACAAAAACGCCGCCCACACGATCCACGTCTGATACGTCATGGCCGGCGTCATGAAACCTGCCGCGAGAATGATCCCGGCGGCCGCGTATCTCGGGCGACCCGTGATCAAGGAACCGACCGCGCCGAGTATCAAGCCCCACGTCGCAATCCCGGCCAGGGCGCCCGCCGGATGGCGTTTGAACGCCTGCGACAAGTCGCCTCTCATGGCTCGCCGCCAAGCGCGCGTTCCGCCACAGAACGCGCAGTTTCGCCCGATGCGCGCGCTAGCGGGACAAGGTCCCCTCAATGGTCGGACAAATTCCACTTCCATGAAACCAATCATGACAAGGATGGACGTCAGAACCGCGACGGACAGAAGTCGAACGTCTCGATCGTGCATGCTAGCGAGCCCCAATCGATTCGAGCAGGATTCCCGCATCGTCCGCGGCTCCGAAGAGCACCACGCCGTCGCGTCTCGTCACGACGACGTTCCACGATCCGCGTTTGAAAAACCGCATGTCTCCGATCCGCTGCGATCGTCCATGGCTCCGAGTCAATCGTGCGATGATCGCCGACGAGAATTCCTCCTCGTCACGCTCTGTGTCCCATGCGCAACGCCAGAGCAGCAGCGTGCGCCCCCGTACGTCCCAGACGCGATAGAAGTCGCCGCCCCACCCCGACGCGGCTGCATCTTCCGTCTCTCCCCCGAGCAACGTTCGTATCAATATCTCCCCCAATACGCCCTCGCGAACCAGTCGGCCGTTTTTCGGCGCCTCGGGCGGAGCAACGACCAGGGGCGCTTCGCGGGCTCTGTATTTCTCGGGGTGAAGCACCTGTTCGGTCGAGCGCGGCGGCGAGTCCCATGCACGACGCAATGCCTGCCAACCGCCCTCATCCCACAGCGCTCGCGCGAAGGCGCGACCGCGCGCATAAGGAAGCACGAGCTGATCCTGCAAAACCCGCGGCACTTCCGCGCCCAAAGGCTCATCGAGCGTCCAGAGCGCGTCAAGCGCGGTCTCGCGAATCTCCGGCACGTTTTCGTCGAGATACCGTTCCATCAGCCAGGTCGCGTCTCCCTCGAGCAGGCACATCAGCGCCACGCGACGATCGTCGAAATCGCCGACGTCACGCGGCAAGGCCGTATGCACATCGATGTGTTGGTCCTGCAGGGCATGACGCAACTCATGGGCGAGAATCATTCGATTGAGCGGAGTCATTCCGCGTCGATGACTGACGACGAACAGCCGCTTCTTGCCTGGACGCTCGTCATAGAATCCGACGACGTTTTCCTCGAGCAAACGCCCGCGCATTTCACGGAGGTCGACTCCTTCCGACAACAGGTCGAAAGCCACCAGCATTCTTTGGTCGGCCTCCGCTTCGGCGACGGGATACTCCTCATCAAAAATGGCGGTGAAATAGCTCCTCATCTCCTCCCGATTCAAGAACTCGAACGTCACTTTCGAGAGAAAAGGCACTTCGCCGATCCTGGCCACGTCGTTCTTCAACTCGACGTCTTCCTTCGTCGAGAAGCCGAGCGCAACGCCCCGTGCGGCAAGCGTTTCCTCCACGGGCCGCGGCTCGTACGACAGAGCGAGCGCCGGAGCGAACGCGACGACAATCAAAAAGGCAAATCTTTGCATGCCCGCAAAAGCCTTGGAAGCTCGCCGAGCAATCCTCGCTCCGGGCAGGGCAAATCTATGAACCGCCGGCCTTCCGTTCGATTCAACGCCGCGCGCGCTTGCATGTCGCCCCATTCGAGCAACGGCTCGCCGAATAGGCAGGGCGGGCCGACGAAACGCTCGCCATGCGCATGCGAGCGCGCGCCTTGTCAGATAGGCGCGAAACAGCCGGGCTTTCGTGACATGGACCGGATTGCCGGAACGACGCGCTCTCACGGACCGATCACCAGAGGATCCCTCAACCATTCGGGCGGCAGGACGAACACAAGCAGCATCAGCAGCAAGCAGACCAGATCATAAGCAAGCGAACCCCGCTCATAATCCCATACCAGCAAGCGAATCAGCGTCGAAAGCTCTAATTGTGACTGCATTGGAATGCGATCCCGCCTTGACGAATCTCCCGCGATGTTAGACCGCGCCGAGTCATACGGTCAAGGTCCCAAGACTTCGACGACGCCTGGCTCGGGTGGAGCGCCCCAGGCCCGCGCCCTGAACCCAAAAACCGTCACAGTCTCGACGACCGTTTCGAGATGGCGAGTGACGAACGTTGTTGTGAGACGACCGCCGCGCCCGAGGGCCATGGGAACGACAAGCTGATCGGCGATATGGGGATCGACGGCGCCTCTGGAGTCAAGGAACGCGAGAACGTCCCGCGCCACGCGCTCGCCGAGAACCTCGGCGCGCAGCCCGCGCTCGCCGAGGCCGCAGAATGCGCCGCGCCCGTGCTGGAAGATCGCCTCGATCTGGATGAAAGATCCCGGCGACAGCGCCGCGATATCGCAATCCGTCCAGCTCACATCGAGACGTCGCGACTCCCACAGCAGACGTTCGGCCGATCTCATCTGACGGTGGGCCACATCGCCTCTCAGTCGCGCGGACGCCGAGATCCCGCGGAGACCGACGAGCTCGCCGCGTTCATCGAGAATCAGCTCTCGCCGATTCCTCCATGGCGTGATTTCACACATGACCGCGCCGCCTCCGCGCGGATAAAATCCCATCGATCGCATGTGGACTCGGGCCGAGAGACCGACGCGCTCGGTCATCTCGATCCAGTGTCGCGACAGATAATGACAGGAGGGGCTTGCGGGCACATGCGTTCCGCCGATGAGTTCCACACGACTCGCCTCGCACGACTGCGCCAGGATAGGAACGACCGTTTGCAGAACCAGCGTCGTGGCGCCGGCTGTTCCGATTTCGAAGTGGAACTCGCCGGATGCGATTTCTCGCGGTTCGAATTTCAGATCGAGCGATCCTTCGAAAAGCCCCGAGACTCGCGCTTGACAAGCCATGGCTGCGGCACGAACGGCGGCGACGTGTTGGGGCCTCAAGCCCGGTCGCGATCTCCCGGCGCGGATATGAGTGATCTCGAAAGGGCGTCCCGTGGCGGAGGCGAGCGTCAACGCCGTCCGGAGAATCTGCCCTCCCCCTTCTCCGGCCGAACCATCGATCGAAATCAGGCGCGACAGACGCGACCTCTCGTTCCGCCATCGTTATCGTGAATAACGCCATCCAACGAAGGGCTGATCAGACAGGACGGTGAAAGCCGCGAGGCACGAAGTATCCGGGAGTGATTCTGATGTCTGCTCCGACCATGAGATCCGGATAATGCCGGAAAAGCGCTTCTTGAACTCGGGGATAATGAAGGGCGGGAAAGAAACGCTCGATGCGAGTCGGCATCCCCAAGGAGTCGCTGGTTTCGAATCGCAGGCGAACAACCGGAGCGAGATCTCCAGGCAAATATCCTGAATTCCACTCCGTCGGGTCTTCCGAAATCCAGACCGAGGCGGAAAGCACTCTCACGCGACGTCCATGCCGATGTTCCATCAGGTGTTTCCACAGGCCGAACTCGGATAGCGGCACGTATCGCACGGATTCGGAATCGCCAACGCTCGGCGGATCGAGTCGACAATACACCATTGGAATGCGTTCTTTTTCCGCCATGATGCATTCGAAAAAAGCAAAACGCATGCCCTGATCGCCTGCACGGGGCTAAACAACCTGGATTCAACGAAATATCCCTGTAAGCACCAGGATCATATGCTGGAGTGTTCGATGTCGCTTTGTTACGAATGGAAACGCGCCTGAATCTTCAGGATGCCTTGATCCTTTCGATATAGGCCCCCGAGGAGGTATCGATTTTGACCACGTCTCCAATCGAAATGAAAGGAGGCACGTTCACGATCAGCCCCGTTTCCATCTTGGCCGGCTTGCTTTGATTTGAGACCGAAGCGCCCTTGATCGAAGGCTCGGTTTCCATGACCTCGAGCTCCACAGTGAGCGGCAGCTCGATCCCAACCGGCCGGTCATCGAACATCTCGACCTTCAGTGAGATTTCCGGCGTCAGGTATGAAATCGCATCTCCCAGAATCTCTTCGTCAAGCGCGGTCTGCTCGTAGGTCTCACTATTCATGAAATGATAGAGAGAGCCTTCATGATAAAGGTACTGCACGGTAACCTCCTCGAGCACGGCCCTTTCCACGCGATCCTCGGAGCGGAAACGGTGATCGACGATGGCGCCGGTCCTGAGACTGCGGATCTTGGCCTGAACCATGCCGCGCCAGTTGCCGGGTGTGATGTGTTGCATCGAAACCACACGATACAGTTCGTTTTCGTGTTTGATGCACATGCCTCGTCTGATCTGGGTTGCTTGTATCATTCCGCCTTGCTCTCCTCCATTGCCGCCACCACCCATCAGTCGGATGGATGTCTAGCAGTGTGATTTTACTGTCTTTGCCTGAATCGCTCCAGTCCGCCCGCGTCGCCCTCCTCCTCCTTCATCGTTTTGAATGAGCGACGCCCTCATTTCCCGTATGCCCTCATCGAGCTTCTGGAACGCGACACGTCATGTTGCTCCTCCAACAAGGCGCGGACTGCTAATATGGTCGAAGAACGTATGAGCGATACCGCGCACTGTCCCCGATGCGGCCATCCCAGCGAAGGAGATCTCTCCTGTCCGCGCTGCGGCGTCGTTTTCTCCAAGCTGAAATCGACCGGCATCAGGCGTTCTCATGCCATGACGCGTGCGGCCCTGGGAGGACGCCGTCCATCTCACGGCGTGCTCGTGCGAATGCTCCTCCTGTTTCTGACGGTCGTTGCTTTGGCATTGCTCTGTCGGCACACGATGCGCATGACAACGCCTCCAGTCGCCCTAGTCGTGTCGCCGACGCCGTCACCCGTCGCCGCGCTCGATGACGCGAACGACGCGCGGTTCGGCATGCCAAGAGAAGCGCCCTCAAACGATATCGCGACAGATTCTTCGAATGTCGAAGCGCTGGATTCCGGAGATGCCGCCATCGCGAAAACTCTGGCGTTCAAGCTGCGCCAGCGATCTCCCCTGACATCCAACGATCTGATCACCGCCGAAACCCTGTCCGCCCGCCATCCCGAGGAAGACTCCGTCGGCGACCTTCTGCACGCCTTGCTGCTTCTGGCGTCCTCTCAGTCCCGTCAACGGCGACTCTTCGATGTCTCCCGGCGCCACCTACAGCGCGCCGTCGCAGTCCGACCGGGAAATCTCGACAACGACCGCGCGTTTCTCTCGCTTCACCTGGAGCTCGGCGAGTGGACTCTCGCGGAGCAAAGCGCGCGACGCATCCTGAAACGTGCGCCGAACGAGGCGGAGGCGGCGCGCGGACTGGCTTTTGCTCTCATGCGACTCGATCGCGATCGCGAGGCGATCGCGATCCTGGACGATCTGCTGAAAGTCCGCGAGGACGCCGAGGCGCGCGCGCTCCGCGCTCGCCTCGATAAATCCATGAGCGACGAACGCGGGATGAGGGAGCGCCGCCTCTCACACTTCGACGTTCGTTACGACGGGGACGCCCACGAGGACGTCGGCCGCGAGATCCTGCGTGGCCTGGAGCGCCACCACGCCGCTCTCACCATCGCTTTCGGCTTCCAGCCCTCGGCGCCGATTCCGGTCATCCTCTTCACTCAGCAGGCGTTCTTCGATGCAAGCGGCGCGCCTACTTGGGCGGGCGGCGTTTATGACGCGATCGACGGGCGGATCCGTATCCCAATCGGAGGGCTCACGAAGCGCCTCACTCCCGGGCTCGACTCCATCCTCGTCCACGAACTGACTCACGCGTTCGTCGCCGACCGAACGCGCGGCGTCGCATCACGAGAGCTTCATGAGGGCCTCGCTCAATACATGGAAGGCAAGCGAATCGAATCCGTCTTGAGTCCCGCCCAGATCGACGATCTGGCCCGCGGCGGCATCGGAGGAGTCGTCGGCTTCTACCACGCCTCGCTTGCTCTCGTCGAATACATGATGCGACTCCGCGGCCAAGGCGGCATCAACGACCTGCTCGCGCTGATGGGCGAGAACGGCGATGCCGGCGCGGCCTTCCGTCGCGTCTACGGCAAGGATCCGGACGTCATGCTTCGGGATGCCATGCAATATCACTCGCGCCGCGCGACGCGATGAGACTCCAAGGACTAATGCACACGAATTTCATAAGGCAGGCGAGCCAAAAGATTCCCGGATCCGCCGCGCTCGACGAGATTCAGAAACGCCTTCAATTCATCCGGCGCGTAATGTAGAGCCATGGCCTTTTCGTCATCTTGTTCGAACAGCGTCTCAATCCACCCCTTGCGCTCGGGCAGGATGACGAGCGTCACTTCTTCCGCGGCCGGGATGTTTGCTTTCTCCTTTGCGATCGCGACGGCTGTATTCAACCCGCCCAACTGATCGACGAGGCCGATATCGAGAGCTTCACTGCCCGTCCAGACCCGTCCCTGGGCCGCTTCGCCGATCTGCGACACGCTCTGTCCCCGTCCCTCTGCGGCTTTTTCCAGGAAGCTTCGATAGAGGGCGACAAGCAACCCACGGATTCGCTCTCGCTCGGGGTCTGTCCAGGGGCGATAATCGCTATAGAGATCGGCGAACCGTCCGCGCTTGAGCGTTTCCTTGGTCACTCCCAGCTTGTCGTACAAACCGCGCAGATTCAGCTTGCCTCCGAACACGCCGATCGATCCGGTGAGCGTCGTTGGTTGAGCGACGATCGCGTCTGCGCCCATGGCCACATAGTACCCGCCCGAGGCGGCCAGATCGCCCATGGAAGCGACGACCGGCTTGACGCGCCGCGCTTCACGCACTTCGCGCCAGATAACGTCGGCGGCCGTCGCCACTCCGCCCGGGCTGTCGATGCGGAGCACGATCGCCTTGATGTTTTCATTCTGTCGCGCCTGGCGAATCGCAGCGGCGATCGTGTCCGATCCCGAAAACACGATGCCGCCGAGCAAGCTCGCGCCGCTCTTTCCCGGCATGATGTCGCCGACGACGTAAATCAACGCCAGTCTCTTGCGTCCCCAATCGAGTTTACGGCGTGATTTCAAATAGCGCCGGGGAGACAGGCTGGAAGCGTCCTGGAGTCTTTCCTTTAGTTCCTCCAGGTAGACGAGCTCGTCGATCAGGCCGACTTTCAGCGCGTCTCCTCCGATATAAGGTCCCCCATTCAACAATTCTCGTATCTGATCCTCATCAAGCTCGAGAGATTCCGAAAGGCCCGCGATATAGTTCTCGAACAAGCCGTCAAGCAGGGCCTCCATCTGCTCTCGATGCGGCTCGGTGTAGGACGATTCGGTGTATGTATTTGGAGCGTTCTTGTATTTTCCGACGCCTTCGAATTGCGCTTCCACGCCGATCTTGTCCAGCGTTCTCCTGAAAAACGTCGTCTCCATCGCCAGACCTGTCACGTTGATGATCGCCTCAGGGACGGCGAAGACTTTCGAGCACGCCGATGCCAGATAGTACTCCTTGTCATTGCAGTATTCGACGTGGGCATAGGCGGGCTTTCCCGACTCGCGAAACCGCGAGACGGCGTCGCGAAGCTCGCGCACCGCGCCCCAGCCCGATTCGGATATCGGCCCGACTCGCATGATGATTCCCTTGATCTTTGAATCCGCCGCCGCGCGATCAATGCCGTCAATGAGCTGCTGAAGCGAAAGCGGCCGACGCTCCAGGAAGCCGTCGAGATCGGCCGGCGGCCCGTCGTAGAGCGCGCCCTGGACGCCGATTTGTAGATACCGTCCCGCGGCCGATCCGGAGACGCCGCGATCGAATCTAAGTCTGACCAGCAAGATCGCGGCTCCAGTAGCGGCCGCGCCGAGAGCGACGACCACAACCGACGCTATGAGCAGCCACGCCGTTCGTTTTTTCAAATCCGCCTCCCCGCCTCCGGCGAACTCAGCCTTTATCCTTGGCGACAAGGAAATCCGCGCGCCTCTCGGCCTCGCTGGAATAGGCGCTCTGAGGATTATCCAGCGTTACGCGACGATATGTTTCCGCCGCCTCATCCGTTCGTCCGGCGTCCTCGAGCGCCGCAGCCAGACGCATGAGCACATGATCGCGTGGAACAGCGGAATCCTGCTCGGCGAGCAGCAGTTTGTAAGCATCGACGGCTCGGTCCGTCTCGCCACGCCTCTGATTGAGATCCGCCAGCGCCAGTCGCGCCAGTCCCGCATCGACGCTCTTGGTCTTGGCGATCTCCTCCAGGGCCTTGGCCGCCTCATCCAACCGATTCAGCTCAATCCGACTGAGGGCGGCGAAGTATCGCGCGCGTTGGCCCTGCGGAAGCGACGCATAACGTTCCACGATGCCGTCGAACGCCGTCATCGCTCGATTGTATTTTTCAGCGTTCGATGCGAACGACAATCCGGACGTCATGCCGGCGCCCTCGGACGGATCAGACCTTACCGGCGCTTCGAAGATCTCGACGGCCTCACCGAACGCATGAGCGGCCGACCGTTGCCGATCCGCTCGGTAATACGCCAGTCCGCCGATAACCCCGGCCAGAATGACGGCTCCGATCATCGTGGCGCGCGTCTCCTCCACGTGGGACCGCATCCAGGCGTGCGCCCGTTCGAAGGTCGTGACGAACTCATCCTGTTTGATCTGTTTCTTGAGAGCTTTTTTCACGGTTTCAACTCCGCTCGAAATGGCGCGCCTGGAGGGACTCGAACCCCCAACCTTGAGCTTAGGATGCTCCTGCTCTATCCTGTTGAGCTACAGGCGCAGCGCGTCCCGATTACTCCGCAAGACTACCACAACGACGGCAATCCGCTTCCGGCGTCTACTTCAATAGCGGATCAGACTGAGCACATCGAACCCCGCAAGCTTCTCGCGCCCTCCAAGCGCGGTCAGCTCCACCAAGAACGCGTAGGCCGCAATCCGTCCGCCGATCTTCTCCACCAGCGCGCCAGCGGCATGGGCTGTGCCTCCAGTGGCGATCACGTCGTCCACGACAAGGGCGCGTTCGCCCGCATCAAGCGCGTCATCGTGGATCTCGAGCGCGTCTTCCCCGTACTCGAGCGCATACGCGATTCTCCGCGTACGCGCGGGAAGCTTCCCCGGTTTTCGCACCGGCACGAATCCGACGCCGAGCCGATCGGCGATCAGACTTCCCAGGATAAAGCCTCGGCTTTCCGCGGCGACGACCTTATCGACGTCTCGTTTCGCGCACATCTCGGCGAGAAGATCCACGGCCAGTCGAAATGCGGGCGCATCCTTGAAAAGCGTGGTCAGATCCCTGAAAACAACGCCTTTCTTGGGAAAATCCGGAACATTCCTTATCTTGCCCTTAAGGGATTCAATGGCGCGCTCGTTCGGCACGATTTTTCTCCTTGCCTCGACGGAGATCGAAAGGCGACCTATCTGATCGTGAAGCCTGGTATGCCTGCCGGCTGCTTTGTAGCGGCCGTCACGGACTCGACATGCGACAACGACGGCCCTTGAGAAAGCCGGCGCTCCAGTTCACGCAGTACGTCGACCGCTCCTTCCGCAACGACCTCCACTGTGCCGTCTGGCAGATTCCGGACATAGCCGCCGACATCGAGCATCCGGGCCTCCCTGACAACGAAGAAGCGATAACCGACCCCCTGCACCCGTCCACTGATAATGAACTGTCGTGCTGTCACCCGAACATCCTTCGGTGGCTCGATACCCCGACCAGCCCGACGACGGGCTTTTCACGTTCTCTTGGTTTCATGAAAGTCTGGTCGGGGCGAGAGGATTTGAACCTCCGGCCTCTTGGTCCCGAACCAAGCGCTCTAGCCAGGCTGAGCCACGCCCCGATCCAATGGCCTGTGCAACTCTAACATGACGTCGACCGCTCGCCAACCGCTCGGGAAATCGTCAGCCGTGCTTCAAACCGCTCCCGTCGCCCAATACATCGAGCCATGGCCGAAACGCGTTGATTACGGCATGGTAAGTCGTGTCGGTTTGCAGCGGGGTGATCGAGACTATCCCCTGATGAATGGCGTGAATATCCGAGACGGCATCGGTACGCCAGTGTTCGTGCCCTTCCTTGATCCAGTAATACGGCCGCTCATGGCCGTCACGTCCTTCAAGAACCCAGCTTTCGTGCTCGCGACGGCCCTGTATCGTCAACATGACTTGTTTCACGGGACCGGGGGGCACGTTGACGTTGAGCAAGGTGCGCTCCGGCAGTCCTCGTTCGAGAACGAGCGCGGCCAATCGAGCCGCGATCGTCGCCGCCGGCAAAAAATCCGCCTCCGCTCGGGAGGCGAGCGACATGGCGATCGAAGGAATGCCGAAGAAAGTGCCTTCGCGTGCTCCACCGACGGTTCCGGAATAGAACACATCTTCTCCCAGATTCGGTCCGCGGTTGATGCCCGAGACCACGAGCGCCGGCCGCTGCCCGAGAAGCTTGCATATCGCCAGATTGACGCAATCGGCCGGCGTGCCATCCACGGCATGGATGCCGGTCGCCAGACGCTCGGTTCGCAATGGGCGCGAGAGCGTGAGAGATTGAGCGCAGGCGCTCACCTCCCTGTCGGGCGCGACGACCTCGATCTGCCCGAGTCCTTCGAGCGACCCGGCCAAGGCGCGGATGCCCGGCGCATGAACGCCATCGTCGTTGGTGACCAGTATCAGTGGGCGAGCCATAAAAATGAAAACCCCGAGATTCGTCTCCGGGGCCATGGAGCTTAAGAGCTGGTCGGGATGAGAGGATTTGAACCTCCGACCACCTGCACCCCAAGCAGGTGCGCTACCAGGCTGCGCTACATCCCGACACTACGATCCTGTTCTTTTTGTATCACCCCTGTCCAGGAGAGTCAATATACCCCGAAGCTGATCACGCACTTCGTGGACGGCGGCACGCAGGCGTTCCTCCTCGACATGCACCACCTGTGGAGTCGGCGTCGGCGTCGGCGTGTTGACTCTTCCGGTCATTTCCGCCTCGATGCGTTTCTTGGCGCCCGCGATCGTGAACCCTTCCTCATAAAGAAGCTGCTTGATGCGTAGAACCGTCTCGATGTCACGCCGCCTATAGATTCTCTGCCCCGAGCTGTTCTTGGCGGGCGCGAGCGACGGAAACTCCGATTCCCAGTAACGCAGGACGTAGGGCTGCGTATCGGTGATTTCGCAAACCTCGCCGATCTTGAAAAAGAGCTTGTTTGGGATCTTCTTCTCAAGCATCACACAGCCGCCAGATCACTCCGAGGTCACGCCGAAAAGCTTTGATGGACGAAATACCACGGATCGACGCGGCCGGATCAGCATCGTTGCGCCCGTCTGCGGATTCCGTCCGCGTCGTTCACGTCTCTGGCGAATCGAGAATGTGCCGAAGCCCGATATCTGCACTTTTTCTTGATCAACGAGACGCTGCTTGATGAACTCGAAAATCATCGCCACGACATGGGCCGCTTCGCGACTTGAGAGACCGCCATGTCGCTCGTAAACCACCCGGGCGATGTCCGCTTTCGTCATCGGGGCCGGCTCAACCTCCCCAAAAGAAAACCGAGGTATTAACAGTATTTAGCCCGCTGAGGTTAGAGATTATCTTAGTCCTTGAACCTTGTCAAGCATGAAAGAGCGCGATCAGTCTTCCCATAACCCCCTGAGAGACATGCGTTTGTATCTCAATGCCGTCTGGCGTGCGTTTTGATGACGATATTGGCGCCCACGAAATTGAACTCCGACCGTAACTGATTCTCAAGGTAACGATGGTAGGAAAAATGAATCTGGGAAGGATGATTCAAGGCCAAGACAAAGGTCGGGGGCGCGACGCCGACTTGTGTCCCGAAAAGAATCTTTACTTCTTCGTGTCCCTTGGTCTTCGGAGGGTTGGCTTTCACGGCGCGGACAAGAGTCCGATTGAGAAGTCCGGTCGTGACCCGCCGCCGACTGGCCTCATACGCTCGGTTCACCGTAATAATTAAATCCCGTAGTCCGAAACCCGTTCGCGCGGAAACGAACGCGATCGGAGCGTACGCGATGAGACCGAGTCTCTCACGGACCTCCGCCTCGAAAGCGCGGCGCTTGAGTCTTCGCGGATGTTCCCCGTCCCATTTGTTTACAACGATCACGACACCTCGTCCGATATCGCGGATCTCACGACCGACGGTGACGTCAAGTTCACGAACACCGTCCCCGGCGTCGATCACGAGCGCCGCCACATCGGATCGACGGATCGAGCGTTGCGCTTGCAGCACGCTGACGTGATCGACGGTCTCCTTGAGCACTCGCCGCTTTCGAATGCCCGCCGTATCGATGAGACAGAATCGCCGCTTGTCGATCATGACCTCGGCGTCGATCGCATCTCGAGTCGTTCCAGGAACGGGCGAAACGACCACCCGCCTCATGCCCAACAATCGATTGAGAATCGAGGACTTGCCCACGTTCGGACGACCGACGAGCGCGAGTCGAAGCGACTGGATCTTTTCCGCCTCTTCCATTGCTCCGCAATCCGGCGGAAGCGTTTCGAGCATGCAATCGAGAAGCTCGCCGATCCCGTAACCATGCTCGGCGGAAATGGGTCGCAGCGTCTCGAATCCCAGTCTGCTGAACTCGAACGCCGCCTCCTCTCGAACTTCCAGCTTGTTCACGGCCACGACCACGCGTTTCCCTATCTGCCTGAGCCGCCGCGCGATCATCTCGTCGTCAGGCAAAAGGCCGACTCTTCCGTCCACAATCAACAGCACTAAGTCCGCTTCCTGGATCGCGTAATGGACCTGCTCCTCGGCCGGCGCGAGCAACGGGTCGTCCGACCCCAGCAGGAGTCCGCCCGTATCGACGACCTCGAAAGCGCGTCCACGCCATGAGCTATACGCGTAATTCCTGTCTCGAGTCGAACCAGGCCGGCTGTCGACAATGGCGCGACGCTTCCCACATATTCGATTGAAAAGAGTGGACTTGCCGACATTCGGACGCCCGACGAGGGCGATCTTGGGAATCGGTATCATCGTTACATGCCTTCCAATAAAACCAGATGAGCCGGTTTGTGCCTCATTGACTTGTCTCCTGGCAAATCCTATACTATTCGCGACTTAGCAGGAGTTCTTATCGATGATCAAGATGGACATCATCAACGAGGTCTCCAAGGCGGCCGACATCACCAAGGTGAAAGCGGAGGTTGCCGTGGAGGCTGTCCTTGACGCGATGAAAACCGCGATGATGAGCGGGGAGCGCATCGAGCTTCGAGGATTCGGCGTATTTCTCGTACGTCCCCGGAAGCGTGGCATCGGACGAAACCCGCGTACGGGCAAGGAAGTCCGTATCCCGCCGGGACGCACCATCCGTTTCAAGCCCGGCAAGGATCTCCAGAACCTCTCTCAACAGGAAGCGATTCCAGTTTCTTCCGGCGCCGAGCTGGCGTGAGCTCCGAGCCGCCCGGTGAGATCCCGGAACGATCCTTTGCGATCGATTTTACTAACAGTCCCGCCGGATGGAAACGTTTTTTCCTGAAACGCCGACTCGTCCCTGTCTTGCTCAACCCTTCGACGAACGTCGTGCTCTTCATGCTCACGGCGCTCTCGATCACATTCGTGGGCGGCTGGCGCATGTCCGTAGCTCTCATGTCCGTCCTGCTCGCCCACGAGATGGGGCACTATTTCGCATGCCGCCGCCATGGCGTCAGCGCCACGCTCCCCTTTTTCATTCCGGCGCCGATCCTTTTCTCGGGAACGCTGGGCGCGCTCATCCTCATGCGCGACCGGATCCCAAACCGAAAAGCGCTGTTCGATATCGGCATCGCGGGTCCGCTCGCGGGTTTTCTGGTGTGTCTGCCCGTGCTCGCGATGGGAGCGCGAGAAGCCACGATCGATACGCTTCAGACCTCCCAAGTCGATTCTCCGATTCTCCTGGGAGATCCGTTGCTTCTCAACTGGACGATCTCACGATTGCATGGCGACCTTCCCTCCAAGGCGACCATCGTCATCGGCCCCCTGGGCTTGGCCGCATGGTTCGGCCTCTTCCTCACTGCTCTCAATCTCATTCCCGTCGGACAACTCGACGGCGGACATATCCTGTATTCAGTATTCCGCGATCGCGCTCATTGGATTTCCCGTCTGGCCTGGTGGATCTGCGTCGCCCTGATCTTCCTGTCCCCGAGCTGGATCCTGTGGGTCGTGCTTCTGAGAGTGCTCGGACGGCGCCATCCGCCGACTCTGCGGGACGAAGAAGCGCCGGGAGCTTGGAGAAAAGTCCTTGCACTGGCCGCCCTGGCGATCTTTATTCTCTGCTTCATCCCCGAACCGATCGTTGGCGGTTGGGATCTATTCCTCGGTCGCGCTCATGGCCCGTGAGTGCTCTCATCTCATCCGTAAATACGGCGGCGATTGTTCCAAATTCAACGCAAAGAAGCGAGGTCGCAGAAGCGCCAACAGATTGGATCTGGCAAAGACGTTTCAACGTCACGCGCGATTCACATCAAGGTGTTCGGGTCCACGTCCACGATCACTCCGGCCCATTGCATATCGCCGGATCGACGGGTGAGGGCGCTCCTTACCGCATCCCTCATCGCCGAGCGGCGTCCTTTGATCAGGATCTGCCAGCGGTGCTCCTCGCGCAGACGCGAGAGCGGCGCGGCCGCCGGGCCGAGCACGCGCAACGACCTTCCGGCCTTCTTCCTCAGCTCTTGCGCGATCTCCCTGGCCGCTCTCTGCGCCTCGACGAGACGGGTCGAGCGAACGATCATATTGACGAGAGCCACCCTGGGCGGATAGTCCATTGTCCGCCGAAACGCCATTTCGTGTTCGAAGAAACCGGCGTAATCCTGATCGCATGCGAAACGTAGGGCGTAGTGATCGGGCAGATAACTCTGGAGAATGACCTCTCCCGCCAGATTCCCTCGTCCGGAGCGTCCCGCCACCTGCGTCAGGAGCTGGAAGGTGCGCTCGGCCGCCCGAAAATCGGGCAATCCGAGACCGATGTCGGCGTCGATCACCCCGACGAGCGTCACCTTGGGAAAATCGTGTCCCTTGGCGATCATCTGCGTGCCCACGAGAACGTCTATACGGCCCTTCTCGAACTCCGCGAGGAGACGCAGCGCGGCGTTCTTCCGCCCCACGCGATCGCGATCGAGACGATCCACCCTGGCGGCCGGAAAGTCCTCGCGAACCGCTTCCACGATCTTCTCCGTTCCGTATCCCGTCAGGCGCAAGTATTCGCCGCCGCATACGCCGCAACGTCGCGACACGCGCGCCTCGTATCCGCAGTAGTGACACAACATTCGCTCGCCGGCATGGTGCACCGTCAGAGAAACCGAGCATGCCGGACACATGGCCTGCATGCCGCATTCACGACATAACAGACACTGAGCATAGCCGCGTCGATTGAGCAGCAGCAACGCCTGTTCGCCGCGCGCGAGCCTCAGTTCCAGCGCCTCACGAAGCGGCGGCGTGAGCACCGAATCTCCGCCGGAGCGCATCATGGCGCGACGATCGACGATCCGCGCTCCAGCCAGTCCCCGCGGGCCGATACGTTGAGGCAGATCGAGCCGCCGGTATCGACCGTCGAGTGCGTTGGCGTACGACTCGACCGAAGGCGTGGCCGAACCGAGGACGACCGGCGCCCCCTCGATCTTGGCGCGCATCACCGCCACGTCGCGCGCGTGATAACGCGGGCTCTCTTCCTGTTTGTAGGCGGCGTCATGCTCTTCATCCACGACGATGAGGCCGAGATCGGGGATCGGAGAGAAGACGGCCGAGCGCGCGCCGATGACGACTCGAGCTTCGCCGTCGCGGATACGCCACCACTGGTCATGTCGCTCTCCCCGGGACAACTCGCTGTGAACCACGGCGACGGACTCTCCGAAACGAGAGCGAGCGATCCTCGTGAGTATCGGAGTCAGCGCGATCTCCGGCACTAGAATCAGGACGCCAAGGTTGCGCTCGAGCGCGCGTTCGGCGGCGAGAAGATAGACTTCGGTCTTTCCGCTGCCGGTCACGCCGAACAGCATAAAGGGAGCGAAAGACTGCGCCTCGACCGCGGCGCGGATCGCCGTCGCTGCACGGTCTTG
>JAFGSN010000088.1 GCA_016934575.1 Vicinamibacteria bacterium
CCGAGCTCCAATTCGTATGTGGCGCTCGCCGCGGAGACCGTCGTGAACTTCTTGTGCGACCAGGTATGACTGCCGATCGTGTGCCCGCGCTTGGCGACCTCTTTCAGAGTGGCGGGGTCCGCGATCGCCATGCGGCCGACGGAGAAGAAGGTCGCCTTCGTGCACTGCGCGTCGAGTGCATCCAGGATCGGCATCGTGTAGCGGCGCATCGGCCCGTCGTCGAAGGTGAGGACGACCTCGTGATCCTCGAGAAAGTCGACCTCCTTGTATTGCTCGCCGAAGCGCGGGCCGGTCGCGGTATCGATCTCGACCACGCGCGAGAGGCCGAGCGCGTCGGCTTTGCCGGCGCAGGCAGCCGAATCTGCGACAGGCGGGAAGGGGCCGGTTTGAGCGCCTGCGCCGTCCGCCGACACCGCGACGACCCACAGAAACGCGACCGACGCGGCAGCACGAACAACGCCCATTCTAAGTCCCGATACTCCGCACTCGGCGCGCGGACGCGCCACTTGTTACGCACAGACCCAATGCCGATGCTCTATTCAATGGGTAATCGTATAAGCCTTCGTAAAGACGGCGCAACACACCTTGGCGTCAGTGTTGTTTTCGCGCATCAGAGTGTCAGCGGCGTGACGGTTGTGCTAAGGGCGCCGCGGCTATCGTGGGCCCCGACTGTGGCAGATATTGGCTGGGTTCGGGGCCAAAGGACTTCCCTTCGGAGACGCCAATGGCGGGTCAAGACGAGCAAGCTGTGGAAGCCGCCGCGCACGAGAGCACGGATCTCGTGCATCAGGTCGCCGACGCGCTTGCCGCGGGCACCCCTGAGACAGCCGCGGCCCTCGTCAAAGGCCTTCCCGCGCCCGATTTAGCCGACCTTATCGAGCTCCTCGACCCCGATGAGCGGATCGCGCTCATCCAGGCGCTGGGGCCGGCCTTCGACTACGAGGTCCTCTCCGAGCTCGAGGAAGGGGTCCGCGACCAGCTCTCGGAAGCGCTGCCGAACGAGCTGCTCGCCAAGGCGGTCACCGAGCTCGAAACCGACGACGCCGCCTACATTCTGGAAAACCTCGAGCAGAGCGACAAGGACGACATCCTCAGTCAGCTCCCCATGAGCGAGCGCGTCGCGCTCGAGCGCAATTTCGAGTATCCCGAGGAGACCGCCGGCCGCCTCATGCAGGCCGACCTCGTTGCCGTCGCCCCCTATTGGACCGTCGGCCAGGTCATCGATCACGCGCGCGAGACCGACGACCTGCCGGACACGTTCTCGGAAGTTTTCGTCGTCGATCCCGCATTCCGCGTCCTCGGCAGCGTCGAGCTGTCCCGATTGTTGAGGAGCAAGCGGGACGTCCCCGTCTCCGAGATCATGGATCCGGACCTGCATGTCGTGCGCGCCACCGAGGACCAGGAGGAGGTGGCCCGCAAGTTCGAGCGCTACGATCTCTATTCCGCGCCGGTCGTCGATGCCAACGAGCGGCTTGTCGGCATCATCACGGTCGACGACGTGGTCGAGGTCATTCAGAGCGAGGCCGACGAGGACATGATGGCGCTGGGCGGCGTCGGCGATGAATCGCTCGCCGATAGCGTCATCCAGACGTCACAGAGCCGGGTTCCCTGGCTCGTCGTCAATCTCGGCACGGCGGTCCTCGCCTCGTTCGTCATCAAGATGTTCGACGCCACGATCGAGCAGATGGTGGCCCTTGCCGTGCTCATGCCGATTGTCGCTTCGATGGGCGGCAATGCCGGCACGCAGACCATGACCGTGACCGTGCGCGCGCTGGCGACCAGCAAGCTCGGCGCGGCCAACGCGCCGCGCATCATCACACGCGAATCGGTCGTCGGCCTCATCAATGGCCTCGTGCTGTCGGTGCTGATGGCGGGTGTCGTATTTCTGTGGTTCGGCTCGGGCAAGCTCGGGGCGGTGATTGGAGGCGCGATGATCGTGAACCTCCTCGCCGCGGCGCTGGCTGGCATTCTGATCCCGCTCGCGCTCGATCGCCTCCACCTTGATCCGGCGCCCGCCTCCGGCGTGTTCGTGACCATGGTCACCGACTGCGTGGGTTTTTTCGCCTTTCTGGGCCTGGCCACTTTGTTCCTTGTCTAGGGGCAGCTGTCCTTTGAACCGTGGACAGCCGGGCCCGGCCGCGATCACCCATTGCGCTGACCACAGAGGCCGTGGTTATGGAGGAGACCGAACCGCAGGACCAATCGCCTAGGCCGCAGGGCTCCATGACAGACGAGAAGCGCGTCAAGCACCTGCGCCAGATCCTGCTCTGGCCGGTCTATCTACTTCCCCTCGACGAGAATGCGCCCATCCAGGACCACTGGGAGCACCTCGCCACTCCAGGCCCCGACAATCCCTGGCGTGAGATCGACGATGAGTTCGGCGATCCCGGCGAGTTTCAAGTCCGCCACTACAACGAGTTCGTGACGTTCCTGCCCCCCGTCCAGCGCTTCCTGTACGGCCAGGGACTGGGGCGTGTCGTGCGCAAGGTCTATGGCGAGAGCCCGATCAAGACCATGCGCCGCAATGATGTCTCGCGCGTGCGCGTCACGCTCGACAAGGACGATGAGCCGATCATGCTCGAGATCGCGCATATCGATCTCTACTTCTTCTTCGACATCGACATCGCCATCCTCGCCGTCGAGGTCGTCACCAACGATCTCCCCTTCGAGCGCGCCCAGGACCTGCTCTTCCGCTTCGGCCGCGCCTATCCCGCCTACTGGGAGGAGAGCGGCCGCGGCGGCCATTGCCCGTGGAAGGTCGAATGGCTTTCCGCGGTGGACGACGTCCTGGCCGCGTCCGATTACGAGAACCGCGAGAAGTACCTATCCTTCGTCTGCCGCCATCGCGCGCCGTGCATTGCGTCGCATTGGGAGTATCTGCTGAACCCGCTCGCGCTCTACCACAGCGACAAGAAGGGCGAGATCCGCTTCCGTCAGCTCGAATACTACCGCATGCCCTACATGACGCTGATCGCCCTCGACGATGTGGGGCGGCTGTCGCGTGCCGATAACATTCGTCTCGCGCTCGGCAACGAGCCCGGCGGTCCGGCGAACCTCCCCTATTCGCAGTCTTATCTCCAGGATTTCGAGCAGCGCTATTGCTACGACCGCTATTTCAGCATGGAATCCGGCGCGGGCCCCAGCCGGACGCGCTTTCTCGCCTCGGGCCACACGCTGGTCGTGGTCGGCGACGCGGCCGACAGTTTCTACATGAACCCCGAGGGCGGCATGCTCGGGCGCTTCCGTCACCAGCACTTTTTGATGTTCCTGATCGCGCACTTTCAGAAGGCGACGCTCAGGATGTTCTCCGACCGCCTGGTTGCCGCCGTGAGCCGGCTCGACATCACCAGCGCCAAGGCCAACCGCATCTTCCGCCGCGACATCCGCCACGCGCTCGAGAACTTTCTGCGC
>JAFGSN010000089.1 GCA_016934575.1 Vicinamibacteria bacterium
CCACGTTCCAGTGGATCTCGGGTTCTACGAGAACGACATGAAGTCCGGTGCTCACAGTGCTTGTCAGAGGCGCGGGCCGATTCGCACGCCTCATCTTTCGGTCCTATTCATCCACGTAACCCGGGCACGCGCGAACTATAACGCCGGGCCGGCGTACACGAATGTCGATATCGTGCCATACGATGATTGACGCGTCTACTAGGGCCGATCGCTCGCCGGGCGAGAAATACCTATACAGACATGGCGCCGGAGACCAGTCGCACCCGTCGAGCGAAGACGATCGGGAACCTGGCGGGGACTCCACGGTCTCATGGAGTGAGCCGCGGGTTTTTTTCTCTCAGGGCTTGCGGGCGTCAGCCTGCCGCGAGTCGCTGGATGGGTCCAGGCGTCGCGACTGTGATAGCGTCCACTGGCGGAAAGCTGCGGAGGGAGTCGACCAGGCTGGACTAGGCCAGCGCTGTGGGTGCCAAAGCCTTGATCACCGAGGGAAGGGCACGGGAAAGCGAGGATTCGTCATGAGACACCGTTGGCCGCTGATCGCGTTGTTGTTCGCGCCTGGACTGTCGTATGGCGCCACGCGCACGTCGGTCGTGACGCCGGCGCCCTGCACGGTCGAGTGCGACGAGGCGGCGCTGCTCGAGGTGACGGGAACCGCCAGCGTCAAGGCCGTGCCGGATCAAGTTGTCATCACGGCCACGCTGATCTCGGTTGATCGTCGAGCCAGCCGCGCCTTCGATGACAATCAGGCGAAGATGTCCATCGCCGTCTCTCGCCTGGAGGCGATCGGATTAGCCAAGACCAAGATCACGACCGAGGCCCTCGCAGTGACTCCCGCCTACAACGACAAGGGCAAGGTCGACCGATTCACGGTCAGCCGCAGGCTGAAGATCTTCCAGGACGACCTCGCCGCGATCAGCCCCGTCCTGGACGCGATCGTCGACTCCGGGATCGAGGAGATCGGTGCGATCTCGTTCGTGGTACGCGACATGGACCGCAAGTACGACGAGGCTCTGCGGCAGGCCCTCGAGGACTGTCGAGCCCAAGCGCATTTGATGACCCAGACCATGGGGGTGCGCATCATCGGGATTCGCAGCCTGGGCTCCTCCCGCGCCGGTGAAGGAGGAACATCGGGAGGTCCGCTGCGAGAGGGGGTGGAAAATCAGGTCATCGTTCCCAACGAGGTGAGCGCGCGGGTCCACGTGCGGGCCGTCTACGAAGTCAAGTACGTGGCGCCGTAGACGACCCGAGGCGGAGACGCCTCTTCAGCCAGCGTAATTGCACCGTCGCCCTACCGAACCGCGCCAGGTGTTCATCGTTATCCCGAGAGGCGAAAATGGCCGAATGGATCGTCTGTCCGAACTGTAACCTCAAGCACAGCGTACGACCGAACCGCGTCTGTCCGCGGTGCAAGCTGAGCATCGACGGCGCCGGCGCGCTGGTGCCCGACTCGGTCGGACCACAAACGGGGGCGACCGAACCCGTTTCCGTATCAAGCCCGCTCGCCGCGCCTCGTTTGCAATCCGCCGCCTTGTCGCAATCGTCGGTGCGCTCGGCCGGCTGCGTCCATCACGCCGACATCCACGAAGGGCTGGTCACGTGCCGGCGCTGCGGGCGCCGCTTCTGCGGTGATTGCGTGGTAGCGCTACGCGGAGCGTTTTACTGCATGGAATGCAAGATCGAACACGTCCGCGACATTCAGTCGGGCCTCCCGCCAGGCACTCTCGACCCCGCCGGCATCAGCGACCTTGCCGGCATTGGCCGGCGCTTCGCCGCGATCTGGATCGACGGCTTTATCCAGGCGATCGCGACCTATGCCATCATCATCCCGGTCGGCTTGGTGATCGGCGCAACGTCATCCTTACAAGGCCCTGCGGCCCGTGGAGAGTTCCCGCCGGCTATGGTCTTCTTGATGGTGATGATCTATGGCCTGGGCTTCGGCCTTCCGTTGGTTTACGAGGGGTTGATGCTGAGCCGCCGCGGCCAGACGCTCGGGAAGATGGCGCTCGGCATCAAGGTCGTAACGCCCGAAGGCGACGATATCTCCACCGGTCAGGCGTGGGGACGCGCCACGGCCAAGCTGTTGCTGGCGTCCTGCATGGGCGTGACCTATCTGCCGGCGCTCTTTACCCAAGAGAAGACGACGTTACATGATCTTTTGGCCAAGACGCGCGTCGCGCGACTGCAAACCTAGGAACGCGATTTGTGAGTGCCTCTCGCGACGCAGTGAACTACGCTGGGCCAGCGTGTCCGCGTTGTAGTCATGAGCTGGATCTGACGACTCTAGGGATCGGACCGACGCGTTGTCCGTTCTGCTTCGTCGATTTCGAGGCCGCTGTCTTTACGCCGCCGGCCTCGCTCGCGCATGTCGCTCGAACGGACATGGCCGGATCGGATGGAGCGACGGCCTGCCCCCAGCATCCGCGTAATGCAGCCGTGGGGCATTGCGAACGCTGCGGCATCCTCACCTGCGCGTTGTGCCGGATCGAGGCCGATCGCATGCGTCTGTGCCCGGCCTGCTTCGAGCGTCTGTCGGATGAAGGAGCGCTGGCCAGCACGCGCATCTCGTTTCGCGACAACGGCCGCCTGGCGGTGACGCTGTCTCTGCTTGGTCTGGCGCTGTGCTTCGTCGGCGTCTTCAGCGGGCCAGCCTCAATATACTACGGCATTCGCGCGCGCCAGCAACGTCTGGAGATGAACGAACCGGAAGGCGCATGGCAGTTGGCGTTCGTGACGATCGCGGGCCTGGCGCAGTTCGGCCTCGGACTCTGGTTGCTGTGGTTCATCGTCACGCATAATTAGAGGACGGCGCGCATGACGCCAGCGAATACGAAACGTCGCACCCCCCTCGGCCGGCTGCTTGGATTTTCATGCCAACAACGAGTCTTTCGCGCCGCGGATTATCTCGAGATCGATCTCATCGAAGCCTATGAAGTCTCACGCAGGCGTATCTTCTACGACGAGATCCTGCTAGTGACACTGCATTCCGCAATCGGCTGGAGCACGGTCGTCGTGGCCGGGGCCATCGGCGGCATTGCGGGCCTGGTGAGCGTCGGCCTTCTGACCGTCGGCCTTGGCGCCGCGCTGCTCTCCTTCGCGGCTAGCAGTCTTCCGTTTCTCGTCCTGGCGGCATGGCGACTTCTGGTTCCGGCGGCGGTGGTCACGATCTTCGGCAAGCGGGCGAGAACGCAAATGCGCTTCTGGCCTCTGCGTTCTCGCGGTCGCGACGCCTACCTGCTCGTCAGTCGCCTCGCCCGCGAGCGACAGGCGCAGGTTGCGCGTCGTTCCGCGCGGATTGCGACCGCCTCGCCAATCTCCCGATGAGAGCGTCACGTCTTGGCCGGTCGCCACTGCCGCGAGGCTTCACAAGACGCGACTCCATAAAAGCGTGAATTCAGCCCACGACAGCCATCGCGCTTCACGAAAACTTATTACCTGAACATAATGGGACGGGTGCGAGCGTGGCATGATCCGTGAGACAATCGAGCAGTAACAGTAAACGCGAAGGAGCGACCATGGCCAAGGTCCGTCGAACGACTCACCGTAGCAGTACGGGGAAAAAGCTCTACGCTGTTCGTGACGCGCACGGGCGTTTCAAGGACATCCAGACCTACGAACGCGCGCATCGCGCGGATCTCGCCAAGACGTCCAAGGCGGAGGCGAGTAAAGAGAAGGTCGTGCAGAAGAAGAAGAGCAAGAAACGCGTCGTGAAGAAAGCCAAGTAGGCCAAGCGGCCGTCGTCGAGGATGTCGCGTTACCGAGCGCCGAGGGCGCATCGCCTGCGGAGCTTGCCGGGTAGAAAGGCGTGTATCCTCGCGGCCACGCGTGCAAGGAGAACGCCATGCGCTGGCAAAGCAGTCGGAGGAGCGACAACGTCGAGGATCGTCGTGGCATGCGCCCGTCCCGTGCGGTGGGACTGGGCGGTCTCGGGATTCTGGCGATCGCGGGCGTTGCGCTGCTTCTGGGGGCGAATCCGCGTCAAATCATGCAGGTTCTCTTACAGGTTCAGGACAGCCAACCGTCTTTCGGCTCGGAAGCGCGGCCGGAGTCGGCCGCTCCGGGCGGATATGACGAGCAGGCTGACTTCGTCTCGGCGATCCTCGCCAGCACGGAGGATGCTTGGCGAGAGCAGTTCGCGAATCTGGGACGACGCTACGAGCCGCCCCGCCTCGTGCTGTTCTCAGGGACCGTCGATTCGGCGTGCGGTTTTTCGTCGTCGGCGACCGGGCCGTTCTATTGCCCGTCCGATTCCAAGGTGTATCTCGATCTATCTTTCTTCAACGAACTGGACCGGCGCTTTGGCACGCCGGGCGACTTTGCCCGCGCCTATGTCGTGGCACATGAAATCGGCCATCATGTCCAGAATCTCCTGGGCACACTGGACGAAGTCCACGCTCTACAACGACAAGCGCCGGAAACGGAATCCAATGCGCTGTCCGTTCAGCTTGAGCTGCACGCGGACTGCCTGGCTGGCGTCTGGGCGCACTACGCGAACGCTCAACGACAATTGCTCGAACCGGGAGATCTGGAGGAAGGACTGGCCGCAGCCGCAGCCGTCGGCGACGACGCTATCCAACGTTCCGCTGGACGACGCGTGAATCCCGAGTCCTGGACGCACGGATCGGCCGAGCAGCGCTCGCGGTCTTTCCGACACGGCCTGAACTCGGGAGATATCGAGAGCTGCGGGCGACTGGCGCTATAACGCTTCAGCCTACTTCTTCTTGCCCAGGAATCCGGCCGCGAGCCCCCACAGGCCGATGACAACGTTCACGGCCACGGAGACCGCTCCCGTGTTGAGCGGTATTCCCGCGATGCTGGTCAGACCGAACGCTCCAAGGGCGCCCACGATCAGGTTGACGACGCCCAGCGATTGCGCGCCCAGTTTCTGATTGGCGGCATTGCCCTTGAATCCAAGGTAGCTGAGCAGAGCGCCAGAGAGGATGTTAAGGCCGCTTCCTCCCATTTGAGCGCCCATCATGCTACCCAACGCCCCGGGCGCGGCCGCTCCGGCGACTCCGAGCAACGTCTGAACGATTCCGGCGATCTTCGCGAATGCTCGTGGATTCATCATCGTTTCCTCTCTATCGCCCTAAAAGGACCTTTGGCGGGAGTTCTCACATGGAAGATCTCGCCACCGAAGACTCTGTTCGTACGATCGTGGACGCATTATAGGCGCAAACCGCCGCTCCTGTCATGTGTAATCGCCGCCCTCTATTCCGATCATTGGTATGGGCTACGTATCATGCAACGGTTGCCTGAGCGAGTTGGGAAAGACGCCCACGCGCTGTGTTCAGGTCAAGATCTGATACACGTTACGTCAAGCCGAATATCCGGAAGGCACGCGCAGCGCAAGCAAGACAGTCCTGATTCCCGGGACGTTGCGCCCATCGCGCGGCCACCTCGGGCCTAAGACCGTGAGAAGCGTGGCTGTACGGGCAGGCGATCGGCGAAGAGAATCGAAACGAGACCGCGCACGAAGCTCTCGCCGCTGAACGGGATGTCGTCGATTTCGAGCCGCCTTCGGTAAAAGGCGGCCACCTCCTCCATCAAGTCGAGGCGCGCGCCGGCATCCAGCGCATCCGCCCGCAGGCACAGCGTCGCCAAGAACTCGCGCTCCTCGAGGTTCACGCGGTGTCGGACCAGTCGCAGCACGCGCGGCACGCGCAGGCTGTTGAATACTCGCTCGCGCGTCAAGCGCCGATCGCCCGCGACATGTCGCGGCTCGCGCACGACCAGGGTGTCGGCCGCGATGTCGCCCAGGCGCCGATGCTCGCGGTCCATCAGGCAGATCAACGCGCCCACCGCGTACCCCAACGGCAGGACGTCAAGCGCGCGCACGGCGTTGCGAATGAAGGATTGTTCGATAGCCAGCGGAAGGCCGCGACCGTCGACGACGCGCAGGCCGAAAAGACGCTTTCCGGGAGATTGACCCTGGTGTTGGATTTCGAAGTAGACGTGGTATCCCCATCCGAGAACCAGCAGCGTCAGACCTCGCACCAAACCGGCGATACCGAGCGGAAGGAAGAGTAACGAGATCTGCGCCAGGACGCCCGCGAGCGCGACCAGCAGAACGAAATCGACCAACAGCGCCAGGAATCGGTTGCCGAGGCCCGCGGGTTCGAGGACGATCTCGACGTGCTCGGGCGTGACGACAACCCTGCCGCGCCGCGCATTCAGCTCGCCCATGGCCCCTCCGCGACGGAACGTACCGGCCGCCTGAAAAGATAGACTCCGAGCGCCAGGAGCAGCGCGACGGCGGCGGCGATCTTCAGGGCGTACGGGATCGTCTTGGCGCTGAACTGCGAAAACGATCCCTCGACGAGGCCGGCGATGATGAGAATCAACGCGGCGGCGATCAGCATGCGCCACACGCTCGCGAAGGCGCGGCGGATTGTCGTCGCAACCGTCAGGTCGCCCGGCAAGAGCAGCGCGCGTCCAAGGCGCAGCCCGGCGGCGCCCCCGAAGAGAATGGCGGGGATCTCGAGCGCTCCGTGTGGTCCGACCCAAGCCAGGAAAAAGACGTGCACCCCGTCGAGCAGGTACAACCCGGCGATCGCGCCCAGGATCACGCCGTTGTAGAAGAGAATCCACAGGCCGCCGACGATGGTCACCGCTCCCAGGCTGAAGGCCAGGAACGCGACCTGGATGTTGTGCGAGAAGAGATAGGCCCCGAACTCGCCGGCCTTGGCGAGCGAATCAACGCGTTCCTCGCCGCTCTCAATGCGCTCGACGCGCGCGCGGGGACTCTCCGAGAAGAACTCGGCCGGTATCAAACGCTCGCCGTTTCGGGCATCGCGCAAGACGGCGCCCAGACCCACGATGGCGCCCGCGAGAAACGCGAGACTGGCGCAGAGCACGACGCCGCGTTCGCGGCTGAACGTTGCGGGCACATCGTCCGTGAAGAACCTCCGGACGGTCTCGATCAATCGACGGCCGTAGGCGCGCCGATAGATGAAGCGGTAACCCTTCCCGGCCAGGGCGTTAAGCCGGCCGAGCAGCTCGGCGTTGGCCGTCAGGCTGCGCGCCTCGCTGAGGTCGGAGCATGTTTGCCGGTAGAGTCGCACCAGCTCGTCCAGTCGCGCGACGCCAAGGGCATGCGACGGCAGCCGCTCGACGTCCGACAGGAGCGTCTCCAGGCGCGCCCACCGTTCACGTCGCTCGCGTACGAATCGTTCGAGATCCATTCAGCGCCCAGTTGTATTGTCGTCTTTCATAGTAGCTGCCGCCGCTTGATATCGATGTAGGCGTTGACGGCGTCGAGGCCGACGTCGGCCGGCTTGTTCTCCACGACCAAGGCTCCGAGCGCGCGCAGCTCCCGGATGGCCGCCGTGCGGGCGGCGAGCAGATCCTGCGCGACCAACGTGCGGCTGAGCTCGGCCTTGCTGGCGGGACGTAGCACGGCGGCAGCCCGCAGATCGGGGTCGTCCAGAACCATGAAGAGCAGCAGATGCGGGGGGCTCACCGCGCGCGCGGCCCGAAGAAGCGCTTCATGATCCATCTCGGCCAGGGCCGTGAAAACCACAATTAGTGCACGGTGGCGAAGCACGCGGCGCAGATGGCCGGCCAAGGCGAGATAGTCGCTGTGAACGAAACCGGCGCGCGCCGTGGCTGCGAACTCCGTCACGCGGCGCAGGTGCGCGCCGCCTCTTCCCTGTCGCGGGCCCTGAGTGACGGCGGATGTGAAACTCAATATGCCGATTCGGTCCTCCATCCGATTGCAGACATAACTCATGAGCACGGCGCCGTTGACGGCATGGTCGATCTTGCTCAGATGGGCCACGCGCGCGGCCATGCGCGGTCCGCAGTCGAGGCACAGCAGCACGTCCTGCGAGCGGTCGAGCCGAAACTCCTTCACGATTAGCTTCCCGTGACGGGCCGAGGCCTTCCATGCCATGTTGCGAAACTCATCTCCGCGCACGTACTCGCGCAGATGGTCGAACTCACGTCCTTGTCCAATGCGCGCCGAAAGGCGGCTGCCGAAACCGCGCAGCGCGTAGCTGTTGAG
>JAFGSN010000090.1 GCA_016934575.1 Vicinamibacteria bacterium
CGCGGCGATCCCAAACGCATCATCGACGCCTATCTGACGTACGTCGCCGGCGGGGAGGAGACGCTTCTCGCCCGCGAGCGTCGCGAAGGCGTCACGGCGGACGGCGCGAACGGAGCGCCCGGGAAAGAGGGGGAGGATCGCGAGGGACGCTGGGGCAATCGCGAGATCGAAATCACGCGCGTGCGTTTGCTGGACGCGCGCGGCCGGGAGCGTCATGTCTATGCGACGGGCGAATCCCTGACGATCGAGCTTCTTGTGCGGACGCGTGACGAGGTCAAGGACTTCGTGTTCGGCGTCGGCATTTTCACGAGCGACGGCGTCTCTGTCTATGGAACGAACACGCACATCGAAGAGTACAAGGCGCGCCGGATCGCGGGCGAGGGACGGGTGTCATTGAGAATCGACGATCTCCGACTCGTCGAGGGCTCCTATTTGCTCGACGTCGCCGCGCACTCGCGCGACGGAACGCCGTACGATTATCACCGCGGATTGCATTCATTCCGCGTCAAGAGCCGTATCAAGGACGTCGGCGTCTATCGCCCCCGGCATGAGTGGTCGTTCGACGGCGGCATCGCGCTTCGCGCGCCCAAGGCGCGGCCCGAGCTGAACCTTCTCAAGGCGGGCGTCGAGAGAGGGGAATGATCGCCCGTTCGGCCGGCGAGCGCGCCATGCTGGTCGATGAGCGGCGGCGTCTCGCGAAAGATGGAAAGCGAGTCGTCCTCACGAACGGCTGCTTCGATCTGCTTCACGCCGGACACGTCGCGCTGCTCGAGGCGTCCAGGATCGAGGGCGACATTCTCATCGTCGCCCTCAACAGCGATCGTTCCGTTCGCGAGATCAAGGGGTCCTCGCGCCCGATCGTCCCCGAGCGTGAGCGGGCCGAGACGCTGGCCGCGATGGAATGCGTGGATCACGTCGTGATCTATGACGAGCCGACTCCCGCCGCCGTCATTCGACAGATCGTCCCGGACGTGCTGGTGAAGGGCGCCGACTGGGGGGAAAAAAGCATTGTCGGGCGGGAGACGGTCGAGGCGGCCGGCGGTCGTGTCGTGCGCGCGCCGCTCGTCGAGGGCCTTTCGACCACATCCATGTTGGAGCGTATTCGTCGATCATGACCGCAAGGACCGTTTGACGATATTTACTTTGTATCGTAGTCTGTCGTCGTAAAAAACCGGGTAGAGCGCGCCGGTCATCGGCGCGCCTTCTCGTGCGGCATTTCGGCGCATGCGATTCTGATTGTCGTTTCAACCCTCCTGGCCGCGCGGCTCGCGGCGGGAAATGCCCGTCGGTCAGAAGTGCCGGAAGAGAGATCATCGACAAGGAGAGTCATGTTGAAACCGAGGACGATTTCGTGGGCCCTGTTCGCGCTCTTTTCGGTCTATCTCGCGGGATGCGGCAGCGATCCCTGTCCGGTATGTCCGGTCTGCGTGATATCGACGCCGGCGCCGACGCCGATACCGACTCCGACGCCGATCCCATACGTCCCTCCAAAGCCCGGCACGGCTTTCTGCACTGAAACAACCCCATTGTTCGATGACATCGTTTTTGCCGCCATCGATCAGGCCCAACAAGCGCATCCGGAGTGGTTCGATAGTGAAACCGTGGCGGGTTGGACGATCGCCCTCAGGCCCGGCAGCTTCATGCAATTCGTGATCGACAAGATTAACGCCCAGCCGCCCCATAGAGCCGACTATGGTTGGTTCCACCCCTGGGCCCTGATCAGCGTCAAGAACAGCAATGATTTTTCCGAAGACTATCATCTCCTCACCAGTTTCAATGCGGTGAGGAGATTCTACGGGCAGACCTGCCGTCCGGCCACCTTCTGATGCGCTGAACGGTCGGTTCGTCCGACAGCACGATGATGAACGAGGAGATCGTCGCGCGATCGACCGTCGAGACGCGAAGGAACGATCGGAAGACGGCCGATCAGCGGCGGGCCTTCGCGATCATTGTCGTTCTGCCTTTCTAATGCGGCGGCACGGAACAATACGCCACGGCCCCCTGACCGGCGATCACGTATACGGCCCCTCCGGGCCTTTCCCTTGTGAGGATCCCGGCGGTTCGGCGGCGGCGGGAAGCTCCCGGCGCTTGCGCCAGGATCCGGCGAGAAAAGTGAGCAGGGCCAGAACCAGCTCGTCGACGAACGGGAGCGGATCGGGAAAAAACATGTCGATGAGGAACAGCGCCAGCAGGATCAAAAAGAGGTGCGGGTGCTTGAGTCGTGGAATGACGCGTTCGACGAGAGCACGAAAAGGGCCGCGAGTTTCCATGATCACTCCCGCCAAATGATAGCAGGTCGGGGCATGCTCGTGGCGCGATCGCGAAACCGAAAACGACTGCGGGCAAGCCGACGACGACGACAATGCGGCGATCGGGCCGACACGCGGACCTTTCCGGCCTGGAAAGCGCCGTCACGCACGCCTTGCAGAAAGAGCAGCCATATGGCGGCGGCGTCCATCCCCTGCGTCTTGATGCCACTTTTGAGATGTTGACACACATTCTCGCGCTGGTCTTGAATACGATCAAGAATGCCCTTTTGTATTGGACGGGAGAGTCATGATGAAGAATCGTTATTGGAACGGACATCTCGGCCTGAGCCGGCGCGTCCAGCAGAGCATGCGGTGGTTCGCCCTCATCGTGACGTGGGGAATCGCGGTTGCGCCGGCGGCTGGGAGCGAGTCTGACACCGGTTGGTCGCAGGTTCCGCTCATCCTGAGTCGGATCCAACCTCCGACCTTCCCGGACCGCGACTTCTCCAT
This sequence comes from Vicinamibacteria bacterium, assembly GCA_016934575.1. Classification (GTDB taxonomy): domain Bacteria; phylum Acidobacteriota; class Vicinamibacteria; order Fen-336; family Fen-336; genus JAFGSN01. The sequence continues at coordinate 2,760 of JAFGSN010000090.1, forward strand.
TCGAGACTTCGGCGCCGAGGATGATGGAACGGCGGATTGCACGCGGGCATTCCGCGCCGCCATCGAGGCATGCAACAAGGCCGGCGGAGGTCGCGTCGTGGTGCCGCCCGGCATCTTCCTGACCGGCGCCATCCACCTTCTCAGCAACGTCAACCTGCATCTGCAGGAGGGCGCCGTCATCCGATTCAGCCGTGATCCCAGGCGCTATCTTCCCGTCGTGCGCACGCGCTGGGAGGGCGTCGAATGCATGAATTACTCGCCGTTCATCTATGCTCTCGAACGGCGGAACGTCGCGATCACCGGCAAGGGAACGCTCGACGGCCAGGCGAACGAGGCTCACTGGTGGCCCTGGAGCCGCGGCGCGCATGGCCGGCCGAACCAGGCGGAGGACCGCAAGCTCCTCATGCGGCTCTCGGAGGAGGGCGTGCCGGTCGAAAAGCGCGTCTTCGGCGACGGGCATTATCTCAGGCCTCAGTTCATCCAACCCTATCGGTCCCGGAACGTGCTCATCGAGGGCGTCACGATCCTGAACTCGCCGATGTGGAGCCTGCACCCCGTGCTTTGCGAGAACGTCGTCGTGCGCGACGTCACCGTCGTCGGCGACGGTCCGAACATGGACGGCTGCAATCCGGAATCTTGTCGTGACGTGCTCATCGAGAACTGCTTCTTCGACACTGGAGACGATTGCATCGCTCTCAAGTCCGGACGCAACGAGGACGGACGCCGGCTCGCGACGCCCGTGGAAAACGTCGTCATTCGCGGATGTCGGATGAAGAACGGGCATGGCGGCGTCGTCATCGGCAGCGAGATGAGCGGAGGCGCTCGCAACGTCTTCGCGGAAGACTGCGTCATGAGCAGCCCCGAGCTGGAGCGCTGCCTCAGGATCAAGACCAACTCGCGGCGCGGGGGCGTCGTCGAAGGCGTCTACATGCGCAACGTCGAGGTCGGGGAGGTCAGCGACGCCGTGATCCGCGTCAATTACTTCTACGAGGAAGGAGACGCGGGCGAGTTCACGCCGGCGGTGCGCCGGGTGCGTGTGAGCGGCGTGCGCGCCAGCAAGAGCCGGCATGCGCTCTATTTGCGCGGGTATGAGCGCTCGCCCGTCACGGACGTCGTGATCGAGGATTGCGCCTTTGACGGCGTGCAGGAAGGCAACGTCATCGAGAACGTTCAAGGGCTCACCCTGAGGCGCGTGACAATGAACGGCCGGCCGCTCGATCTTGCCGTGGGATCGTCAACGGCGGCGCCGTGGTCGATTCGCATGGCGGAGTCCGAGATGAAGCGCAATCCCGATCCGACGTTCCTGGATTCCAGATCTCAGCCGAGCTGGAACTACGCGGCCGGTCTCGTCGTCAGGGCGATTCTGGAGCTCTACGAGAAAACGCGGGATCCGAAGCATCTCGACTACGTGCGCGCCTATTACGACTACTTCATCACCGAATCCGGCGGGATTCGAGGATACGATTCCGCGGAGCACAACATCGACCATATCAACGCCGGCAAGACGCTGTTTTTCTTCTTCAGAGAGACGGGAGAAACGAAGTACCGCAAGGCCGTCGATCTGCTGCGGCGCCAGCTTGCGGAACAGCCGCGCACTTCGGAGGGCGGCTTCTGGCACAAGCGGATCTATCCGCATCAGATGTGGCTCGACGGCCTGTTCATGGGCGCGACGTTCCTAGCGGAATACGGCGCGACGTTCGGCGAGCCCGGAGCGGTGGACGACGCCGTGCGGCAGTTCTTGCTGATGGAAAAACATGCGCGTGACGAGCGCACCGGACTTCTGTATCACGGCTGGGACGAGAGCCGCAAGCAGCGCTGGGCGAATCCGAAGACCGGGCGATCGCCCCATTTCTGGGGCCGCGCCATGGGCTGGTACGCGATGGCGCTGGCGGATGTTCTCGACTTCGTTCCCAAGAATCACGCGCAACGCGCGGAAATCATCGCCATCTTGAAACGCCTGGCCTCGGCGGTCGTCAGGGTGCAGGATCCGGCGACAGGAGTCTGGAGCCAGGTGCTCGATCGCGGCGGGCAGGAGGGCAACTACCACGAGGCGTCCGCGTCCTGCATGTTCACGTATGCGCTGCTCAAGGGCGCAAGACGGGGCTACCTTGATCGAGAGTGCCGGGACGCGGCGGAGCGCGCCTATCAGGGCATCCTCAAGGAATTCGTGACGGTCGACGCCGCGGGCGAGGTCGGCCTCAACCGCGTTTGTGCCGTGGCGGGACTGGGAGGGAATCCCTATCGCGACGGCAGCTACGAGTACTACGTGGGTGCTCCGATTCGCCCCAACGACGCCAAGGGCGTCGGACCATTCATCCTTGCCAGTCTGGAGATGGAACGACTTGGCCGCTAGCCGGTGCGGGGGCGTAGCCCCCGGAGTCGCCCGGAGCTATTCTGTAGCCTTCTCCGATGTGAC
>JAFGSN010000091.1 GCA_016934575.1 Vicinamibacteria bacterium
GGATCACTCATCGGACGGCGCGATCGTCTCGACGACGGCGCATCCGGAGCCGTGTTGTCGCCAGAAGACGCGCAGCAGGCCCATTCCGTTCCGCCAGGCGATGCGTGGAACATTGGTCGGTTTAAAAACCACGGTAGTGCCGTGTGCGCGCAGGCGATGGGCGATCGGGACCTCGCCGATTTTCGCGCCATGGGCGGCGGCGCGGGCGACGAACTCCCACCAGAAACCTTCCGTGAGCGTGCCGAGCTCCGGAAGCAGCCGGTCGAGCAACGAGCGGGAGACGAGGACGTAGGGACAGCTCGGATCATGCAGACGAATCCGGAAGAGAATCCAGTGCAGCAGTTTGAACGAGCGCGACATGATCCGGCGCGCGATATTGTCGCCGCGGCGGACGCGCCAGCCGATGAGCATGTCGAAGCGATCGCGGTTGTCCCAGAAGGGCCAGAAGTCACGGGGGTCGCACTGTCCGTCGGAGTCGACGGCCAGGACGTGCGCGCCGCTCGTCGCGCGCAACGCGGCCAGCACCGCTCCTCCGTAGCCGCGCCGCCGATCTGTCATGTCCAGGAGTAACGGCAGTTCGCCGCGTAATGCACGCAGGACATCCTTGGTGTTGTCGCGACTGCCGTCCTCCGCGACGACCAGCGAGAGATCGATTCTGGGCGACAGCGTCTCATGCCACTCGCGTAGCGTCGAGGCGATCGTGGCGCCTTCGTTGCAGACGGGCATGACAATCTCGAGCCGCTCTTCGCGATTGCCGTTCATGCGATCGAACCTGTTTCTTCGGCTGTCGGCGGTTCTTCAATGCGCCTCTGGATCCAGCGGTACGTCGTTTCGATCCCCGAGCGCAGATCGGTGCGAGGGCGCCAGCCGAGTATCTCTCGCGCGCGGTCGCATACCGCGATGCGTCCGCGGTCTCCTTGCGGCCGGCTTTCGTCGAAAACGGGCGTGATCGGCTTGCCGCTGGCGGCGGCGATCGTCTCGGCCAGTTCGCGCACCGACGTCGGTCGTTCGGATCCGATTTGAATGAGTCCCTTGTTCATGCCGCGATCCACGACCAGCCGCAGGGCTTCGACCACGTCGTCAATATAGATGAAATCGCGATACTGGTCCCCGCTGCCCCACACGACGAACGGCTCGGCCGGATACAGCAGCGCCTTACGGATAAGCGCCGGGATGACCTGTGATCGTTCGGGTTCGTAGGAGGCGCCGGGGCCGTAGACGTTGTGGAGGCGCAGCAGGCCGACTTCGATTCTGCCGGAGCGCTGGGCCAAGGTCGCTTCATATTCGCCCATGAGCTTGCTCCAGCCGTACGAGGATTCGGGTTCGGCCGGATAGGTCTGCTCCTCGCGCAGAGCCGAGACCCCGTCCGCCATTTGCAGGCATTTGGGATAGCTGCAGGCCGTGCCGACATAGACGTAGCGCGGCACTTGGTTTTCGACGCAGGCGTTGAGCACGCCGGTGTTGATGAGGATGTTCTTGTGAAAGATGAACGGCTCTTCCTTGAATGCGAAGCCGACGCCGCTCACGACGTCGGCGAGGTGGTACACGAGATCGACGTCGCGCACCAACGATCGGCACGCGTGCATGTCGGCCAGGTCCGCCTGGTCAAAATCGCGCTCGACGTCGATGATGAAACGGCCGTTGTCGCCGCGCAGGTTCTCCTTGCGTCCGCGCCACAGGTTGTCGATGACGCGGACGCGCGCGCCTTCCCGGACGAGGCGCTTGACGAGCGCGCTGCCGATGAAGCCCGCGCCGCCCGTGACCAGGACCTTGTCGATGCGACGAAACGTCTTTCCTTCGCTCTGCATGATTGGGAAAGGGCGTCGCTGCGAGGCGCTCCGGCGAAAAAGGCGCGCAGGCGCTCATGACGCGAGTGCAGATTACGCCTCCATGCTGGTGCTGTCAATCGCGCGCTCCGGTTTGGCGGCCGTCCGGGGATCGCGTTAGTCTAAAGCCGGCTAGCGTTCTCGAGCTTCAATATGAGATTGAAAATCGACCGGCGCATCCTGGGAATCATCGTCGTCATGGCGGCCGGACTGGTGTCTTTTCTGCAAGGCTATTGGTCGCTGACGCGATGGCGGAGCTTCTCGCCCGATTCACGCAACTACGTGAACGTGGCCGAGAATCTGCTCAAGGGCCGCGGATTCGTGCAAGACACGGTCGGCCTGGGCGAAGTCCGTCTCGTGGTTCCATTGACGATTCCCCAACCCTTCGGAGTGCATGGCCCCGTCTTTCCCTTGTCAATCGCGGTTCTGTCCCGGCTCGGCCTGGACGCGACGGACGCGGCGCTGCTCATTCCGGCGCTGGCTCACGCCGGCCTGCTCTTGACGGTCTTTTTGCTGATGCGGCGACTGTATGAAACGCGGGTGGGATTGTGGGCGCTCTTGCTGCTGCTCTTGTCGGATCCTCTGCGGCAGATCACTACCGCCGCTTGGGCCGAGCCTCTGGCGCTTCTCTGGCTGTTGCTGTCGCTGCTGGCGCTGGCGCGCGGGACGCCTCAAACCCCCGGCAATGTGTTTTGGCTGGCGGTCGCGGGAATCTTGGCCGGACTGGCGTTCGCCACCCGCTATCCCCTGGCCATCGGGTTGCCCATCGGCTTGCTGATCGTGACGCGCATCAAGGATTGGCACGGCAGCGTGAAGCGCGCCGTCGCGTACTCGATCGGTTTCGCGATCGTCGCGGCGCCCACCCTGTGGCGCAATCTCATCGCCACCGGACACCTCATGGGCAACGAGCGCAATCCATCCGATATATCTTTTTTCGAAAACCTCCGTCAGTGCGCCAGCGTCTTGTTCGAGCGGTACGCTATACGATCCGGATGGTCGGAAGACGCGCGACTCCAGGCCGCCGCGCTGGCGGCGATCGTTGTTCTGCTCGCCGTGCGTCTCGCGCGCACGAACGTCTTCGCGAGGCTGGGCGAGTTGTTTCTCGCTCCCGGACGTATCGCTCTCGTGCTGTGGTTTTTCGGTTACGCGGCCTTTCTGGTTTTTCAACGAACGCTTTTCAGCTTCGATTCCCTCAACGTTCGCCTGCTCAGCCCGGCGCACCTGTTCTTGATGTGTCTGGTGTCCGTGGCGCTGGATGCCGCGCTGCGCCTTTCGCCGCAATGGATCGCCGGCATCATCCTCGCGGCGTGTCTGGGTCGCGGGGCGATCTTGGCAAAAGCCATTCACGAGACGACGCCAGTCGCTCGCCGCCCCAACGCGGCGGCTTCCGAGCGGAGGCGCTGGATTAAGCGTCACACAACTCCCGACGATCTGATCATCGGCCAGCGCTGCACCGATCTGCCGTTCTATCTGGGCCGGCCGTGTCTGCACTTCAGCCAGGCGCCCGAGATGCGGCACGTCACCCGCGACGACATTCATCGCGCGCTCGTGGAGGCGTGTCCGCGCTATCGCGCCATCTATCTCGTCCTGCAGAAGGATTGTCGCAGCCATGACGACTGGCGGGAGCGATACGGTGATTACATTACGGATCTCTATTTCGGCCGGCACGAATCCGATCCGAACGTCACCGAGGTCGCGCGTCTGGAGGATGGCGTTGTATTCGAGTTGTCTTGTCGCCATATTTTTTCGCCGGTTCGAAGACGCAGAGACGACAAGGGAAAGACGTGATCGAGAGCAAACCAAGTTGTATCGGTGTCGACGCGGCCGAAGCACGCCAAAACCTGGGCGGGCGCGGACCGCGCAGGCGCTTTTGCCGCCTTGACAACTTTGCGCCTTTGGATCTTCGCGCTATCTCCTCTATGATGCAGGAGCGCTCATCCATGCGTTACTGTGTTCGTGAAGGATCCCTGATGGAGGAGGAACGACGAACGTCATGCCTGATGAAGAGTTGAATGACGAAATCGCAAGATTGCGGGCCGAAAACGAGCGGCTTCGCAAGGAACAGGCCGCCGGGTTGAGGCTGCGGGTCAGCGAAAAGGGCGCCGTGTCCGTTTATGGTCTCGGACGCTTCCCGGTCACGCTCTACAAGGAGCAGTGGCTGAGGATTCTCGACGACTCGAGCGCGATCCGCGAGTTCATCCACGAGAACGAAGGAGCGTTAAAGACCAAGGAGACGAAGAAGTGAAGAAGAAGCTATTGGCGCTCCTGCTGATCGCGCTGGGGACTGCGGCGCTGGCCTATCGCAGCGTGAACTATCCGGGGCGCGCGCAACGCGCGAAAATTGGTCCGGTCGAGATCGCCGTGGAGAAGCGGATCTCGATTCCCGTCTGGGCGGGCGTCGTCGCGATCGCCGTCGGCGCGGGGTTGCTGGCAATGCGTCGGAAGTGAAGTGCTGGGTTTCTCCCGGCGTGAAGCGGCCGCGCTGAAAAGGCTATCGACGCCCTGGCGCATTCAGCGCTTTCTCGACGATTTGCGATACGACGTCGAGGGCCGGCACTGCCGTTCTCCCCGCCGGGTTCTTCATGAAGGCGCGGCGCAGTGCCTGGACGGCGCGATTTTCGCCGCCGCCGCGTTGCGTTTTCACGGATTCCCCCCGCTGCTTCTCGATCTCGAGGCGGAGCGCGACTCCGACCACGTCTTGGCGGTCTATCGAAGCAACGGGGCCTGGGGCGCGATCGCCCTCTCTAATTTCTCGGGCTTGCGCTCTCGCGAGCCGGTCTATCGCACGCTGCGCGAGCTGGCCATCTCGTTTTTTGAGGCATATTTCAATCTCCGGCGCGAAAAGACGCTGCGGCGATACTCGCGGCCCATGAGCCTTGCGCGCTTCGACGGGAGACAGTGGATGACTACGGAAGAAGACTTGTGGTACGTCGCCGAACACCTGCTTCGCGTGCGTCACTACGAGTTGCTCGATCAACACATGCGGCGCTCTTTGGGTCCCACGGATCGACGACTCTTCGCCGCCGGACTCGTCGGACATGCCGTCAAGGACGGCCATCGTCGGCGGCCATGTTGATAGATCTCCACGTTCACTCGTGCATCAGCGACGGCGATCTGAAGCCGACGGAGGTTCTCGATGAAGCCGCCGGAAGGGGCATCGGGCGGCTGTCCATCGCCGATCACGACTCGCTCGGCGCCTATGCCTGGGAGGGCGGTGTCATCTTTGACGAAGCGCGCCGGCTGGGCATCGATCTGATCGTCGGGGTCGAGCTTGACGCCCTTATGGACGGTCAGGAGGTCCATCTTCTCGGATATGAGGTCGAACGCGGGGATTCAGATCTGCGGGATCATCTAGCCTCAGTAAAGGCGGCGCGGCTTGAACGCGCCAGACGCGAGTTCGAGATCGTCATCGAGCGACTCGGAAGCGCGGCCATTGACGAGGTCGAAGTATTCCGGCCCGCCCGCGAGACCTACATGCGGCCGCATTTCATCCAGCCCATGCTGAAGCGCAAGCTCTTCCCGAGTTACGAAGAAGCGAACGCCTGGTTCAAGGCGAACGTTCAATCCGGGGTGGTCGTGCCCAAACCGAGCGTGGAGGAGGCGATTCGTCTCGTGCATTGCGCGGGAGGCTGGGCCTGCCTGGCGCATCCCGCTTACTATGGCTTTGGCGGAGAACGGCTGGCTGAAAGGCTGGCGGAGCTTCGGAGCGGAGGCCTCGACGGCGTCGAAGTCGTATATCCCTATCATGCCTGCTCTCCACGCCTGTTCGACGAGGCAGCGGAGGCGGCGTTTGTCGCGCGAATCCGCGATGCCGGCGAGGCCCTGGGCCTGCGTCTCACGCGTGGATCCGACTGCCATACGCTCGACGACTTTGTCAAGGTCTACGGCTGAGGGACGTCCCCGAGGATTCCCGATGCCGGCGTGGATCTGGTAAACTCCTTCAAGGCAAATTCGAAGCAATGGCCGGTAATAAAAACCCCTTCGCGAAGTTCTTGAAGCATTTCGAGTCGGGGCATGTCCTCTTCAAGGAAGGCGAGGAAGGGGAGGACATGTACATCATTCAGTCGGGTCGCGTCGCGATCAAGAAGAAGGTGGGCGAGGGCGACACGACGCTCGCGATTCTCGAGAAGGGCGACTTTTTTGGGGAAATGTCCATTCTCGAAAGACTGCCGCGATCCGCGTCCGCAGAGATCGTCGAATCCGGCGACCTCATCGTCATCAGCGGCGAGATCTTCGGCGATATGATCAAGGCGAATCCGGAGATCGCGGTGCGCATGCTGCGCAAATACTCGATTCGCCTGCGCGAGACGAACCGGCAGATCGAGCAGATGCTGGAGCAGGGAATCCGACCTCCGGCCCAGGCGTCGAAGACATCTTCCCCGGCGCCGGCCGCCGATGCTGCGTCCGTGACGATTCAGGGGGAAGCGCTGGCTTATTTCATCTCAACCCAGTCGGGAAACGTTTTTCCGATCTTCAAGCCCATGGCGCTTCTAGGCCGCTTCGATTCGGTGACCGGCATGCAACCGGACGTCGATCTCACGAACGAAGATCATTCCCGAAATATATCTCGCCGTCATGCCCGAGTAGTCCTCAAGAACGGGACATTCTTCGTGGCGGAGGAGATCGGCACGATGAACGGCACCTTTCTCAACGGAGAGAAGCTGGTCACCGGCGTGCTGACGCCGATCAAGGACAAGGACGAGCTGGTGCTCTGCCGTCTGCCCTTGAAATTCAAGGTCGGCGCCGTCCGATAATCGCTCCGGAATGAAGCCGTAAGACTCGGGATCAGTAGGGGTTGTGCCCCTGCCCGTTCTGATCGACGAGCACCAGGGCGCGCGCGTGCACCGTTCCTTCCCAGGCGACTTCCATCAGCTTTTCGCCGCCGACGGTGATGCGCTCGCCCGCCATGCCCCGCGAGGACGTCTGGCTCAAGAAGGGGTCATAGACATGGACGGAATAGGGAGCGTCTCGGGGAGGGTAATTGACGGGAACGCCGTATGCCGTGCCGCGCCAGACGCGATTCGTCGCATCCGCGGCGAGCGAGAACTCGGCGCCGTTCCGCATCCAGCTTCCATAGAAAACGACGTTGCCTTCGCAGGCGCGTCCGCGGCCCTCGCAGGCGTCAGGCTGTCGATAGGATATCTCGACCGAAACGATCTCGGGCGGCGAGATTGTCGGCGGATCCTCCGGGCCCACGAGATGGAACTCGTAACAACCGGCGAGCGACAACGCGAGAAGGAC
>JAFGSN010000092.1 GCA_016934575.1 Vicinamibacteria bacterium
CGCCGCTCTTCCTGGGGAGTGTCGCCCGATCGCACGAGAACGCGCACATCCGGAGGCGCCGCTCCCGCGTTCGAGAAAGCCTCTCTCAACGCCGCGAGCGGCGCGAGAAGGTTGCGCTGCACGTCGTTGGCCAGGGCCTTCAACGGAGAAACGTACAACACGCGCGTCCGTCCGACCAGCCATGCGCCCGTGAGCAGCCGGTCGACGGCCCAGAGAAAGGCCGCCAGCGTCTTGCCGCTTCCCGTCGGCGCGACCGCGAGGACGTGCTCTCCGGCCGCGATCCTCGGCCAGGCGAGCCGCTGGACTTCGGTGGGCTCGCCCATCGCGCAAGCGAACCACCGCTGAATGACGGGATGAAACGGATTCTTCGCCGTCGTGCCGTCGTTCATAAAAGACGTGACCATGTTAGCAAAACGCCTTCATAGTCACGAGACGTCTAAGCGGGAACGAGCGTCGTTTCAGCGGCCTCCCTGGCGTTCCTGGCTGAGATAATTTGCCGGATCCTTGTCGAACTTCGGCTTGCAGCCCGGACAGCAGAAGACGTAGTGCCGGCCTTTGTGCTCGGAGCGAGCGGTCTTTTCCTTGATCGTGAGCTCCCGGCGAGTAACCGGACACAGCGCCCTGGTTCCGATGTCGCGGGACTGTTCGAAGGCCGTCGGCGCTTCGGCCACGGTCTTTTCTGTCTTCTCTCCAGCCGTGGCCATCAAAGCCCACGCGGCCATCAGTACAAGCGCCGCAATGACGGCAAACCATGGTGACGATAGACGCTGCATGTGCCCCTCCTTCTTCGCCCTTCATCTCCTGGTACGTCACTCAAGGGATCGACGGTTTGCTCATTCTCTGATTTGATGGAATTCGACGCCGTGTGCGGACTTCGAAGCGCGATCCACGAGCGCTGTCCGTCGCAGCTTGAGCGAACGCCATACGAAGTAGAGCGCGGGATATGTCGGGAGGAGGTTGCATTATTCCGGCGATACCGCCGCTTTATCTCAGGAACGCCGCAAACACATGGCGCAAGGGATTTCGAGACGGAGTTTCTCTCCGTCCAATCAAGCACAGACGCTGCCGTCATTCCGGCGCAAGCCGGAATCCAGTGCGGCGTGGATGCCCTGGACCTCGGCTTTCGCCGGGGTGACGAAAAACCTCTTTCCGTGCCGAATCGTTCGCTGACGCATCATCCTCTTCATAACGGCACCTTCCGCAGACGCAAGGCGTTGGTGATGACCGAGACGCTGCTCAGGCTCATCGCGGCGGCGGCGACAATCGGGCTCATGAGCAAACCAAGAAACGGATAAAGCGCGCCGGCGGCGATCGGAACGCCGATCGAGTTGTAAACGAAGGCAAGGAAAAGGTTCTGCTTGATGTTGCGCATCGTCTTCTGGCTCAAGCGGCGTGCGCGCAAAATTCCGCCGAGATCGCCCTTGACCAGGGTCACGCCTGCGCTTTCGATGGCCACGTCCGCTCCCGTGCCCATGGCGATCCCGACATCGGCGGCCGCCAGGGCCGGGGCGTCGTTGATGCCGTCGCCGGCCATAGCGACGATTCGTCCCTCGCGCTTCAAGCGCTCAATGGACTCCGACTTCCCTGCGGGCAGCACTTCGGCGATGACCTCGTCGATGCCCAGACGCCGGGCGACGGACTCGGCCGTCACGCGGTTGTCGCCCGTGAGCATGACGGTTTTCAGGCCCTCGTCATGGAGGGCGCGCACCGCAGCGGCGCTTGTTTCCTTGAGCGGATCGGCGACGCCGAGCAGCCCGAGGACTTGTCCTTCAAGGGCCACGAAAACGACCGTCAGTCCTTCAATGCGCATTCGTTCGGCCTGCGTAACCAGAGCGCCAAGATCGATCCCGGCAAGCTCAAAGAAAGGACTATTTCCGAGCAGCGCGCTTTGACCCTCGACACGTCCACGAACGCCCTGGCCTGGCGACGATTCGAAGTCCGCCGCCGCTTCCGGTTTCACGCCCCGATCGGCGGCGCCGGCGACAATGGCGGCGGCCAGAGGGTGCTCGCTTCCGCGCTCCAGGCTGGCTGCGACAGTCAGCAGCTCTTGTTCGGCGATCCCCGGAGCGGTGTATACGTCCGAGAGACGCGGACGACCGACCGTGAGCGTGCCCGTCTTGTCGACAACGAGCGTATCGACGCTCCGCAGTCGCTCGATGGCTTGCGCGTCGCGAAAGAGAATGCCGAGCGCCGCGCCGTGACCAGCCGCGACCATGATCGACATCGGGGTCGCCAGGCCCAGGGCGCAGGGGCAGGCGATGATGAGCACGGCGATGGCGTTGACCAAGGCGTAAGCCAGACGCGGCTCGGGACCAACAAGGCTCCAGACGATAAATGTGACGACGGCGACGGCGATCACCACCGGTACGAAATAACCGGCAACGACATCCGCCAGGCGTTGGATGGGAGCGCGGCTCCTCTGCGCTCGCGCGACCATATCCACGATCTGCGCCAGGAGCGTATCGCCGCCCACACGCTCGGCGCGCATCAGGAGTGAGCCGTTGCCGTTCACGGTTGCGCCGATGAGACGATCGCCCGGCCCTTTCTCGACCGGGATCGATTCGCCTGTCACCATGGACTCGTCGAGGCTGCTGCGACCCTCGATGATGACGCCGTCCACGGGCGCCTTCTCTCCCGGACGCACACGCAGGCGGTCGCCAATGGCCACGCTCTCGATCGGCACGTCCTCGTCTCTGCCATCCTCGCGAACGCGTCGCGCGGTCTTGGGCGCGAGCCCGAGCAGGGCGCGGATCGCGGCGCCCGCGCGCCCTCGCGCGCGCAGCTCGAGGACCTGCCCCACGAGCACGAGCGTGACGATCATCGCCGCCGCCTCGAAGTAAAGACCGACGCGGCCGCGCGCATCGCGGAACGAAAGTGGAAAGACTCCGGGCGCGAGTACGGCCACGAGGCTATACACGTACGCCACACTCACGCCCAGGCCGATGAGAGTGAACATGTTCAGGCGGCGGTGAACGAGCGATTGCCACGCCCGCACGAAAAAGGGCCAGCCGCCCCAGAGCACCACGGGCGACGCAAGCAACAACTCGATGAAACCACGCGCCGACACTGGCACAATGCCGGCGAAGCCGAACATGTGGCTCATGGCCGCTGCGATGAGCGGAACCGTGAGAGCGAGACTGCCCCAGAACCGACGTGTCATGTCTATGAGCTCCGGGCTCTCGCCATCCTCGGCGATCACGGCTGCCGGTTCGAGCGCCATTCCACACTTCGGACAACTGCCGGGCGCGTCACGGCCGACCTCGGGATGCATTGGACAGGTCCAGCGCATGCGCTTTACCGGGCCAGGCACGGTAGGTTCGAGTCCCATGCCGCAGCTCGGACAACTGCCCGGCCCACTACTCTTCACTTCGGGATGCATCGGGCAGGTATGCGTGTGTTCGGATGCCGATCCGCCCGAGACATGATCCGTCGCACGCTTCGGATGCGCGCCGGACGGGAGATAGCGCGACGGATTATCGCGGAATTTGCTTAAACACCCGGCACAACAGAAGGCATACCTTGTGCCTTGGTGGTCTAATCCGTGCGGACCATCGGCCTGGACCGTCATGCCACAAACTGGATCGATCATGGCTCATCTCCGCTGGCGCCGCGCCTCGTTCGAGTCTGCGGCGACACATCAAGTTGAGGTTAACGAATGATGATCCGCCCTCCCCGCGAGACATACAACTCTCGCGGAGCCGCGAATCAGATGCGCCGGACGATCCGTGGAAAAGATCTGAGCGGTTCGACCCGTGGCGTTTCGTGCGCCATGCCGACAGGAAGCGTGACCTCCGCTGGCGGCCGCGTACGGCCGAAAACCGCATCCGTGAGAGGTTCGAGAACGGCCAGCGAGTCGAAAGAGCCGAACCAGCACTGAACGTCCCTGGTCTCAGCTTTTGCGCAGCAGGCATGCGCGCCGGCGCTTGCATGAAGGCGACAATCGCACGGCGCGCACGGCGTTACGAACCGGACAAGCGCGATCGAGATCGTGAAGATGAGGATTGTAGTAAACGCTCGATCCGCAAAATCCCTGGTGTTGTCTGCCATCATCGGCCGTGCGCGAAATCGAATGATCATCGCCTTTCCTATCTGAAATAACGCACGGCGACAGTGTTTGGATTGGAAACCGAATCGCCGCCCGCAAATTACGGCGCAATGCCGGGCACGACGATCTGGTCGAGATACAGCCGGCCACGGACGCCGCCGCCCAGCGCCTCGACGATCCAGCCAAGGTACATCAGGTGCTCGTTGGGGAGACCTTGCTCGCGAAGGCGTCTCAGGACCGCCGCGAGGTTTAGATTCGGGTTCCACGTGTGCGTTCGAGACTCGACCACCCACTGCGTCTGCGTGGGCGCCATCCAGGGCGGATGCGGGTAGGTGTAGCAGTCGAAGAGGACGCCGTCCACGTCAATCGTGTTCGTGAAGATGCGTCCGGGCTCCGCGGTCGCGGGCCGACCCTGGAAGTTGACGTAGAACTCGTTGTTCCAGCCGTTCCCGGTCCAGCTTGCGTCCTGCTCGTGCGTCCAGCCGTAAATGCCGAAAGTGAACTGGTCGCCGACCAGATCGTCCATCCGTGCGTTCACGGACATGGCGAGACTGTCAGGCAGCGCGTCGATTTGCCGTCCGCCCCAGTTCGGATTCGGGCCACGCATTATGCCGACGAGACCGATCTGCGCGCCCGCGTTTTGCGCGAAGTGGAAGCGGAAATAATCCACGTCGCCGCTCCACTCCCGATATGAGGCGCCGGAGAAATCGTCGCTACGCCAGTTGGTCGTGACATGACGGCCGAGGTTGACCATCTCCGGTCCGGTCGTTGAATTGGACGAAGAGGGTGTCGGGGTCGGGCTGGCGCTGGTTTTCGCATCAGGGCCGTTGTCGCCTGCGCAACCCAACAGGCATAAAGAGCACACAAGGCTCAGATGGATGGAGTTCCTTATGAGCGTTTTAGGATTGGCCCTCAACATGCGCCTCCTCATGCCGTCTTTCGACGAAAGATGACGAAAGATATCGATCAACATGAACTCCATTGAGAAAGCATAATGAATGACGTACACTCCACGTGGCGTTGCTTCTAGAGAATAATCTTAACGCCAAATGAAGACCGACATAGGCAAGGAGGAGTCATGGGCGACGTCGCCAAGTTGATCGTCGATGGCAAGGAGCACGAGCTACAGATCGTCAAAGGCTCGGAGGGGGAGCGGGCCGTCGTGACTTCCAGGTTGCGCGAGACAGCCGGGCTGATCACGCTCGATCCGGCGCTGATGAGCACCGGATCGTGTCAGAGCGCCATCACTTTCATCGACGGCGAAAAAGGCGTCTTGCGTTATCGCGGGATTCCCATCCAGGAGTTCCGTGAGTCGCCGAACTTCATCGAAGTCGCCTATCTGCTCATTTTCGGCAAGCTGCCCAACCAGGCAGAGTACGACGATTTCAGCGCGCGACTGACGTCGAACGCGATGCTGCACGAGGCGATGCGTCATCACTTCGAGGGCTTTCCGGTCGACGCGCCGCCGATGGCGATTCTCTCGGCCATGCTCAACACCCTGTCGTGTTTCCACGTCGAGTTTTTGAAAGGGCTCGACGATCCCGAGGTCTTCACCGAGGCCGCCGCGCGGTTGATCAGCAAGGTCCGCACGATCGCGGCTTTCACTTATCGAAGAAGCCGCGGATTGCCGTTCATGTATCCCGATCCGAAACTGCGATACTGCGCCAATTTTCTGCATATGATGTTCTCGTCTCCATATCAGCAATACGAAGTCCGAACGGCGGTCGAGGACGCGCTCAATCTGCTTCTGATCCTGCACGCGGATCACGAGCAGAACTGCAGCACGTCAACGGTCCGCCTCGTGGGCTCGGCCCATGCGAATCTCTTCGCTTCTTGCGCGGCCGGAGTCTGCGCGCTCTGGGGACGATTGCACGGAGGCGCCAACGTCGAGGTCCTCGAAATGCTCGAGCGCATCCACAAGGGCGGGCTCACGCCCGAGAAGTGCGTCGAGATGGCCAAGGACAAGAAAGATCCGTTCAAGCTGAGCGGCTTCGGCCACCGCGTCTACAAGAACTACGATCCCCGCGCTCGGATCATCAAGGAGTCGTGCGACAGGGTCCTGACGGCCATGGGACGGAAGGATCCGCTGCTCGACATCGCCCGCAAGCTCGAGGAGATCGTGCTCGCGGACAGCTACTTCGTCGAACGCCGTTTGTATCCGAACGTCGATTTCTACAGCGGTATCATTTTGCGCGCGCTGGGCATCCCGACCAACATGTTCACCGTCATGTTCGCGATCGGCCGCCTCCCGGGCTGGATCGCGCACTGGAAAGAGCAGCACGACGACAAGACGAGCAAGATCTGGCGTCCGCGTCAGCTTTACACCGGCAACACTCTCAGCCGCTACGTGCCGATTCAGAAACGCGACTGAGGGAGTCCCATCGCCAGGCAACTCAACCCTTCGCTCTCGCCGGCGTCGCGGGTCGTCACGATGTCGGGATGTCGCGGTTGCGCGGAGATCGCCGCTTCTATCTGAAAGCGCCGGCGCCCGGCTTGACAGGCATCTCGAACCGATCCTCGATTTCAGTCGGGTCCGCGGGAATAATGGATCGGCAGATCCGGATCTGCGGGCAAGTCGTTGAAGATCGGGTAGCCTTCGATCTGGGAAACGCCGGAGAGAGGCTCGACGCGAAGGCGGGCGACGGAGTTTTGCCTCAATGAAACAATGGGCTGGCGCTCCCCGTCGCGCAGAGCCCAGTGAGCGATACGCAATCGGTCTCCGGGGGGACGGCCGAACAACACCTGAGCCGCCTTCCACTCGCAGACGATCAAGGCGGCCCGGTAGGGTGAGATTTCTCGCAAGCTCGGAGCTCTCGAGCAGGACTGAAGAACCGCTCGCATTTCGAACGGCTCTCCTGTGGCGAGCGGAGCTTTGATCGGCGCCGGGCCGCCGATCGGAGGGGCCTCGCGTTTCCATCGTTCCAGATCGAGGGCCTCGACATGAACGTCCGGATAACGGTCGCTGGCCGGATGCGCGGTGAATCGTAGCGGCCGGCCCAGAAGAGCGAGTGATCCCGGATCAACGGGCGCCACGAACACGTCGTAGTTCGACTGGAAGTGGTCGTGATCTCCCGGCGAGGCGCTGAAAGCCAGCATGCGGCCGTCGCGCGATAACATCGGGAAATAGACGTAACGCTGCGCGTCGTGAATGCGGCGATCGTCCTTCTCGATCCAGGTTCCCACGGCGCGCGTCCTCAGGTCGATCCAGCGGATCGGACCGCCCCCTCCGGCCACCCAGAAGCCGAAGCTTCCGTCCTGGGAGAAATAGGGCTCGCAGCCTGGCCGCCGTCGAGCCTCGACGACGCGCCGTTCCCCGGCGTCGTAGCGTGAGAACGCCGGCGAACCGTTGACGGCGTGACGCAAGGTGGGATCGATGAGCCAGGGCATCTTTTCCTCCGGCTCGGCGGTGAGCCGAGACGACTCCGCCGTGTCGACGTCGAGCAGGTGAGTCCGTTTGTCGGCGCCGATGTAGATCAGCTTTCGTTCATTGCGCCACGTCGCCGCGCGATTGCCCCATTCGTACGGACGGGCGTCCCTGACGAGCGTGCGCTCGCCGCCGCCGTCCATGCGCAGCAACCGCAGATCGCCCGACGCTTCTTCCGGATATTCGCCGGCCGGCGCCGATCGGCTCAGGTAGACGATCTTCGATCCGTCCGGGCTGATGTGCGGGCAGCAGTGCTGGAGGCCCGGTTCGTCCGGCGTCAGTTGGCGAGGCGCCGACCCTTCCAGACGGCGCGTCCAGATTCGCCATTCGCCGCTACGCCATGATTCCCAGGCCACGAAGCCTCGAGCCGGCGCGCCGTGCTCCGGACGGCGGATCGGCGCGGCGATCGTGCTCGCCCGGCGCGCCGGCGAGAGATCCACGAGCTTCCAGTCGCCGGACGCCAGCTCGCGCGCCGAAAACTGGAGGATGACCAGGCGCTTCCCGGCCAGGCGGTCTTCGCCGCCGGCGGCCATTGAGACGAGGCGTTCGCGAGCGGCGGCGGGACCGCCGGCGTTGACCGCGACCTTGTCGACGGGACGATGCAGGAAGTAACTGAGCTGTTCAGCGAAGCCGGCGCACTCGCCCCAACCCAGCTCGGATTGGGAGTAGATGTTTGTGAAGCTGTCGCCGAGCACCAGAACGTCGGCGTTCGGATCCGGCGTCCAGGGCGCATTGCCTGGTCCCATGACCGGTCGAATGAGGACGGACTCCGAACCGAAGAGCCGCTCGCCATCCGGCAAGCGCAGTAGTTTTGTGAGATCGCCGCGGCCCTGGACTCCGACCTCCCGGCGACTGTAGAACACGGGATTCCGTCCCGGGAGAGGAACGTGCCGCGCCAGGAATCGGACGAGGTTTTCGGCCGCGTCTTCCATGGCCTGGGGCGTCCAGTGCGTATCGGTGCGCAGGAACTGGGGCCATGATTTGGCGCGGATCGTCCTGGCCAGACGTTCCGCCGGAGAGAATGCGGGAATCTCCAGATCCGCCAATTTATCGAGAAACGGGGCGAAGGAAGGATTCTCGATGGGCAGGACGTCCCTGGACAGAACCGGCGCCAGGCCCTCGGGATGCAGGGCCGCCTTGACCGGCGTGACGATTACGACGAGACCGATCCCCCGTTCGGCGAGCTGTGCGGCGAAATCGGCGATCGCCGGGAGCGGGTTCGGACGAGGCGGCGGCGCCCATGCCTTGCCTCCAGCCGTCCTGCGATCCAGAACCCGCGGATCGAGGAAACCGGGTCCGGTGAGGTAGTCGACGGCCGGCCGGAAGTAGAGCCAACCCTTGCGTCCCACGACCACCTGCGCGTTGCCCGCGCCGAGCAGACGCGTCAAGGCCCACTGGACTCCGGGAAGCGCGGCCGCGGCCACGATCGAACGTTCTTCAAGGGCGTCTTCGAAATCGTTTTTCGCGATGAGAAGCCGTCGATTGCCTTCAAACGCGCCCGACCCGAACGTGTTTTTCCAGGCCGCGACAGGCGCCGCCACAAGCTCCGGCCACGGCGTGCCCGACTCTTTCGAGACGTCCCGGCGGATTTCCAGTGTGGCGACGGACGCGAGAAGCAACAGGAAGGCGCTCGTCAATGCGCGGGCCACGCCGGGCCGCAC
Source organism: Vicinamibacteria bacterium (assembly GCA_016934575.1). GTDB lineage: Bacteria > Acidobacteriota > Vicinamibacteria > Fen-336 > Fen-336 > JAFGSN01. The sequence continues at coordinate 9,131 of JAFGSN010000092.1, forward strand.
CCGGGTGCAGCCCGCTTCGCGCATCGCCTGCTCTTCTCTGCTTTCCTTCGCGCGCTCGATCATGGTTAAAAGATGAAATAGATGAACGGGTTGTATCCCTGGCTTGCCATGGCGACCAGGGACAGAGCCAGGCAGCCGAGAGCCAGCGCTCCACGAGTCAAGGTGAGGCGTCGCGACCAATCCCAGGTTTGAGGACATCCCCATGTCACAAAGGCGGCGATGACGAGGCTCAGCACGTAGTACGGTTCGGAGAAGAAGTGGCCGACGAGAGCCGCTCCGGGCCGAACTTCGGCGAGCCCGGCCATGGCGGACAGGTAGCGGCCCGCGGCAGCCAGGTCGGGAGCGCGAAAGAAGACCCACGTCACGAGAACGCCGACAAACGTCAGAGCCACCCGCCCAGGACGAGGCAGGCGGCGGTAAAGGCTCCGCTTTCCCATGGCGCGTTCCATGGCCAGCCATACGCCGTGAATGCCTCCCCAGACCACGAAGTTCCACGCCGCTCCGTGCCACAGGCCGCCGAGGAGCATGACGATCGCCAGATTGACGTAGGTCCGTCGCGGCCCTTTGCGATTGCCGCCGAGCGGATGGTAAAGATAATCGCGCAACCAGGTTGATAGAGAGATATGCCAGCGGCGCCAGAAATCCGTCAGCGATTCGGCGTGGTACGGCGAGTCGAAGTTCTTGGGAAAGACGAAGCCGAGCATCAGTCCGAGGCCGATCGCCATGTCGGAGTAGCCGCTGAAGTCGAAGTAGATTTGAAAGGCGTAGGCCAGAACGCCGGCCCAGGCGTCGAGGGGCGGCAGCGAGACCGCGTCGAATGCGGCGTCGGCGACAAATCCGCAAGGATTGGCCAGAAGCACCTTCTTGGCCATCCCGAGGCTGAAGAACGCCGCTCCGCGGGCGAATTTTTCCGTCGTGTGCGTGCGATGGCGGAGTTGGTCGGCGATCTCGGAGAAGCGGATGATCGGTCCGGCCACGAGCTGAGGAAAAAGCGAGACGTAGCAGGCGAAGTCCACGATGTTTTTGAGCGGCTTTGTGCGGCCGCGATAGATGTCGAACGTGTAGGACATCGACTGGAACGTGTAGAAGCTGATGCCCAACGGCAGGACGACGCGCAGCCCCACGTCCGGCCGCAGGCGCTCCAGGCCCAGGCCGGTGAGCAGGGCCGCGTAGCTGTCGACGGCGAAGTTGAAGTATTTGAAGAATCCGAGCAACGAGAGATTGCTGACCAGCGAGACGGCGAGCCAGGCGCGGGGACGCCGCTCATCCCGCGGGGACGCGCCGAGCCTCCAGCCGCAGACGTAGTCGATCAGGGTGGACAGCAGCATCAGCCCCATGAAGGCGGGATTGGCCCAACCATAGAACGCATAGCTGGCGGTCGTCAGCCACAGGTGACGGGCGCGACGCGGCAGCGCGTAATAGACGAAAAGCGCAGCCGGAAGGAAGTAGTAGACGAAAAGATGAGAGCTGAAAACCATCGTCGAACGGGTCGCATGACGCGACCGGACCGGTACTAGACTAACCGGCCCTGGCCGTCAACGCCAAGTCGACGCTTGCGTTCGCATGGCCGTTCGAGCGGCCATGTCACGGAGACCGACTCGGCCGCCTTGTCGGCCGGAGCGCGTGACGCCGCGATCCGGCTTTTTAAGAAGCTCAAGATCATGATCAGGCGGAATCAGGCGCCGGTTTCCTGGCGAATCACAATGCTGGTATGATAAAAGCAACATGCCGGCGATCAGCCCCGAGACAAGACATGCTGGAAACAAGGTGGCGGGTTTCCGCATCACGTACACGCCTGGGGAAGGCTCGATCCATTTCGAGTGCTGGGGATACTGGACTTCGGACGTGGCCGCGGCCTTCAGCCAGCATGCAATCGCCGCCTGCCAGGAGGTCGGAACGCCGATTGATTTCATGTTGGATGCCACGGCGCTCAAGCCCCAAGGCGAGTGGGGTCAGGAAGCTTTCTGTGATCTCCTGAGCGGCCTGGCGTCATTGAAGCTTTCCAGCGCAAGGGTTTCCGCCAGCAACGTTTTGACAAGAATACAGTTGACGCGACTCGCGAGAGAGTGCGGCGTGGACTCGTTGCTACATTTCGACAGTCATCAAGCGAACGCTTCGCCGATCGTGGACAAGACCTAACGAGGAGGCTTTTCTCATGGCGCCAGAAGAGGAAGCGCGAACGGCAACGCTGAAGTTCTATCAAGCTCTCGACGATTTGCTCCTGAGCAAGGGAACCCAGGCGATGAGTCAGGCGTGGCACCACGACGAGTTCGTGACGACCGTTCATCCATTCGGCCATTGGTCGCGGGGATGGGACGAGGTATGGGCCACGTGGGAGGAGATCGCCGCGCTTTTTTCTTTCTATCGCGGACATGCTGTCCGGCAGGACGGCATCGGCGCTATCCACGACTTGCGTATCGCCGTGCTCGGCGAAGCCGCCTATACCATTGGCATCTATAAATCGCGCTTGTACATGCCCGAGGGAGAAGTGCTCCTGTCGGTGAATTGTACGAACGTGCTCCAGAAGCGCGCGGGCGTCTGGAAGATCGTTCATCATCACCCCGATCAAGCCCCGGCGGATTATCAGGCGGCCCTGACGCGTATGGTGGAAAAAGCGCAAGCCTGATACATGCGGATTTTCAAGGCCTTTCGGTTTGAGGCGGCCCATTATCTGCCGAATCTTCCGGAAGGGCACAAGTGCGGACGCGTTCACGGCCACAGCTTCCGCGTCGAGATCCATGTCGACGGCCCCGTTGACAAGCATGCCGGCTGGGTGATCGATTACGCGGAAATCAAGAAGCTATTCAAGCCGATACTCGAGCGGCTCGATCACCGCTGCCTGAACGAGATCGGAGGGCTTGAGAATCCCACGAGCGAAAACATCGCGCGCTGGATTTGGGCGCGTCTCGCGCCTGCCCTGCCGATTCTCACGAAGATCGTCGTGCGGGAGAGCCGCGACTGCGGCGCCGTATACTCGGGAACGGAGCCGCAAGCCACGTAAAGAGCGGTCGCGCCGAACGCCTCATCCAACGAAGCCGCCGTTCCGCCGGCATTGATCGCCGGGATCGCCTCAATCCACGGATTTCACGAGTAATCCTTTTGTTCTCCACGGATTCTCCACGGAAGGAATCCATGATGCTTACATGGAAATAAACGGCGGCAAGTCGCTTCTATCCACGGCTGATCGCGCGACCTCGGCCGGTCCGCCGCGATTACAGGTGAAGGAGAATGCCATGTCGACACAATCGGAACCGCGTGGTCTTGTGAATCCCGTTTCCGGATGGCGCCATCGTGTCTTGAAGATGTTTCCGATCGTCCTGGCCGTCGGCGCTCTACTGATGCCGGTCCAGGCCGCGGACGGCGGGTTTCGTGATGCGCCGGATTTTTCGGGGACTCCCGGCCGTCAAGATGAGCCCGCGTCCCGCGACGAAGCATGGGGACTGCTCGTCCGTTCGCCGATCGCGCCCCGGGATCAGCCCCTGCCGCTCGAAGGCACGACGGTCGAGATGGACGTACGCGGCCTGGTCGCCGCCGTGATCGTGACGCAACACTACGTCAATGCGGGAGACGAGCCGATAGAGGCGGTCTACGTCTTCCCGCTGCCGCATGACGCCGCCGTCTATGACATGGAGATCTGCGTCGGCGATCGCATCATCCGTAGCGTCATCAAGGAGAGGGAAGAGGCGCGGCGGACCTTCGAGAAGGCGCGCGAAGGGGGAAGGCGTGCGGCGCTTTTCGAGCAGGAGCGTCCCAATATTTTCACTGCGTCCGTAACCAACATCATGCCCAAGGACCGCATTGACGTTCGCCTGCGCTATATCGAGCCGCTGCGCTGGGACGACGGCGCGGTTCGCCTCACGTTTCCGGCCGTCGTCGGGCCGCGGTACATCCCTGGAAACGTTCCACTCGGCCATCAAGGCGATGGCTGGTCGCACGACACGGATGCGGCGCGCGATGCTTCGCGCATCACGCCGCCTGTCCGCCATCCGCAGTCGGTCGAGCGCCATGACGTGCGCTTTGATGCGCGGATCGACCTCGGCGTTCCGATCGAGAGCGTGACAAGCCCTTCGCACGCCATTAGCGTCACGTCCGATGCGGATGGATCGAGAGAAGTGCGCTTGGCCGAGGAAACGGCGCCGCCGGACCGGGACATCGTCCTCGTGTTGAAGGCCGCCGCGAACAGCCGCCCGGCGACGGCTCTTTTTCTCTCGCCCGACGCGCGGGGCGGCGCGCAACACTTCATGCTTGTGGCTTTCCCGCCCTCGCAACCGCAGAATGCGCCGCGCCTGCCGATCGAGATGCTGTTCGTCGTCGACGTGTCGGGATCGATGGCCGGAACGTCGATCACTCAGGCCAAGGCGGCGCTGCACGAGGGCTTTGCCCGGCTGCGGCCCGAAGACAGCTTCAACATCGTGGCGTTCAGCAACCGTTTCACCACGTTTCGTCCCGTATCCCTGTCCGCGTCGAGCGAAAACCTGAGGCTGGGGCGCGATTTCGTGAATAACCTGCGTGCGTCCGGCGGAACGGAGATGCTGCCGGCTCTCGATCACGCGATGGCCATGCCTCCGGTGGAAGGACTGCTGCGCATGATCGTTCTAATCACGGACGGCTGCCTCGGCAATGAAGAGCAGGTCTTTGCCGCGGTCCGGCGTGACCTCGGCCGGGCGCGCCTCTTCACCGTTGCCATTGGCAGCGCGCCCAATCACTTCCTGGCCGCCAAGATCGCCGAGTATGGCCGCGGAACACTCACGCGGATCACCGCTCGCGAGGAAGTTGTCCGGCAAATGACGGCGCTTCTGGATCGTATCGAGCGTCCGGTCCTGTCGGATGTGCGACTCGACGTCTCGGGCCTCACGGCGTCGGACGTCTATCCCACGCGCATCCCGGATCTCTTTGCGCGCGAACCGCTGGTCATCCATGGCCGTCTCGCGGGCGGCGGGCAAGGGCGGATCGTGATCAACGCGCTCTCGGCGCACGAGCCGTACTCGGCTGCGTTTCGAGTCGACACGAGCCTGTCGTCTCTTCATTCGGGCATCGTCACGCTCTGGGCGCGACGGCGCATCGATGATCTGACGGAGAGCTGGCGGAAAGCGCCGAGCGATGAAGCGCGCTTACGGCAGAGAGCCGAGATTGTCGAGAACGCCGTTGCGTACAACGTGGTAACGTCTTTCACCTCGCTCGTGGCGGTGGAAGAGGTCGTCGTGAATCGCGCGGGCCAGCCACGGAAGACCGTCGTTCCGATCGAGCTGCCGCACGGGTGGCAGCTCGACAAGGTCTTCGGCGTCCAGCCCGCGACGGGAACCGCCGACTCGTTTTTCGAGGCGCTGGCTTTGATATCGATTGTCGTCGGGATCGCGTCGCTCTTGCTGCGACGCGCGCTCACCCGGTCGATTGCGAGGGCATGACCATGACGGCGGCATGTCCCGCGATGCGGCCGGCCGGAATCCCACGGCCGGACGGCCGCGCCTCGACCGGCGATCGTTTGCTCGCCGCCATCGCCGTGCTGGCGCTCTTCGCCGGCGGCTTGCTTTCCGGGCGTTCGATCTATCTGCGCGCCAAGGCGGTGCTGGCCTCCGTGCTGATCCGGAAAGCCTGGGATGCGACCCTGAGAACGGGACGGCCCGTGCGAGCGTGGTCGTGGGCCGATACGCATCCCGTCGCGCGCCTCGCTATCCCCGCCCTCGGCTACGACGAGATTGTCCTCGAAGGCGCAAGTGGAGAAGCGCTGGCTTTCGGTCCGGCGAGAATGATGCACGCCGCGACTCCGGGACGGCCGGGCAACCTCGTCCTGGCCGGCCATCGGACCAGTCACTTCAGGCCGCTCGAACGCATCCGCGTGGGCGATCGTGTCATTGTCGAATGGTTCGATGAGCGGAAAAGGCGGCCGGTGAGCCGTGTTTACGGAGTCGATGAGATCGCCATCGTCGACCCGAAAGACACGCGCCACCTGGCGCTCGGGTCCAGTGAGATTCTGACGCTCGTGACCTGCCATCCCTTCGGTTTCGGCGCGCGGTCGCCGCGGCGCTTCATCGTCCGCGCACGACCGCTGCCGGGAGAGATCCCATCAGAAGGCGTCACTGCGCCGACGGATCGGAGCCGAGCGGGTTCGGTTGTTTCCGGCCGCGTCGGATTGGGTTTACGCTTGCACCATGACACGCGGCCGCGACACGCAGACAGGCTCTCTGTTCTCTCCGCCGGAATCTTCTCGCGAGGAGACGGCGCGAAAAGACGCGCCCCTGGCCGTGCGTATCCGCCCGCGATCGATCGACGAGATCCTCGGACAGGAGGAGGTCCTCGGACCGGGGAAACCGCTCCGCCGGGCCATCGAGGCCGACACGCTGCGTTCACTCATCCTGTGGGGACCGCCGGGATCGGGCAAGACGACGCTGGCGCACGTCATCCGGCGCATGACGCGCGCGCACTTCGAGGCGTTAAGCGCGGTTCTCTCCGGCGTCAAGGAGGTCCGCGCGATCCTCGAAGCGGCCTCCATCAGGAGACGGCGTGAGGACCGGCGCACGATCGTGTTCATCGACGAGATCCATCGCTTCAATAAGGCGCAGCAGGACGCTTTGCTCTCCCACGTGGAGTCGGGGGACATCGTGCTCATCGGCGCCACGACCGAGAATCCCTCCTTCGAAGTCAACTCGGCCTTGCTCTCGCGCTCACGCGTCGTCGTTCTGAAGCCGCTTGGCGAGGCCGAGATTCTCGCGATCCTGCGGAGCGCGCTGGCCGACGCGGAACGTGGTCTGGCCGCGCTCGCTCCCGAAGTCGCGGAGGAAGCGTTGGCGTTCCTCGCGCGCAACTCCGACGGCGACGCGCGGACCGCGCTCAACGTCCTCGAGCTATCCGTCGTCACCGCCCCCGGCGACGTGGAGGGACGGCGCGTCGTGGATCAGAGCGCCATGGAGCAAGCTTTTGCGCGCAAGGCGCTGCTCTATGATCGCGCTGGCGAAGAGCATTTCAACATTATCAGCGCCCTGCACAAGTCTATCCGCAACTCGGACGCCGACGCCGGGCTTTACTGGCTGGCGCGCATGATCGAGGGCGGCGAGGATCCTCTCTATGTCGCTCGCCGCCTGGCGCGCTTCGCCTCCGAGGACGTCGGGCTGGCCGATCCGCAGGCGCTCGTGTTGGCGATGGCCGTTCAGCAGGCCGTGCATTTCATCGGATTGCCGGAAGGAGCGCTCGCCCTGGCCGAGCTGGTCGTCTATCTGGCGGCGGCGCCGAAGAGCAACGCCGTGTACGTCGCTTATGGCGCCGCGGTAGACGACGCGCTCAAGACTCGCGCGGCGCCGGTGCCGCCCTGGATCCGCAACGCGCCGACGCGGCTCATGAAAGATCTGGGTTACGCCAAAGGCTACCGCTACGCGCATAACGAGGCGGAAGGCGTGTCGCAAATGGAATGCCTGCCCGATACGCTCCGCGACCGTCGCTATTATCGGCCGACCGACCGCGGCGCCGAGGCTGATCTCGCCGCGCGACTGGAAGCCGCGCGCCTCATCCGCAAACGTTCCAGCGCGCCGCACGCCGTAAAGCCCGCCGGCGAATCGGTCGTCTGATATTCAGCGACAATTCGAAGGACGGGCATCATGACGGCGATTCTTGTCGCTCGCCGACGACACGATTCCGGCGTGGAGCGGCGCTCGCGTTCCAGCGCCATCCGGCAATCGACTTCGCTCGGCAGCCGGGCTTCAGCGCGAAAGCGGGCGGAGATGACTTCGCCCACTGATAAAAGGATCGGTGGGCGAATGACGCCGCCGTGGGGGAGCGGCTTGTCTGTTCACGTACGACTGCGGGCGGCGAAGACTCAAACGTACTCGATCGTGGCCGGCGGCTTGGGCGTGAGGTCGTAGAGGCAGCGATTCACGCCCGGCAGGCGCGAGATCCTTCCCGCGATGCGCTCCAGCTTGGCCCACGGCAGGCGCCGCGCCGTCGCCTTGCGCGCGTCCTTGCTGTCGACGCAGCGCACGACGATGATCCGGCCGAACTCACGCCGTCCGTCGCGAATGCCCGTTGCACGATCCTCAAGCAGCACGGCGAAGTACTGGAAGGCTTTCGTCGACTCCAGTTCCTTCTCGACGATGGCCGTGGCGGCGCGGACGAGGTCGAGTTTCTCTTCGGTGACCTCGCCGACGATGCGCGTCGCGAGCGCCGGTCCCGGGAAGGGGATGCGTTTCGCGATCTCGGCCGGCAGGCCGAGACGGCGCGCCACCTCGCGCACGCCGTCCTTGCGTAGCGTCTTGAGCGGCTCGATTACCTTGTAACCGTACTCCTGCTCGGGATCGACGCCGAGCTGCGCCAGGATGTTGTGCTGGCGTTTGATGCCGGCCAACGTTTCCTCGATGTCGGTCAGGATCGTGCCGTGCAGCAGCACGCGCGCGCCCGACTCGCGAACGGAGCGCGCGAAAACGTCGCGATAAAACGTGTCCGTGACGGCCTGTCGCTTCTGCTCGGGATCGGCGAGTCCGGCGAGCGCGTCCAAGAATTCGCGACGCGCGTCGACGATCTCGACCGGGATGCCGAGCTTCTTGAAAACGCGCGCGACGCGCCGGGGCTCGCCTTCGCGCATGAGCGCGTTGTCGACGAAGATCGTCTTGAGCCGCGCCCCCAGCGCGCGATGCGCCAGGACCGTGACGGTTGCGCTGTCGACGCCGCCGCTCAGGGCGGTGATGGCGACGCACGAGCCGACCTCGCCGCGGATCTTCTCGACCTGCTGGTCGATGAACTTGCGGTAGTCCATGTCATTCCCTCCCGATTAGAGCGGTTTAACGTATGACATTCAGCCAATCATGTCCAATCCAACCCACGCTCCAATTTTGCTTTTCTAAAAGACCGCCCAATGTGCCGGATACGGCCGGATCGATTCGGTTACAATACGGTACAAGTCGGTCGACCGAAGGAGTAATCTCATGAAACGCATGTTCGCCCTCGCGACTCTCGTTCTATGCGCCGGTTTCCTGCGTGCCGCGGACACCGCGCCGTCCCAGGTCACGCTGCCGCTTCCGGAGTACGAGACGCTACGGCGCTCCCAGGAACGCGCATCGGTGACGGTGGTGGATACGATACGTCTCGCCGGCAGCTTCCGCGAACGCGACGTGCGTATCTCTTTCACCGGACGATCCTCCGGCAGTCTGCCGACGGAGACGGCGCTCAGCGCCGAAAACGTCGTGCTGTTCGGCTGCGATGGCGAGGCCATCGTGAGCCGCGGCGAGCACGGCGCGTTCGCGCTGACGCCCCTTGCCTCCCGCTTCGCGGTAAACTGCCGTCTCGCATCGCGCGGCTCCGACCGGATCGAGATGTCGGCGACGCGTGCCGTTCTGTGGATCGAGTCGGCGATCACAGACGGAGAGTTCGTGTGGGGATCCGAAGACCCGAACGGCGCGCGATCGTTCTCGATCGTGCGACGCACGACGGTCTCCGCCGGCAGGATCGAGCCCAGCGCGACGGGGCGCTATCTCCTCTCGTTGCGTCCCGACGAGACGCGTTTCCGCTATGCGCTCGAGGCGCACAATCCCAACCGTTCACGTCAGGCCTTCGACGTCGAGCTCGGCTCCGGCGAGCACGTGCAGCAGGTCGACGCGCCCGTCGCGTACGAGGTCCAGGGCGCGCGCTATCAATTCGACCTGCCGCCGGGCGACACGACTGTCGTTCTGACCGGCAGTCTTCCGGGAAAAAGCTTCATGCCTCCGGTGGACGCCAGCGTCCAGTACTGCGTTCTCGAGGCGCACCCGATGCTGCGCCCCATGCTCGCCGGGAATCCCAAGCGCATCAGCGCCCAGGAGACGGGAATCACGGCCGAGTTCCGCGGCGCACAAGCGTTCCTCTTGACGGGACGCCAGCGGCTCGCCTGGACCGTGACGCGCCTCGAGATCCTGAGTACGACCAGCTTCGCGCTGCGCAAGTCATGGTCGGTTTTCTTTCTCTCGCCCGACGGATGGGCGCTTGGTGAGAGCGCTTACGAGATGGACAACCAGGGCGCGGCCGACGTTACGGTGCCGATCGATGCGCAGATGACCTACGCCGGATTGAACGGCGAGCCGGCCTTGCTCACGAAGGACGCGCAAGGGAATCTCTGGCTGCCGATCTCGCAGGGTGAGCAGAAGCTCGTCGTCCAGCACCGTCAGCCGTTCACGCGCTGGCCCGGATTCGCTTTCGCGCGCCTGGTTCTGCCGCAAATGCCGGTGCCGTCATCCCAGGCCACGATCGAGATCCGCTACCCCGAGCAGTGGTTCCCGCTCTATACGGGCTTTCTGTCGGAGGCGCGCTACGGTCATCCAGGCGTCGGCGCGCTCATCGTCATCGCCCTGCTCATGGCATGGTCGGAGAGGAGTCTCGCGTTTCTCGGGATGCCGCGAAGGACGCGCATCATCGTCGTCATTTTGGCTCTGCTCGCGGCCGTGTCCTGGGGCTGGGCGATGGCGGCGCTGGTGATCGCGAACGTCGCGGTAACCGTTCTGTGGCTGCTTGTCAGTCATGCGCCTATCCGGGTCGGCGTCGCCCTGATTCTGGCGGTCGTCTTCGGTTTCGTGGCGCTTCTGATCGCGCTTGCCAGCGTGCCCTCGCTTATGCGCTCGCGTGTCTCTTCTCCATTGAGCGGTCACGACTATGGCGACAAGGCCCGTAGGGCGGCGCGCATGCCCATCGAGACCGACATCCAGCAAAAGAAGGAACCCGCCGCGCTGAACTATCAAGGCTTGCCGGCCAAGTACGAGATACCCGGCGGCGTCAATCAAGCAAGCTTCTCGCGCGAGATGCTCGACACCCAGAAGCCGCGTTTCGTGCGCATATGGGCCGTCTCGCACGCGTTCCTCGGCTGGCTCCAGATGCTTTTCGTGCTCTCGGGCGCTATTGCGATCTTCCGCGTTCGGCGCGGCGCCCTCGCGGGTTGGCGCGCACGAATTCTGGATGTCCGAAAACGAAGGGAGAGCATGGAAGCGAAGAGCTGAGGCAGGGCGCTGCCCACAATGCGGCGACATGATCTCGGGACATACAGAGCGCCGCGCGCGGCCAACTTGACAACAAACGAGCGCGCCGTTAGGATCTTGGTGACATGAGTTCGTTGGTCCCAGTTCGGAGCGGATCTCGAGAGACGGCCAATCTCTCCCTAGCGCTGCTGTCGCTGGACCTGCGGGCGATTCTCATTATTCGCCCGCATGGGGGTCCTGTGATCTAGGCGCGAGCCGAAGCCGAATCGGAAGATCAAGGGACCCCCGAGGAGAAAACCTCGGGGGTTTTTCTTTTTGGGAGAAAGAGGAAGGAGCTTGAGCCATGAGCGACGAGGCTTCAAAGCAAGTCATCATCTTTGACACGACCTTGCGCGACGGGGAGCAGTCCCCCGGATGCAGCATGAACCTCACCGAGAAACTGCAGGTCGCTCATGCCTTGAAGGAGCTGGGAGTCGACGTCATCGAAGCCGGCTTCCCGATCGCCTCGACCGGCGATTTCGAGGCCGTGCGCGCCGTGGCCCGGGAGGTCGAGGGCCCGGCGATCTGCGGACTGGCCCGCTGCAACGACAAGGACATCGATCGCGCCTGGGAGGCTGTCAAGGAGTCGAAGAGACCGAGGATTCACGTCTTTCTCGCGACGTCGGCCATCCATCGCGAGCACAAGCTCAAGATGGCCAAGGAAGAGATCGTCCGGCGCGCGCGCGAAGGCGTGATGCGCGCGAAGGGATGCTGTCCCGACGTCGAGTTCTCTCCCGAGGACGCGGCGCGCACCGAGCTGGACTTTTTGACCGAGGTCGTGCTCGCCGCCATCGATGTCGGCGCGAAGACGATCAACGTTCCGGACACGGTCGGCTACGCCGTGCCGGTTCAGTTCGGAGCCGTGATCCGGCATTTGCGGGAGAAGATCGACGGACGCGCCGTCATCAGCGTGCACTGCCACAACGACCTCGGCCTGGCTGTGGCCAACACCCTGTCCGCCGTGGCCGAGGGCGCGCGACAGGTCGAATGCACCATCAACGGCCTCGGCGAGCGCGCCGGAAACTGCTCGCTCGAGGAGGTCGTCATGGCGCTTCGGACGCGCCACGATTTTTTCAACGTCACGACCGGAATCAACACCCGGCGCCTGTATCCCGCCAGCCGGCTCGTGGCCAACGTGACCGGCATGCGCGTGCAGCGCAACAAGGCTATCGTGGGGCAGAACGCGTTCTCCCATGAAGCCGGCATCCACCAGCACGGCGTGCTCCAGCACCAAGCGACCTACGAGATCATGCGGCCCGAGGACGTCGGCTTCGCGCGCTCGAACCTCGTCCTTGGAAAACACAGCGGGCGCCACGCTCTGCGAGCGCGTGTCGAGGAGATGGGTTATCACATGAGCGAGGACGCGTTCGAACGGCTCTTCGAAGGCTTCAAGGGGCTGGCCGACAAGAAGAAGGAGATTTATGACGCCGACATCGAGGCGCTGATCGAGGATCGCGCGCAAGAGGCGACGGCGCTTTGGGAGATTGTCTCGTTTCATATCAGCACGGCGACCGGCGCGTTGCCGACCGCGGCCGTGGCTCTGCAGAAGTCCGGCGGCGAGCGGTTTTCCGACGCGGCCGTAGGCGACGGCCCCATCGACGCGCTGTTCACGGCCATCGAGCGCATTACCGGCGTCAACGTCGTGCTCAAGGATTACGAAGTGCGCTCCGTCACCGTGGGCGAGGACGCCCAAGGCGAAGTCAGCGTCGAGGTCGAGCACGGCGGACGCTCCTGGCGCGGACAGGCGACGAGCACGGACATCCTCGAGGCCAGCGCGCGCGCTTTTCTCCTGGCCGTCAACCGCATCGCGCTCCGGAACGCGGGGAGCGAGGCGGCCGTGGCCGCGGCAGTGAACGACGTCCGGCCGTGAACGATTGGAGGCGACGATGCAAATCTCACTGTTCGACACCACGCTGCGCGACGGCACGCAAATGGAAGGCGTGAGCCTGTCGGTCGACGACAAGCTCAAGATCGCGCGCATGCTCGACGCCTTTGGCGTGCACTATATCGAAGGCGGCTGGCCGGCAAGCAATCCCAAGGACAACGACTTCTTCCGCCGCGCGCGCGATCTGGGGCTCAAGCGCGCCAAGCTCACGGCCTTCGGCAGCACGCGCAAGGTCAAGGTCCGCGCGGAGGACGACCCCAATTTGCGGGCGATCATCGAGGCCGGCACGCCGGCCGTATCCATCTTCGGCAAGTCGTGGCTCCTGCACGTGACGCAGGTGCTGCGCGCCACGCCCGAGGACAACCTGGCGATGATCCGTGACAGCGTGGAGTTCCTCAAGAAGAACGGGAAGGACGTCGTCTACGACGCCGAGCACTTCTTCGACGGCTTTCGCGCCGATCCGGATTACGCGCTGGCGACGCTGCGCGCCGCGGCGGAGGCGGGAGCCGATTGGATCGCGCTGTGCGATACCAACGGCGGCAGTTTGCCCTCCTTCGTAACCGAGGCGACACGCCGCGTGCGGGCCGAGGTCCAGGCGCCGCTTGGAATCCATGCTCACAACGACGGCGACATGGCGGTGGCGAACACCCTGGCGGCGGTGGAGGCCGGCTGCGCGCACGTGCAGGGCACGATCAACGGCCTGGGTGAGCGCTGCGGCAACGCCAACCTGATCTCGGTCATTCCGGCTTTACAGCTCAAGATGGGCCACGCGTGCGTGGCCGAGGACAAGCTTCGACAACTGACGGAGCTGTCGCGTACCGTGAGCGAGATCGCCAACATGCGTCCCGACCCGCATGCTCCCTACGTCGGCGTCTCGGCCTTCGCCCACAAGGGCGGCGTACACGTCGCGGCGGTCGAGAGAGTCGCCGAGAGCTACGAGCACGTTCCGCCGGAAAAGGTCGGCAACCTCCGTCATGTGGTCATCTCTGAGCTGTCGGGCCGCGGCAACGTGCGCGTGCGGGCCGCGGAGCTGGGCCTGGCGACGAACGGCGTCGAGCAGGAGCTGGTCGCAAGAATCAAGGACAAGGAGAACGTCGGTTATCAGTACGAGGCGGCCGGAGGCAGCTTCGAGCTGCTTGTGCGCCGTAGCCGGCCGGATTACGCGCCGCCCTTCGAGGTGCACGACGTGGTCTTGATCTCCGAGCGCCGATATGGCCACGAAACCTTCGTCGAGGCCACGGTCAAGCTTCGAGTCGACGGTGAGATCCTGCACGTGGTGGCCGAGGGCGACGGACCGGTGAACGCGCTCGACGGCGCCATGCGCAAGGCGCTGATGCCGCGCTATCCCTCGCTCAAGGAGATCCACCTCACGGACTACAAGGTGCGCATCATTGATCCCGAGCGGGCGACCGCGGCCAGGACGCGCGTGTTGCTAGAGGCCACGCACGGCGACGAGCAGTGGACCACGATTGGCGTCTCCGACAACGTCATCGAGGCATCGAGCGAGGCCCTGGTCGACAGCCTGGAGCTGTATCTAGCGCGTAATCGCGACCGGTGACGCAGTCGGTCGCGATTGACAGGGCGGCGCCTTGCGCCGCGAAAAAGAGAAGGGGAACATGGCACCAAAGACGCTGTTCGAGAAAGTCTGGGATGCGCACGTCGTCCGGCCGGCCACGGACGAGACGCCGGCGATCCTCTACGTCGATCTTCACCTCGTTCATGAAGTGACATCGCCGCAAGCCTTCACGGCGTTGCGCGAGCGGGGCCTCAAGGTGCGCCGTCCCGAGCGGACGCTGGCCACGATGGACCACTCGACGCCGACCACGCCGCGCGGCCCTGACGGTCTCATCCCCGTCACCGATTCCGCGGCGGCGGCGCAGATCGCCCAACTGCGGAAAAACTGCGCGGATTTCGGCGTCGAGTGCCACGTTCTCGGAAGCGAGGGCCATGGCATCGTGCACGTCATCGGACCCGGAATGGGCGCGACGCGGCCGGGGATGACGATCGTTTGCGGCGACAGCCATACGGCGACACACGGCGCTTTCGGCGCGCTGGCCTTCGGCATCGGCACCAGCGAGGTGAGCCATGTTCTCGCGACGCAATGCCTGCTCCAGAGCCGGCCCAGGACCCTGGCAATCGAGGTCGACGGTCTGCTGCCGCGCGGCGTCACGGCCAAGGACGTCATTCTCGCCGTCATCGCGCGCATCGGCGTGGGCGGCGGCACGGGACACGTCATCGAGTACCGCGGCGCGGCCGTCCGCAGCATGTCCATGGACGAGCGCATGACCGTCTGCAACATGTCCATCGAGGCCGGAGCGCGCGCCGGGATGATCGCGCCCGACGAAACGACCTTCGAGTATCTGGCCGGCAGGCCGCGCGCGCCGCAAGGCGAAGCGTGGGAGCGGGCGCTCGCTCGCTGGAAGAAGCTCCCCACCGACGGCGGCGCGACGTTCGATCGCGTCGAGCGAATCAACGCGAGCCAGCTCGAGCCGATGATGACCTATGGCACGAATCCCGGAATGGGCATCCCGATTTCGCAACGCGTGCCCGAGTCGAACGGAGACCGTTCTCATCAGAAAGCGCTCGCCTACATGGGACTCGATCCTGGACAATCGCTCCTCGGCCTGAAAGTCGACGTGGTCTTTATCGGGAGCTGCACCAACGGACGCCTCTCGGATCTGCGCGCGGCAGCCTCGATTCTCAAGGGGCGCAAGGTCGCGCCTTCCGTGCGCATGCTTGTCGTGCCCGGCTCGCAGTGGACGAAAAGACAGGCCGAGTCCGAGGGCCTCGATCGCGTCTTCACGGAGGCCGGCGCCGAGTGGCGCGAGGCCGGCTGCTCGATGTGCATCGCCATGAACGGCGACCAACTCGCGCCGGGCCAGTACTGCGTCTCCACGAGCAACCGCAACTTCGAGGGGCGTCAGGGCGCCGGCGGCCGCACGTTTCTCGCCAGCCCCTTGACCGCCGCCGCGTCCGCCGTCGAGGGCGCCGTCGCGGATCCGCGTCGATACGTCGCATAGAGGAGACTCGATATCATGGAACCTATTCGCGTCATCACCTCACGCACGGTCGTGCTTCCGATCGACAACGTCGATACGGATCAAATTATCCCGGCCCGTTTTCTGAAGACGACCAGCAAGGCGGGCCTGGGAGCGAGCCTCTTCTCCGATTGGCGCTACGACTCGTCAGGAAAGCCCACGCCTGACTTCCCGCTGAATCGAGCGGAATCGCGCGACGCCCGGATCCTCGTCGCCGGCGACAACTTCGGCTGCGGCTCGTCGCGCGAGCATGCGCCGTGGGCGCTCCATGACTTCGGCTTCCGCGCTGTCGTCAGCACGACCATCGCCGATATCTTTCGCAGCAACGCTCTCAAGAACGGCCTGCTGACGATTGTCGTCGACAAGGCGGCGCACGCCAAGC
Source organism: Vicinamibacteria bacterium (assembly GCA_016934575.1). GTDB lineage: Bacteria > Acidobacteriota > Vicinamibacteria > Fen-336 > Fen-336 > JAFGSN01. The sequence goes on from JAFGSN010000092.1 coordinate 25,400, forward strand.
TTGTCGAGCATCCGGGCGCTTTGATCACGATCGATCTCGAAGCGCAGACGATCGCCCTTCCCGATGGATCAAAGGCGGGTTTTCCCATCGATGCATTCGCACGCCACTGCCTCTTGAACGGCATCGATCAGCTCGGGTATCTGCTCTCCAAGGAATCCGCCATCGCCGAGTACGAAGATAGGTTAAGGGAATAGATTGCACTGACTCGAGGCGATCGGCTTTCAGGACGCCGACGTCGTCTGGAAGCGGTTCAACTTCGCGGTCTACGGCGGCGTCAAGAGGAAGAACGCGTGAAAGATGAATGGGCCGAAGGTTAGGGCTCCCTCTCCAAGGCGCGCAGGGCGTCCTCTTCCGTCATGCTCTGCGCCTGCTCGGCGGCCGCCGACGGCCGGTAGTTTCGATTCAGGCGCCGGCGCAAGAAAGCGGGCATGCCCCAGGCCAGATACTGAAGTACCAGCGCCACCATCATGGTCACTTGCCACGTTATGTGGATGAACGGCATGGGAATGAGCCACAGGGGCAACGTGAGGAAGAGCGCGCCCATCAGCGCCGCATACGTCACGACCATGGCGTAGCGCGCCTTGATCCAGTCTTCGACAGTTCCGTCCGGCCGTAGCGCACGCCAGACCTTCCACGCGGCCAGCGCGTGCCAGAGCCAGTTCACCGCGCACATCAAATGCATCGGTTGTGTGCCGAAGTAGGTGGGAGCTTGGCGAGACAGATAGAGGGACGCGCCTCCCGCGACCACCAGCCCGCCGATCACCCAGCCGACCGGACTGCGGCGATGCTGATAGAAAGTCGTGTGCGTGAACAGCGCCAGACAGATCTGGATCACGATCATGACGACTTGAGCGATCATGCCCAGATCCGGTCCCCTCAGGAACAGGTTCACGAAGTTCAGGTAGAAGACGGCGGCCAGCCAGTGCAGATTGCGATACCTGGGATTCAAAGCCAGGCGGAACAGGATGACGCCAATTCCGAGGCGGAGAACCAGAAAGATGCCCGTCACAACCGGACTCCCCATATCTCAGCTCCTCTTCAGAATCACTGGCACGTCACCGTGCCGCCATGGTGAAAACTGACTGATAGTCCCGTAAGTACTTGAGCAACGTGTCCACAATCGTCTCCGGATCGCTGACGCTGTATCGCTTGAGCCGCTGTGCAAGATGGTGTTGCACTGCATAGTACAGATCCGAGTACGTGATCCCCCGCGTGCTCTTTCCGGCATCCTTTATCGTTAACAGTATGACTCCCGCGCCGGATTCGAGTTTAGCCAGCTCGTTGAGCTTGAGCCCGGCGGAAACCACCGATTCATCGAGCATGAACCCTCCTTGCGGCGATATTAAAGGAACCTTTGATCCACGTCGGTTCCAGCTCGAAGTGTACCACGGTTGTCCCGTGGAAGGCGATCTACCAGAAACGTACGTCCCGGGTCGTCCGCAATGTCTCGGTCGCACGCGCTTTTCGGCCGCCGTCTTCACCTTGATGCCGTGCGGTCACTCTGAAGCGGACGCTGTATCTACGAGCATGTTAAAATCAACGTAGAATGAAACGGAGCCTTCTCATCGTAGCGCTTCTGGCATTAGCCGCCGTGTTCCTAGCGACAGAGAGGCACAGCTTA
>JAFGSN010000093.1 GCA_016934575.1 Vicinamibacteria bacterium
CACCCACGACGCTCCGACTCTCCAACGTGATCGAGGCTGGCACGATCGATCACGACCCGCCAGTGTCAAATCTCGTTGTCATCCGCCGTATTCCTGCAATTGGGAGTCACGCGATTCACCGCGCTCGAACATGCGGAGCGATAAGGACTTCGACATCAACGCCCCGTGCTGGCATGCGCGTTGCCTTTCATGCCGCCGTGTGACGGGCCCGGCGGGGGTCTCGGGGGAGAGACGAGGCTTCCGCCGGTTTTAAACGGTGAATCAGGCCCGACCTGGCGGGTTGACCGAGGCGGCTTTGATCACCGCGATCCGGAAAACCCCGGCGTCGGTGTCAACCGGCGCCGAAAAAAGGAGATCGAAGATGAAAAATCGGATTCGTCGCGTTCTGGCCGCGTCCATGGCCTTCGTTTTCTCGATGGTTCTTGCGGGCGGATTGACGTTCGCCGCCTCCAAATCGGCTCCGGCGAACAAGATCAATCTCAACACGGCGTCCGCGCAACAGCTCGCTCAGCTCCCGGGCGTCGGCGAGAAGATGGCGACGCGCATCATCGAATACCGTCAAAAGTCCGGCGGCTTCAAGTCGGCGAAGGAGCTGCTGAACGTCCAGGGGATCGGCGAAAAGAACTTCCGGAAGCTCGAGCCGCATGTGACGCTCGGCGGGGCGGCAAAGAGCGCATCCAAGTGAGAACGCGCGAACGGGGCGGCGGCGAAACGCCGCCCCGTTCATTGTCATGGGAAACACGTCATGAAACAGCAGGGTCACACGCTGATCGAGATGATCATCATCCTCGTCATTGTCCTCACTCTCGCCGCGATCTCGATACCGAATCTCAAGGCATATGCGATCGACGCCTATCTTCTGGGCGCGGGCCGGACCTTCAAGGGACGCTTTCGGGAGGCGCACTCTATCGCCGTCCGGTCGAACGTTCAGACGGCCATACGTTTCGAGCTGAGCGATACCGGCGCTCACTACAGCATCTACGTCGATCGCAATCACAACGGCGTTCTGAGTCGCGATATCGACCGGGGCGTCGATCAACGTATCCGCGGACCGTTGCCCTTGAACGGCGAAGCGCCCGGCGTCTGGATCGGCATCCACCCGAACACGCCCGCGCCGCCGCCGGACCACGGCATGCTCGACGTTGAACGTCCGATCCGCTTCGGGTCGTCGATGATGATTTCATTCTCGCCCTTGGGCACGGCGACGCCGGGAACTTTCTACCTGGCGGGCAAGGGCGGGCAGGCCGCTGTGCGCGTGACGCCCGGAAGCGCTCGCGTACGGCTCATGATCTATCGCGGCGGACACTGGAGAATCCGATGAGAAAGGATTTCGATCGGCGTGATGTTCCACCCTGGCTGGAACGACCCGCGCGCCGCCGGACAGCGCCGTCTGGGACGACCTCCGTGGAACGTATCGATCCTGATGACGGCTCATGCGGCGTTTTCCGCGACACGATCATACTCATCCGGCTTTCATATCCGATCGATCCCCTGAGCCTTTCAAACGAAAGCGTTCGCGTCGAGACTCCGGACGGAACCGTTCCTGGACGTGTCGCCCTCAGTCCAGACGGCGCCGTTCTCCTCTGGCGCGCCCATAGCCTGCTGGAGCCGCGATGCATCCACGTCGTCCTGGCGGAAGGCCTGAGGGACACACGGGGCGAGGCGGTCGATCGCCGCACAAGCCGTTTCATGACTTCCGATCTGACCCTCGGCGATCTTGCTTTTTGAATTCAATTGAGTGTTAAGATTATCATATTAGGCTAGAGCTTTTGGCGGCGTTACGGAACGTATGAAGACGGGGCCGGAGAACTCGCCGGAGCCAACGGCGCTCGTGAACAATGAAGCGCCGCCGGGCGAGAACGGAATCGCGATGGCGACCTGCAAGCGCGTGCTCGTCGTGGACGACGATCCCGTGAGTCTCACGGTGATCAAGGCGGTGCTCGAAGATCTCGGATACGACGTCTCGACGCGCCAGAGAGCGTTGGGAACCTCGGCCGTCATCGCCGACGAACGTCCGGACGTCGTGCTTGTGGACGTCAGCATGCCGGGGCTCACGGGCGACGGGGTGGTGCTGCTCGGCAAGACGAATCCCGCCTTCGACGACGTTATTTTCATTCTCTATTCGGGATCGCGCGGCGCGGATCTCGAGGCGCTCGTTAACAAGACCGGCGCCGCGGGCGGAATCGTCAAGACCGGAAATCTTGCCGCGTTCGCGCGCGAGTTTCAGAGGATCGCCGGCCCGCCTCCCGCGCGAAACGAGAAGTGAGCGCGCTGTTTCATGGCGCCTGGGCGCGGAACAAGGGTCGCAAGGTCTCGGCGTCCATCGCCATCGTTTTTGTCTTTCTGACATTAGCTCTTCTACAGTACGTTTACTTTCCCAAGCGCCTGCATGACACGCTGAGCGCGGCCCTGCGTGAAAAGGCCGTGGCGACGGCCGAGCTGGCCGCCCATAGCATCCGACCCGGGCTGGAGTTCGAGGATGACGTCTTCGTCGGAGAGGTCTTCCGCGGCGCGGCGCAAGACGCGGATCTCAAGTATATAGCGGTTTTTAGCGAACGAGGCCGGCTCTTCGCGTCTCATAATCCGGACAGCCGCGACATTGACAGCCGTCCGCGACAGCGCGAGCGCACGGAGACGACGATCGCCGGCGATCTGATGCACGTGACGACTCCGGTGATCATGACGAGCGGCGTTCGCGGATCATTGATCGCCGGATTCTCGACGCTCAGAGTGCAGGCGGAAAGCCGTCACAACCGGAACGTCGCGCTTCTCGTCGGGCTGGCGATCGTGGCCCTCGGTTGCGCCACGGCTCTTGGGATCGGCCGCGCGATACGGCGCATTGAGCGACTGGCCGATGAGGCCCAGGCGGCCAACCGCGCCAAGAGCGCCTTCCTCGCCAACATGAGCCACGAGATCCGCACTCCGATGAACGGCTTGCTCGGCATGGCCGGTCTTCTGCTCGGAACGAAGCTCGACGCGCGCCAGCGGCGCTTCGCGGAGCAGATCGAGGGTTCGGGCGAGTCGTTGTTGAGCGTCATCAACGACGTCCTGGACTTCTCCAAGATCGAGGCGGGCAAGCTCGCCATCGAGGACGTCGAGTTCGACCTGTTCGATAAAGTCGAGAATCTCGTGACGCGCTTCGCGTCCGAGGCCGGCGCCAAGGGGCTCGAGCTCTTGTGCGATTTGCCGCCTGACCTGCCGCGATCCCTGCGCGGCGATCCGTTGCGGCTTCAACAGATTCTGGCCAATCTGTTGAGCAACGCCGTCAAGTTCACGAGCCAGGGCCAGGTCATGTTGCGCGCGCGGCTCATGGAACGAAACCAAACGCGAGCCGTCGTGCGCTTCGACGTCGAGGACACGGGCATCGGGATGTCGCCCGAGGCTCTCGGTCGGCTTTTTCAGCCTTTCACGCAGGCCGACGTCTCCACGACACGCGAGTACGGCGGCACCGGCCTGGGTCTCGTCATTTCCCAACAGCTCGTGCGACTCATGGGCGGCGCGCTCGACGTGACGAGCCGGCCCGGTCATGGCAGCCGCTTCGGTTTCGCCGTGCCGTTTCAGATCCGGGAAGCCTTCGCGGCGCAAAAGCCGGACGGCATCGCGGGACTGCGCGCCATCGTCGTCGACGACAATGAATCCAGCCGCGTCATCGTCGAGGAGATGCTGAAAAGCTGGGGCGTGCGCACCGAACCGGTTTCCAGCGCGCGCGAAGCGCTCCTCGTCCTCGGCGCTCGCGCCGACTCCGGCGACCGCTTCGACGTCATGGTCGCGGATCACCAGATGCCGGAGATGGACGGCATCGAGCTCGTGCGTAATCTGCGGGCGGATCCCAGATGGCGCGCGCTTCCCGTTATACTGCTCACCTCGCTCACGAACGGAGATCCGCGTCTCTTTCACGGACTCGACGTCCACGCCCATATGACAAAGCCCGTGCGGCGCTCGGATCTGCTCGAGTGCCTGGAAACCCTTTGCCTGCCGCCTCGTCCTCCGTTGGCGCAGCGGCAGCGGCAAGCGGGACCGGAGGCGGCGCTTTACGGCGCCAGCGCACGGATTCTGGTGGTGGAGGACAATTCCACGAACCAGGAAGTCATGAGCGCCGTGCTCGAAAACCTCGGATACGCGGCCGATGTGGCGGGCGACGGGCGGCGCGCGCTGGAAATGCTCCGGCAAGACCATGCCTATGACGCGGTGCTCATGGACTGTCAGATGCCCGAGATCGACGGTTACGAGACCGTGCGCCGATACCGCGCGTGGGAGACCGCAAGCGGGCGCAAGCGGATTCCAGTAATCGCGGTCACGGCGCACGCGCTCAAGGACGATCGCGAGAAAGCCCTGGCCGCCGGAATGGACGATTATGTCACGAAACCGGTGCGCGCGACGACGCTCGCCGACGTTCTCGATCGCTGGCTCGACGGCTCGACGCGCGACGAGGCGGAGCGAATCCCGTCAGAAACGCTCGATCACGGCATTCTGGCGGGTCTCAAACGGCTTCAAACGCCGCGCCGGCCCGACTTTTTACGTCAGGTGATTCAGATGTACTTGAGGGAAGCCGACAAACAGATGCAGGAGCTGCGCAGCGCCATGGCGTCGGCCGACATGGAACGTGTCAAGTCCGTCGCCCACGCCTTCAAGGGCAGCAGCCGGAACGTCGGCGCGCAGCGAGTGGCCTTTCTGTGCCAACGACTCGAGCGGGAAGCGCCGGACGCCGCGAGCCCGATCCTGTCCGAGATCGACGCGGAGATGGCGCGCGCCCGCTCGGCATTGCTTGAAGCTTCCAAGGGGTCGCGCACATAGAATATCCTGCGTCCATGCGCATCGGCACACGCGGCAGCACGCTCGCTCTCTGGCAAGCGGAACATGTCCATTCACGACTCGCGACGCTCGGTCATGCGTCCACCCTGCATCCCATCACCACCACCGGCGATCGCCTTCTCGACCAACGCCTTGACAGCGTGGGTGGAAAAGGCTCCTTTCTCAAGGAAATCGAGGAGGCGTTGCTGGACGGCGCCATCGACCTCGCGGTGCACAGCCTCAAGGACGTGCCGACCAAGACACCCGACGGGCTGCGACTGTGCGCATTTCTTGAACGCGCGGACGCCCGTGACGCCCTGATCTCTGGATCCGGCGCCGGGCTGACGGCCTTGCCGCCGGGCGCCCGCCTTGGCAGCGCCAGCCTGCGCCGCAAGGCGCAGATTCTCATCCTGCGTCCCGATCTTTCGTTCGAGGATTTGCGCGGAAACGTCGAGACGCGACTGCGCCGATTGCGCGACGGCGCCTTTGACGCCATCGTTCTGGCCATGGCCGGTCTTGTGCGCCTCGGACGCCAGGACGCGGTCAGTGAAATCCTCGCGACGGACCGGCTTCTGCCGGCGCCCGGTCAGGGCGTGATCGCGATCGAGTGCCGCGACGGCGACCGCGATGTGTCGCGAATCGTCGCTCCCTTGAATCACGCCGCGACGGAGTCGGCGGTCATGGCGGAGCGCGCGTTCCTCGCGGGAATCGGCGGCGAGTGCAATGTGCCTCTTGGGGCTTACGCCGAGCCGATTGACGGAAGAGTGCGCCTGAGAGCGCTGGTCGCGAACGAGGACGGATCGCGGTTCTTGCGTGGAGAGCAACGCGGCGCGGACCCGATCGACGTCGGCCGGCGTCTCGCCGAGGAGATGGTGTCGCAGGGCGCGGGCGAGTTGCTGTCCGCGGTCGGAACGGGGGGGTCTCATGCCGACTGAAAACGCCAGGCCGCTGACCGGACGACGAATCATCGTGACTCGTCGGCCGGCGCAGGCCGTTGAGCTCGCCAAGCGTCTTGGCGCTCTCGGCGCCAGAATCGTGGAGCTGCCAGCGATCGAGATCGAGCCGCCGGAGGACTTCGGGCCGCTCGACTCCGCTCTCGGGGACCTCGACTCGTATGACTGGCTGGTGTTCACGAGCGCGAACGCGGTGCGCTTCGTCTCCGAGCGCTTCGACGCCCTCGGTCTCGATCCTATTCCCGGAAACCGCTGCGTGCGCGTCGCCGTCATCGGGCCGGCCACCGCCGACCAGTATGCCGTGAGCTTCGGCGGCTCGCGTCCCGATCTGTTGCCGGATGCGGACTATCGCGCGGAAGGACTCGTCGCGGCCTTCGAAGAGTTCGAGTGCTCCGGACTGCGCTTCTTGCTTCCGCTCGGAGACAGAGCGCGGGGCCTGTTGGAGCGGGCGCTGTCGACGCGAGGAGCGCAGGTCGACGTCGTCACGGCGTATCGCACCGTCGCTCCCCCCGATCTTTCCGAGCGGCTATCCGCGGAGTTGCGGGACGGCGTCGATCTCGTCACGTTCGCCTCGTCCTCCGCCGTTGAAAACCTCGCCGCGGCCGCCGGCCACAGAGTCTTGAGCATACCCGCCGCCGTCATCGGACCATCGACCGAGGCGAGCGCGAGCGCGGCCGGTTTCAATGTGTGCGCCGTGGCGGCTTCGTCCACGATTGACGGTCTCATCGAAGCCGTGCTGGAATACTTCGCGGGAGAGGATCTTCGGGAATGATTCCTCGACGAGACGCGGCGGCCGATCTCGACCTTTTGACCAAGCTACGACGAAGCCATCGTATCGAAACGCCGCCTTGGGAGCGAAGGATGCAAGGATCGCGGTCGCAGCCAACACGGACGGGCGCGTTCCGGCGCGAGATCCGTCGCTCGTCGAAACGCCTCGTTCTGACGCTTATCATGCTCGGCTTGGGATGCCGTTCCACATCCCCGGCCGGCGCGCGCAGCGGACAGGTGCGCTCGCCCGCCGTGGCCGGGCAGTTCTACTCCGCCATAGCCAAGACTCTCGCAGCCGGCATTGACGCCTACATGAAAGACGCGGTCGCTTCCGTCGGCCGGCCCATCGCTCTCGTTCTTCCGCACGCCGGCTACGTCTTTTCGGGCCAGATCTGCGCCGACGGTTACCGTGCCGCGCAAGGCCACGAGTACGACCTCGTCGTGTTGCTCGGCACGAATCACACCGCGCCCGGATATCGCCGCGTCGCGATCCACCCGGGAGCGGGTTTTGACACTCCGTTCGGAGCGGCGGAGATCGACGGCGCGTTCGTCGAGCGCCTGATCGCGGAATGCGGCCGGGATTGCGAGCTCGACGCCTCCGTCCATGCGCGCGAGCATTCGATCGAGGTGCACGTCCCCTTCGTTCAGCGCGTCCTGCCCGGCGTCAAGATCGTTCCGGTCATCGTGGGCGAGCCGGATTTCGATCTGTGTCGCCGGTTCGGCGAGGCCCTGGCTCGCGCCTCCTCGCAGCGCCGGATTCTCATCGTGGCCAGCTCCGACCTCTCCCATTATCCCAACGCGCAGGAGGCGGAGCGCGTCGATCTCGCGACGCTCGAGTCGATCACCAGCCTTGATCCGGCCGCGATCCAGGCCACGCTGGCGGCGGCGGCGCGGCGCGGCGGGCCCAATCTCGCGACCGCCGCTTGCGGCGAAGCGCCCATACTGGCGGCCGTTCATGCCGCCAAGGCTCTCGGCGCCAAGCACGGCACGATCCTGAGCTATGCGCACTCGGGGCAGGTCGCCGTCGGCGAGCGCAATCGAGTGGTGGGATATGGCGCCTTGGCGCTCACCGCGGATCCGCTCGTCCAGCGCATATCGGACAAACGCGCAACCGCCGAGACCGGCGCCGACGAAACGCTCGGGCCGGAAGAACGCCGGCAGCTTCTCGATCTTGCTCGCGAGACGATCCAGCGACTGCTGCTCACGGAAACCGCTCCCTTGCCGCGGGGCTACTCGAATCGACTCATGCGCGAGCAGGGCGTCTTCGTCACGTTGAAGAAAAAGGGCGCTCTGCGCGGATGCATCGGACGCATCTTGCCGGACGGTCCTCTAGCCGAACTGGTGTCGCGCATGGCATACGAAGCCGCCTTCCGCGATCCCCGCTTCCGGCCGCTCACGTCTTCCGAAATTCCGGATATTGAGATCGAAATATCACTGCTGACGTTGCCCAGGCGCGTCTCGGGAGCAAGCGAGGTCGTTGTCGGACGTGACGGAGTGATTTTACGCAGGGGCGCGAATTCCGCCGTGTTTTTACCTCAAGTCGCGCCGGAACAGGGCTGGAACCGTGACGCGATGCTCGACGCGCTCTGCAACAAGGCGGGTCTGACCTCGGGATGCTGGAAGGATGCCGAGCTTTCCATATTCCAAGCCGCGGTCTTTCACGAACGCCAGGCTTCATCCGGCCTCCGGTGATCGCAGTCGATTGAACCGAAGTCGGCGATATCGCAGCGGCAAACCCTCGTGCCTGCCCCGAATCGGGGCGGCCACGGAGGGCCGCGCCTACATATTCGATTCCGTATGACGTGAATCCGCCGTAAGCCGGTTGAACCAGAGCCACGACAGGACAACGATGACGGCGGCGCCAAGCAGAGAGCCCCCGAGAGATCCGGGAAAGGCGCGAAAGGCACCTTCACGCAATATGGCCAGGATCGCGACGACGCCGGTGACCGCCGGCACGAGCGCCAGATGATGTCGCAGCACGATTGCATACGTGAAAAGCAACACGACTCCGGCAACCAGGCCCGAAACGAGCCAGCGGCCCACGGATTCCACGCCGCCGCCCGACGCGACGGAGAATCCAAGAATGACAATCAGCAACGCGAACGGCATACGCCTTCGCGACCACCCTCGTGTCCCGGCATGAACCGCCGTCAAGCCGAAGAGCAGCAGCGCCGTCCCGCTGATCCACGAGCCCGCCGGTCCCGTCGTCATGGCAAGCCAGGGTAAATAAGCGCCGGCGGCTTGATAACTCGCCCAAAACGGCGTCGTGTCCGATCCCAGCATGCGGACCAGAGCGCCGAGACACGCCAGCATTCCGCCCAGACCGATCGCGGCGGCGATCGAGCGCATTCGATCTCCCCCCGGTTGCGGAGGAGACCACCGATGCACGAGCCCGACGAGCAATCCTATCGCGCCGCCTCCGACGATGAGCGAAAGGAACGAGCCGACGAGAAGCATGACGACTTGCAGCGTGAACGGCTGCGCCGTGTCGAAGGAGGCCGTGATACCGGCCCAATCGTTCGTCAGCTCCAATACGTTGAGCAGGATCAGCGCTCCGGCGAATACGAGGAACATCCGCGCAACGAACAACCGGCGGGTCCATCTCACGATCGCGATCACTCCGCCGACGACGACCAGCAGCACGATCACGACGGTTGAAACCGCCCGGGCGATTCGCGCTCCGGTCGCACGGTTCGTGTCGCGACGCCGCCACTCCTCGGGCGCGTGAACCAGCATGTGACTGTCGACGACCACGTCTCCGGCGATGCTTACGGCGATCCGCGCCTCGCCGTCCTTCCCGAGAACGACATCCGGATTTCTGAAGACGAACGTCCAGTCCCGGCGCGCCGGATGCATCGCGGGCTCGGCCGAAACTTCCTCCAGGCGCGCGGGATCGAGATCATGCTCCCGCCAGAGCGCCTGGCGCGCGAGCTGACGGGCCGGCTCTTCATCGAGTAACACGCCGGGCCGGGCCTCGGGCAGCCGATGCTCGAAGCGAAATACCCGCCCCTCGACGTCCACCCAAACATGGTATTCCTCGGCACGCTCGGCCACGTCGCCTTCAAAGCGCGCATAACGGACGCGCCAGCAAGGCAAGGTCAAGTACGTCCCGAGAGCGTTTCGATACGCATCCGGGCCGCCGTTCTGCCAGACGAAACGATGACTCGAGTCGACGTTCGCCGAGACCGTGCTCAGCTCGCGCCAGTTCGGGTCGAGATCGATCCCACGTTCCGCAAGTGCGGCGCGCGCCGCCGACAAGGCCTGTACGCGTCCGGCCTCCAGCACCTTCGCCTCGTTTTTGAATGAGGCGAAGGTCAACCAGCCTACGATTCCGGCGCAGCCGCCGGCGATGAGGATCCACTGCGTCTTCCGGCTGAGACCCGCCGAGAGCACCGCCGGCCCGGGTTGCGAGATCCGATCCGGAACCGGAGCTGGCGCCCATGATCGATTCAGGACGGACGGCTCAATCGCGCTCCAGCGTCGCTGTCGAACGCGTCTGTCGACGACGATCCATAACGGCGTCAAGGTGACCAGCACCATCACCGACTTGTGCATCCATGCCGAAGGCGACGAAGCCACGAAGAGCGGCATGCCGATGAAGAGCACGTCGACGGCGAAATGGCACACGACGCACGGCAGCAGCCCGAAGCGAAGGTACAACAGACCCCAGCCGACCGCGGGCAGAATCAGCTCCAGGAGCCGCGCATAGGCCGGCTGTGCCGGATAATTCGCATGCACGGCGCCGAAGAGCACGGCCTGAAGCACGAGCGCGCCCAGCACCCAGTAGCTTTTACCTCCGAAACGCCGTCCCAGAAGAGCGGCGCCGGCGAGCGGCACGGCGCGGAATAGGCATTCTTCGGTGATACCGGCCCGCAGCGAGATGCCGACCGCGGCCAACCACGGCACGTAGCTGGCGAGAACGTCGGGATCCATCAAGGATCCAGACGGATCCCACCATCCCAGGTGCCTTCGTGCCAGGAAGTGGAGCGCGACCTCATAGATGGTGAACGCAGAAACCAAGAGGAAACCGGAGACGGTTCGTCCCAGCACCGCGGGCGAGCCGGCCACGGGCCGGGACCACAGCTTCCAGATCTGGATATGCTCCGGGAAGGCCCGTCGCGTGAGGCTTTCAGCCGCCATGAAGATCAGCATCGTAATCCCGGCGATGATCAGGAACTGCATCATGGCGCTCGCGAACAACTGGAGCGCGAAATTGGTCGCGGAAACCGCCGTGTCATATCTCATCCACAGAAGAGGCCAATAGCCGAGGTACGCTCCCGCCTCCAGGAAACCCACGAGGAGCCCCCAGACCAACGCGTGCCTCCAGAGCAGCCAACGCTGGCGCAGCAAAATAAAAATACCGACGATGCAGCCGCCGATGCCGAGCGCCACGGCGACAGCGACGCTGGCGCTCAGGGCGATGGCCTCGTTGGCGGAACGCATCTCGTCGTAGCGCCTCGTGAAGCCCTCCGGGATCTTGATGAAATGAGTCAACTCGGTCAGGCGATCGCCGCTCACGACGAGCCGCAGGCGATAGCGTCCCTCGCCGAGCGCGCGATCGGGACGCTCATAGACGAACGCATGATCGACGCGCCCGCTCGTACGAACGTCGCGCGAGGTTTCCACGAGCGCGAACTCGGACAGATCGATCGGCCAGACGGACGCGCTCTTCTCGGCGATCCCGCGCGCCTGCTCCGATGCGAGCGCCGCGCCCCTGTCTTTTTCCGGTATCTTCTCCCGGAATCCGTACGGCTCTCCCGTTGGAGTGAATCGAATCAGCGTCTCATGAGTCTCCTCCGGCCTGAAATGACGCACATGCCAGACGTAGGGCTGGTAGAGACCCTGCTCGATCAGGCGGGCAAAAGCCTCGCTTCCGCCGTTTTCCAACTCGACGAACGCCTGGACCTGTTCGTCGAGACGGAACTGAGCCGCCTGGCGATGTTCGCCGGGGCCCCAGCCGTTCTTCGCGGCCAGGTCCTTCGCGGCGTCGAACGCGCCCTGCCGATCCATCTTCAGGTCGAGCGTGACCAGCGGAAAGGCCAGCGGAAAGCCGCGAACGCTGAGCCACGTGGCCAGAGCGCAAAACAGAACGAAAAGAATCCAGAAAGCCGGCTTACGGAACATCGAAGACCTCCGATTTCACTCCCACATGACGTACGTGCCAGGCGAGCATATGTTACGGTTGGCAGGCGATCACGTGAACGGCGCGCCTCATGTAACATACCGCCGGTTTGAAAGGAATTCTATGGCAACATTCGCCCTCGATGAAAGTACGGAATCATGACACGCAGCGGCGTGCTGGCGGGCGGTCTTTTCATCGTCGATCATACCAAGATCATTGACCGCTATCCCGAGCCGGAAGGCATGGCCGAGATCGGCGATCGGTACGTGAGCAACGGCGGCGGCCCCTTCAATCTGCTTGTGGACCTGGCGCGGCTCGGCGCCGGATTTCCGCTCGAAGCCGTGGGGCGTGTCGGCGAAGACGAGGACGGCGAGTGGGTCCTGGCGCGATGTCGAGCCCACGGCATCGATGCCGGACGGATCCGCAAGACGCCGGCGGCGCCGACCTCGTCGACCGACGTCATGACGGAGCGTCAAAACGGTCGCCGCACTTTCTTTCATCATCGCGGCGCGAACGCATTGCTCGACATCGATGATTTCGATCTGAGCGGAAGCACCGCGCGTCTCATGTATCTGGGTTATCCGATGCTGCTCGACCGTCTGGACGCCCATCACGCCGAGCAGGGCACTCGCGGCGCGGAGCTGCTGCGCCGCGCGCGGCAGGCGGGCTTCACGACTTGCGTCGATTTCGTCACGGCGCCTTCCGAGCGTTTCTCCGGCGTGGCGCCGGCCATTCTGCCCCACACGGACATTTGTCTCATGAACGAGCTGGAGGCCGAACGCGCAACGGGCGTCACGTTACGTGACGGCGATCGGCTCGCCGCCGAACGCCTCGATCAGGCGGCGCATGCGCTCCTCGATCTGGGCGTGGGTTCGTGCGTGGCGATCCACGCGCCCGAGGGCGCCCATGTTCGCGCCACGACAGGCCGGACGGCGCGAATCGGGAGCGTGCTCATGCCGCGCGAGCGCGTTGCCGGCACGGCCGGCGCGGGCGACGCCTTTGCGGCGGGATTTCTCATGGTCTGGCATCAAGGAGGCGCGGTCGAGGACGCCGCGCGCGCGGGCGCCGCGGCGGCAGCCGTGTGTCTGCTCGACGCGACGACCTCGGAGGGAATCCGTCCGCTCGACGAATGCCTGGCCTTTGCGCACGAGAACGGTTCCCGTCCACCGCCCTGATGGCGATATCCGACGACGTCATGTCATGATCAATCGCAGGAAATTCAGACCTCCCAACCTACCCCGAGTACGAAATATCCGGTTTCACGGCGGAGGGGCTTTGACGGTCACAGGCAGCGGCTCGGTGGGTTGCCAGAACGAGGGGTGCTCTGGATCGGTGAAGCGCGCCGAGTCGGTCTCCGGTGTCCAGCGAGTGCCGTCCGGCATCACCGTCCGCCTGTCGAAGCGCGCTTCCCTGGTGTCCGCGCCTTCCAGCCTAGCGCCCGACAGATCCGCCCCCTGGAGACTGACGGCGAACATCTTGGCGTCCCGCAGGTCGGCCATACGTAGGACTGCTCCCTGAAGATCCGCATAGCGTGGCTCCGCCCGCTGCAACCTGGCGCGCGTCAGATTGGCCCCACTGAGGTCGGCCTCGAGGAAGGCCACTCCTCGCAGGTCGGCTCCACTCAGATCGACGTCGTGTAGCTGGGCGTAGCGAAGGCTCCCGCCCTGCAGGACTGCGTCCCGCAGGTGCGCGCCTTCGAGGTTGGCCCTGACGAAGATCTCGCCTCGAAGAGATCCGTCGGTCAACCAGCCCCTCAGTCGGAGCTCATCGACCGCCCTTATAGCTATCGCCCTGTTGGTGCTGGCCATCTGTTTGCAGAGCGCCCTTCGTCTGGCATCGTCGCTCTCCACCGCCCTGGAGCACGATCCTGCTCCGACCGGCCCGCTCCGCGGCTCCGCGGACATCAGCACTTTCGTGCCGCAGTATCCGCACCGGACGACTATGCCGCCCCCGGGCTCGTAGTCGAGCGGTGCACCGCAGGAGCTACAGATGAGAAGCTCATTCATCGAACGTCCTGCCTAACCGCTGAATTTTAGGATTTTCAACTTCGCGTGTCGCGCCTGTCCATCCGTTTCGCGCCCAGACGACGGGCCAACGGGCAGTTGGCGAGGATGACCAAGTCGTTCTTGCTGAGACCAGATCACATTCGATCCTGATCGGCGGGCGGCTCCGGCTTCAACCCGGCCAGCCGGCCAGACGCGCCAGAAGCCACCAGAAGGCGGCGCCCTTGAGAACGCAGTTCAGCGATTTCGAATGCTGGCACGAGGAGCAGCGCCGGGCGATCGCCGTCAGCTCATGACTCGGATGAGCGGCGATCCAGTCGTTGGCCCAATTACGATCGCGCGAGCCGTTGCCGTCGCTGTCGAATTGACATTCGTCGTCCGCGAGCTTTTCCATGTAATCGACGAATCCGTCCGGGTCATAGCTCTCGATGTCGGCGAAGTCGAAGAGAATGCGATTGAGACTACGGCAGTGCCGGCGTATCTGCTCGTTCCGCTGATGCAATCGACCCGCGGCGCCGGACCCGTCGAGATGGCCCGTCATGTAAACGAAGCGCACGCGCGGAAACTCATTCTCGAGCCCGGTCATGAGATCGAGATACGTGTTGATGTCGGCCACGCTCGCGTCGCTGACCTGACCGCACCAGGACCACATGACGACGTCGACGACGCCGGAGCTCGCGCGCAAGTACTCGCGCGTCGCCCCGGCCCAGGCGGTTCGATTGGGGTTGCCCAGATCCGAAGCGCCGGAAAAGGGGGTGTCGCGAAAACCGAGCGCGCCGCCACTGCCGGCGCGATTCCAGCCATAAGTCGCGCCGAGGTGACTCTGAATCGCATTCATTCCGGAGACGATCTGGCTGCCGTGGGACGTGTGTCCATAAGCGACATGGAATCTGCTCCTGGCCTCTTCGATACGAGACGCGGGGATGTCATGGAGATTCGTCGAGCGATGATCGGCCACGATGCCTCCGAGAATCGGGGACGACTGGTCGTTCTGTGTCGTCTCGTCCAAGTTGGATTCGTCGTCCGGCGCGCAACCGCCGAGCGTGATGATGAGAAGCGTCGGACCGACATATCGAATGATGTGACGCATGAGAGCACCCCTTTCCCTGACGTCCAGCGTCAAAACACGACAGCGTTAATGAATACCACATGCCGGAGAAATCCACGGTGACGATGATCACCCCATGCTCGCGACCTGGGCCGAGTAGCACCCTGGTCGCCCTCGGAACGATCCGAGGTCCAAGCCCGCCGTGCTTGATTCCGGCTCGGCCGGCGTGAGGGCGCGGCGCGACGTGCCTCCACTCGACTGCGTATCGAGCTGATTGCATGCTCACGGAGCAGGAAAGCGGCTCTGATCCGACGAAACGAACGTCATCTTGCGTAACGTGACGTATAATTTAGCGCTGAAATACAAAACAATGCTGGAGGCCAAGCAAATGCTAAGAAGCGGCAATCCGACACTGGGCGCGGCCACATTCACGACCGTCGCCCGCGCTCATGGCGAGGCGGCGATGACGATCTCGGGCACGGTGCACAAAACCGGGATCTCGCTTCTGATCCTGGTTTTTTTCGCCGCGCTGACATGGAAAGGCGTCTTTGGTTACACGAACCTGGCGCCGACGATCTGGATCGGACTGGGCGGCGGTTTCGTTTTCGCGCTCGTGACCGTGTTCAAGAAGGAGTGGGCGCCGGCGACGACGCCGGCCTATGCGGCGCTCGAGGGACTGATGCTCGGCGGCGTGTCGTTGCTATTCAACCTTCAATATCCCGGCATCGTGCTCAACGCGGTCGGGCTCACGCTGGGCATACTCGTCGCGCTGCTATTTGCTTATCGCTCGCGTCTCATCCGCGCCACGGAAAAATTCAAGCTGGGAGTCTTCGCCGCGACCGGCGGCGTCGCGCTCGTGTATCTCGTCTCGATCGGAATGAGCTTCTTCGGAGCACGCATGCCGCTCATCCACGAAAGCGGATTGATCGGTATCGGCTTCAGCCTGTTCGTGGTCGTGATCGCCGCGCTCAATCTGGTCCTGGACTTCGACTTCATCGAGCGCGGCGCCGAGGTGGGCGCGCCGAAGTACATGGAGTGGTACGGCGCCTTCGGATTGCTTGTCACGCTCGTCTGGCTCTACCTCGAGATCCTGAGGCTCCTGGCCAAGCTGCAGGGAAGAGGACGGCGCTAGCAGGGAGCTGGGCCCTCGAACCAGATCGTGGCCAAGGGCGGCAGCGTGAGAATCGCCGAGTGCGGCTGGCCGTGCCAGGGAACCGGCTGGGACCACGCGCCGCCCACGTTGCCGACGTTGCTCCCGCCATAACAGGCGGCGTCCGTGTTCATGACTTCCCTGTAGAACCCGGGAGACGGCAAACCGATCTGGTAACCGTGACGCACGACGGGAGAAAAGTTGCTCACACAGACGATTCTTCGCCCGCACGACGGCGCCACGCGCACGAAGCTGGCGACGTTGTCGTTGCCCGCGTTGGCGTCAATCCAATGAAATCCCGACGGATCGACGTCGGCCTCCCACAGCGCGGGCTCGTCGCCGTAGACGCGGTTGAGGTCGCGCACGAGCGAATGCACGCCCCTGTGCGCTTCATCGCCGAGCAGATGCCAGTCGAGACTGGCCTCTGAGTACCACTCGTTCCACTGGGCGATCTCGCCGCCCATGAAAAGCAGCTTTTTGCCCGGATGGGCCCACATGTATCCCAGGAGAGCGCGCAGGTTGGCGAACCTCTGCCAGCGGTCGCCGGGCATCTTGTTGAGGAGCGAGCGTTTCCCGTGCACGACCTCGTCGTGCGAGAGGGGCAAGACGAAGTTCTCGCTCCAGGCGTAGAGAAAGCCGAAGGTCAAGCTATTGTGGTGAAACTGCCGGTGGATCGGATCCTTTGAGAAGTAGAGCAGCGTGTCGTGCATCCAGCCCATGTTCCACTTGAAGGTAAATCCCAGGCCTCCGACGTACGTCGGGCGGCTCACGCCCGGCCAGGCGGTCGACTCCTCGGCGATGATCATCGTTCCGGGGAAGCGTCCGTGAGCGACCGCGTTGAGCTCGCGTAGCAACTCGAGCGCTTCGAGGTTCTCGCGGCCTCCATGGCGATTGGGCACCCATTCCCCCTCGCGTCGGCTGTAGTCGAGGTACAGCATCGAGGCAACCGCGTCCAGGCGCAATCCGTCGACATGGAACTCCGAAAGCCAGTAAAGCGCGTTGGCGAGGAGAAAATTGCGCACCTCGTTCCGCCCGTAATTGAAAACGTAGGTGCCCCAATCGGGGTGCTCTCCCTGGCGCGCGTCCAGGTGCTCGTAGAGCGCGGTGCCGTCGAAGCGGCCGAGCGCCCAGGCGTCCTTGGGAAAATGCGCCGGCACCCAGTCGAGAATGACGCCCACGCCGAGAGAGTGCATGTGATCCACGAAAAAGCGGAAGTCGTCGGGATCGCCGTGGCGCGCCGTGGGAGCGAAAAAGCCCGAGACCTGGTAGCCCCATGATTTGCTGAAAGGATGCTCCATGACGGGCATCAACTCGACGTGCGTGAAGCCCAGGTCGCTCACGTAGTCTCCGAGCGCGTACGCCAGCTCGCGATAGGTCAGCAGCCTCTCGTCTTCCTCCGGAACGCGGCGCCAGGATCCGAGATGCACCTCATAGATCGAAATCGGCCGCCGGAGAGGATCCGAGGCGGCGCGCGCCTTCATCCAGGCCTGGTCGCCGAAGACGTGCCGGGCGTCGTGGACGATCGACGCCGTCTTCGGCGGAGTCTCCGTCTTGAAGGCGTAAGGATCGGATTTGAGCATGGGCCCTTCGGCCGTGCGGATCTCGTACTTGTAAATCGCGCCGGGACCGATGCCGGGGACGAACAGCTCCCACACGCCCGATCCCATGCGCCGCATCATGTGCAGCCGTCCGTCCCAGTTATTGAAGTCGCCGACGATGCTCACGCCGCGCGCGGCGGGCGCCCATACGGCAAAAGACACTCCCGCAACGCCGCTCATCTCGCGCACGTGCGCGCCGAGCTTCTCGTAGAGCTGCTCGTGACGCCCCTCGGCCGTGAGATGCAGATCCAGGTCGCCCAGCGTCGGAAGAAAACGATATGGATCGTCCAGCATGAAAACGGAGCCGTCGGGATAGCGCGCTTCGAGACGATAAGAAAAGACCTCGCGCGCGCCTTCGACCAGCGTTTCGAACAAACCCGCCGCATGAAAGCGGCGCATCTCGCGCGGCGCGGCGCTCTCGGCGAGCAGGGTCACTCGTTCGGCCTCGGGTCGATACGCGCGCACGACGACGCCTTGCTCCATAGGATGAGCGCCGAGAACGGAGTGCGGATCGTGATGCGTGAGCCGTAGCAAGCGCTCGATCTCTTCAGGCGCCGGACGGGAGAAGTGATTTGAAGACATCGCGTGTTTCTCCTCCGACCGTCAAGGATTCTCGTCACGCGGACGCGACAGGCCGATGCGCTGCAATCCCGGAGCGGAGACGGCGAAGCGCAGGGCGCGCGCGATCGGCCACAGCGACTCGGGCCATTCCGCGCTTTCCTTGAGTTTCTGAAAGAGAATCTCCTCGGCGCGCTCGAGGTTGGACTCGAGTCGGAGCCAGCCCGCCAGCTCGATCAGCGCCAGGGCCGACTCGATGGTCTCGTCCGAAGATTCCGTCACGGCCAGATCGACGGCCTCGGCGATCATCTCGGCGAAGATGGTGCCGGCGCGCGAGCGATCGATCTTGTAGCCGCGCTGCGCGGCCTCCTCGCCGATGACCGCGGCGCGATGGTAGGCGGCCGGGTCGCGGCTTCCGGACGCGGCCCTCACCTGCTCGTCGAACCGCCGGCCCAGGGTGAACTCTCCGGCCGCTTGTAGCTCCTTCGGAAACTCGAGACCGGCCTCCCGCAGCATCTCGAGCGTGCGCCGGTGCGTCTCGTAGAGATAGGCGTACTGCTCCGAGAAAAAGCGGACGACGTCGCCGAGCACGAGCTCGGCGATCCGCTGCTTGCCTTCGGGCAGAACGCTTTCGAGGCCGTACTCTTCGGGCCCGAACTCCTCTTGCGCGATGCGCAGGATGCGCGGCAGCGACGCGGTGCGGAATATCGACCACAGCCGCTGGCTCGACATGGAAAAGCGCTGCGCGCCGGGAAAGGAGCGCGTCACACAGTAGAAATCGACGCCGCCCAGATGCATCGAGGCAATCGCGAAATCGCGGCGGCGGCCCGTAGTGATCTCCTCGAGCTGGAAGCGGCCCGTGGCGAGCGTCACGCGCCCGTGAGTCTGTTTCTGGAAGCTGGTTCGCGAGTAGCGATGGCCGGCGAACCGGCCCTCCTCGTCCCCCTCGGCCACGAGGCTCGAGATGGCGATATGCGCGGCGATGCGGCCGATCGTGACTCGCGACGGATCGACGAAGCGACGGAAGATGTCGGCGCCGTTGCCCATCGCGTCGATGTTGCTTCTGGCCTCGGAGAGCGCGTCCAGGAAGCGCTCGCGCGGAGACGGCAGGTTCATTTCCTCGATGAGATCGAGCGCCAACCCGGCGTACCGGAGCACCTGCAAAGTCTCGATTCCCGAGATGTCGGCGAAGAACCACCCGCAGCTCGTGTACATGAGCATGGCGTGGCGTTGCAGCTCGAGGTGAAGCAGCGCGCGCTCGCGGTGGCGCGTGCTCAGGGAATGGCCCGCCTGCTCCCGCACCCACTCTTCCCGCGCGCGATCGGGGTCGAGCAGCAGCTCGATGTACGCGTCACGCGCCGCCCAGGGATCGCGGAAGAGATCGTCGCGCGTTTCATCGAATTGTCTGACGATCTCGTCCCGCAGGAGATCGAGCGCCGCGCGCAGCGGCGCGCGCCACGCCTGGTTCCACCCCGGACGCGAGCTCGTGCTGCAGCCGCAGTCGCGGGTCCAGCGGCCGACGCCATGGATGCAGCTCCACGACGTTCCCTGCCCGTCCGGGCCGAGCTTGATCGCGACCTCCGAAGACGGCGAATGCGCTTCGAGAAAAGCGGCATAGTTCGTCACTTTGAAACCCTGCGCGGGCGCCTCGACAAGCAGCGCGTGCGCCAGCGTGCGGTCGCCGAAGTGCGTGTGGTGTCCGTAGCTTTCGCCGTCCGTGGCGACATGGAGAAGTCGTCCTTCGCCGCCCTGAGCCGCGCGCAGGCGGCCGACGAGAGCCTGACTGGAGTGCAGTATTCCCTCGAAAGCGATCGCGCGCGAAATGGGTCCGTCATAAAAAAAGACGTCGATGGAGCGTCCGGAGCCGTCGCGATGGAAGTAACGATACGCGACGCCCGGATCGATGCTGCCGTCGGCCACGCTGCGCCATTCGCCTCCCGCCAGCGGCCGTACGCGCTCGGCCTGATGCGGCGAGAGGATCACGAACTTCAGCCCGCAGTCGATCAACGTGCCGAGCGTGGCGTCGTCGCAGGCCGTCTCGGGCAACCACAGCGACTCGGCGTCACGGCCAAAGCGATGGCGGAAATCGGCGAGACCCCAGATCGCCTGGGTGAGGCGATCGCGTTCGTTGCACAAGGGCAGGATGGTATGGTTGTATCCCTGGGCGAGAGCGCTGCCATGACCGAGTCGCTCCAGGCTCTCGCGGTCGGCTTCCAGGATCCGCCGGTAAGTGATCGGCTCGTTCTCACTCAGCCAATTCAGCAGCGTCGGACCGAAATTGAAGCTGATTTGGGCGTAATTATTGACGATGCGCTCGATGCGGCCGTACTTGTCGAAGACTCGAGCGAAAGCGTTCGGCCGATAACACTCACGGTGGATGCGCGCATTCCAGTCGTGATCGGTTCCGGCGGAAGGCTCGCGCTCTACCTGACGCGTCCAGGGATTCTCACGCGGCGGTTGATAGAAGTGCCCGTGGATAACGAGTGACGTTGCCATGCTTGTCGTCCCTAACGCAGGTCGCTCTCGAAAAGCGCCTATATCTCCCTGAGAACGCGAGACGCCGCCCGATCGAAGGCGTCGCGAAACGCGCGGCGCTCTGAAAGGCGGGCCTCATGGAACTCCCGTTCTTGATCCGCGATGTCGGCCTCGGCGTCACGGAATGATACTACGAGACACAGCTCATCATGCCCCCAATTATCGATCATTATGGATCACAGATAAGGCCGCCGAGACGGAGCATGGATACGAAAATTCCCGCTCACATGCAGCAGACTCATGAGATACAACATGCCGTCAAAATAGCGCGTGCCGCCGCTCGGAACGCGCGCCGCCCACAGCTCTTTCACGAAACGCCGCGCGCGCGCGCGGGTCGCGGCCAGACTCGCGACGGCGTTTGCGGCCACAAGCCCGGGTGAATGGTCCGGATTCAGCGTATTGCCGTCGAGCGTGAAAGCGCTCCCATACAACGTCCCCTTGGATTCGAAAAAAGCCAGCAGTCTGTCGCTGAGGTCATGCTGTCGCGCATCCTTGGCCCACCACGCGCTATCCATCGACCAGTTGATGGCCGTACGCCAGGCGTCATACCGGAAGTTCGCCGTGCCTTCGTCCCAGGAGGCCGACTTGGGCCTGCCGTCGAATTCCGCGTAATCCGGAGTGAGGGCCGTCTTGGGATGAGCCGCTTTCACAAAAAAGTCTCGGCTGGCGGTCGCCGCATCGGACCAGAATTCTCGGTCCTGTTCGAGACCCCACAGTGCCCAGAGCTCATAGAACGCGGGCAAATGATATGAAGGATCGGTGTGGTCGCCATTGATCGGGAAATTATTCGTGTCCGGCGTGAACCTGACGCTCTTGGCGCCCGGATGGAAGAGGGCCACGACGGTCTTGCGATTTCCCCCGACATGACCGTCAATCGGCGCGCGATTCTTCATGAAGCTGACGAGCCGCCGAGCCTCGCTCGAGTAGTCGAAGATGCCCTCGCCATCGCCCCATCGGTGCGCTGCGAAAAAAAGGGCCGTCGCCATGTATTCCTCGCCGTCCGGAGCGGGCATCTCGTCGATCATCGTTCCATCTGGAAGCGCCTGCCACGAGAAGTAACCGTGGCAGGGATGCGCGGCATCGGCGTGATACATGCGTGTCTTGGCCCAGTTCCAGAGCGCGTTGAAGTCGTCCCGGCGATCCAACTGAACGGCGATCATCATGCCGTACGACATGCCTTCGGAACATATATTGTCGTGACCGATGTCCTTGATGTAGGCCAGCGGGCCGTTGGCGTTGGCGCCGGCCGGGAACATCACCGCCTCTTCGGAGGGGTCGCCATGGAAAAGCCTGTCATAGGCATCGCGGACTCTTGCTGTGACCTCATCGGCGGAATGGCCGAGCTCGATGAACAGATTCCTATATATGCCTGTTTCGAACGCTCCTTTTTCGACGTATGTCAACGGTTCATCACTCCTCTGATTGAATACGGATCGGTTCGGGCACAAAGAAAAGCGGGCGGATCCTTGCTGATTCATGTCGAATAGAGGACATCGCGTCATCGTCCCCTATCTTCGGATCATCGTACAATGCGCAGACCGGCCGGCGAAAGCGGCGCATCAACCCCGGCAAAACCGTTCCGGAAATCGTTGCCCCTGCCCGTTTTCCACAGCACGACGGCATTCGCCGTTCCAGGGAGATCGTAGGCGATCACGCCGGAGTGCGCGGTGTTGATCACCAGTTCCAGGTCGCCATCGCCGTCGATATTGGCGATGGTCGGAGCCGCCATGGCGCCGTTCCAGCTTGGACTGCCGAAAGCCATGGGCAGGGAGATCTCATGAAGGGGCGATCCCTGATAATTCAGAATATGCAGCTTTCCCGTCTTGTTGCTGCCTTTCTGGGTCCAGGAGGTGAAGATGATCTCCGCAAAGCCGTCTCGATCCAGGTCCGCGACCACCGGCTCGGATGCGAATCGAAGCGTGCCTTCAGTCGCCGAATAAACGGAATAGGGCCATGCGTGATGCTCGGTTTTATCCAGCCAGAAAGCGTGCATCCGTCCGTCATAGGACGGGAAGAGGATCTCTTTTCGGCCGTCGCCGTCGATATCCGCCACGACAGGATTGTTCAGGGCGCTTTCGATGACGTTATAGTCTTCGCTCAGCGGCGCGCCGATATCCGCCGGAAGCGTCCGCCAGTCGTAGGTTCCATTGTTGAAACGGCTCCGGTCGCCGTTAAGAATGTAGACGCCGTTGTATCGACTGGGCGGATAACCGGCGTGGCAATCGTAGACATTGCCGGTGACGACGACTTCATACTGGCCGTTTCGATCCACGTCCGCGACGACCGCCGGGCCGTCGGCGAAGTTGGTGCGGTAGCTCTCTTCCCGCACGCCGTTGCACTGGCCCCAGCCGCGAATCTCCGTGGCCAGGCTTTCCCAGACGCCCACTCTTCCCCAAGCCTTGTCGCCGTACATGCCGTGAGCGGGAATCTGGGTTCCGTCCGGCCGATAAGCGCAGATGTAATGAACGTCGGAGGGCACGACGATCTCGACGGTTCCGTCGTTATTAACGTCGCCGATCGCGGAATTGTCGTTGTATACGCCGGCGGCATAACCGGAGTCGTTGCTCAACTGGGGCCAGCCGGGTCGCAAGTCTCCGTTGTGCTCGTAGACCCAGGCGTTGGTGCGATTCGAAATGGCGGCGGTGACGACGATCTCCATAAGTGAATCGCCGTCGATGTCGGCCAGAGACAAACCCCGCAACTCGGACGTGGCGGGCCTGCGGCTCCACTTCACGGCGCCAAGATTCGTATGAACGTGCAGATAACCTTCGCCGTGCGCGGTGACGATTTCAAGCTTCCCGTCGTTGTCGATGTCGGCGATCGCCACGCCCGGCCAGACGCGGTCTCCGTCCGGATCGACTCTCTGACGAAGGCTGCCGTCCTCGCCGTTGATGATGAAGATCGAATAGGACGCGGCGATCACTTCCTGCGCGCCGTCGCCGTCAAGGTCGGCCACGGCCGGCGACGAATACCAGCCGGTTTCGCACCAACTGGAGTAGCAGCCGCCGTGCTCCCATTTCAAGACGGGCGTCTGGACCTGAGCCTCCGTGCTGCAGCCTTGGCCCATCAAGCACATCGCAATGACGCTTACCACATAGTGTTTCATCGACAGCCTCTTCTCTCGTGGATGGTCAAATTACCGTCGATTATACAATGCCGATCAATAATGAAGGCTCGTCATCATGACACGGCCATGTCGAACGATCGACGCTCGGCGTGACGAAAGCGACGGCGGTTCATGATCCACGATTCCGGAAGAAAGATGAGATCTGACGGCGCAATCCCGCATCAGCTTCTCGCATCTTCCTCCCGTTCGGCGACGTCGCGCAGCCTCCACGCAGGCTGCCGTGCGAGCATTGCCTCGATCAGCCACGGAGCATGCCGCGCGACAAGGACCAGCAGCCTTCCATGGCGCGTGATGATCGCCTCGCGACGCCGGCGCTCGACGGCGCGCGCGATGTGGCGCGCGGCCGCCTGTGACGACATGAGCAACCAGCCCGGCACGTTCTCCCGCGCTCCTGATCGTATCCGCCCGCTCTTGTCTTTAAGGCGGAATTCGCTTTCGACAAAACCGGGCGCGACATGAGTGACAGAAACGCCGCGCGCGCGGAGCTCGTGTCGCAAGGACTGAGCCAGGGCCCGTACCGCGAACTTGCTCATGCCATAAGCCGATGTCCCGGGAGTCGAGACATAACCCGCGGCGCTGCCCATGAGCGCGATCCGCCCTCGAGCGCGCGAGATTTCGGGCAGAGCCGCTCGCACGGTCCTGATCAGTCCGAAGACGTTCGTTTCGAACTGACGACGGTAATCGTCAAGAGAAAGCGTCTCGAACGCGCCCGACACGCCGAGACCGGCATTAGCCACCACGACGTCCAAACCGCCCCACTCCGCGACGCCCAGCGCCACGGCCCGCTCCGGGTCGCCGTCCCGTGTCACATCGCACTCGCTGACGACGGCGCCGCCGCCAAACGCCTCGACTTCACGCCTCACGTCTTCAAGACGCTCGCGACGGCGGGCGGCGAGAACGAGCCGCGCGCCGCCACGACCCCACTCCCGCGCCAGGGCGGCCCCGATCCCCGACGACGCTCCAGTGATCAGGATGACCCTCTTCGGCATGATCGGAACAGTAGATCGTATTGACCTCCGCCGGTCAAGACCGCGCCACCTCATCTTTTGCTCTCTTTGATCCGCGGCCTGGACGCCTGATGCGAAAGCTCGAATCGCCGGGTAATTCGAGGAGGAACATGGCGCTAATGGCGCTGAGAGGCTCTTGCGCTTCCCGCCCCGGTCACGCTAGACTCAGCATGTTTTCCGATGGATCACGTCTTTCGTTCATCGTTCGCAACGCGACCGTGTTTCCTGACATCCGGCCCCGACACGGAGCGCGCTTCTGGAGGAGGAAATGCCGACACATATACTCGTGCTCATGATCGCGGGCGGCTTGCTCATAGGCATCGGAGGCCTGTGGTTTCTCTCCGTGGCGTTCAGGTATGGCGTCCTCTGGGGCCTTCTCTGCATTTTCGTGCCGTTCGCTTTCATCGTCTTTCTTTGCACACACTGGAATGACGCAAAAAAGCCTTTTCTCGTGTCGCTTCTGGGCGGCTTGGCGTTCGGCGCCAGCGTGGGAATCGCCGCATACGAAGAATCAAAAGCGGCCGCCGCCAAAACCGCTTGGACCGCCCCATCCCCGAGTCCGACGACCCGCCCGACGCCTTCTATTGAAACCGCCACGCCGCCGCCCACCCCTGCCGATCTGATTCCGCCCTCGATGCCGGAAGCGACGGCTTCGACAAGCGCCCCCTCCTCGACGACTGCCGAAACGCAGCCCCTGGCCCAGCCGACCGAAGCGCCCGTCGCAACCATCCCAGAAGGCTTGTCGGGCATCGTCCGTCCTCCTCGTCCTCCGGAGCCTCCGTCCCATGCCTCGATCAAGTTCGAGGATCTCTCCCAGCATATGGGCGACATACTCCGCTTTCGCATGAAGGACGGGCGATCCTTTGAGGGGCGAATCCGCGAGGTCGGGTTGCAGACCCTCAAGGTGGAGCGCAACACGAATGCCGGCCAGATGACCTTCGACATCAAACTGGAGGAAATCGCGGAGGTCCTCAAGCGACTCTGACGCGTCCGATTCTCGACGCCGTTCGCGAATCCGTTCTGCGGTCCGTCCGACGGTAATGGATGACGGACCGCGCTCCCGTCTCGATCCCCTCCATGCCTGCGAATCTCGAAAATGATCGTCGCGCGCTGATCGCCAGCGAGATTCCGCTCATCGGCAGACGACGCGGAAGCGGCGCTCTCCGTGTCGCCCTGTGCTATCCGAACACATACTTTCTCGGCATGTCGAACCTCGGTTTCCACGCGGTCTACCGCTTGCTCGCGACGGCACCCGAGGTCGCTTGTGAACGAGTATTCGCCGCGGAAACCGCCGGCGCGTCAAAGGCCGCGCTGGCGAGTCTCGAAAGCGGAATGGAACTGCGCCGCTTTGACGTCCTCGCTTTTTCCGTGTCCTTCGAGGACGACTACGTCAATCTCGCGCGCATGCTGCGACAAGCCGGCATACCGCTTCGTTCGTCGCAGCGCGGTCCGCGCGATCCTCTGATCGTTGTCGGCGGCGCCGCGGCCTTTCTCAATCCCGAGCCGATCGCGCCCTTTGCCGACGTCATCGCCGTCGGCGAGGGCGAGGCGCTCGTCGATCGGCTCCTGGAGAGCCTTCTCGGCGCGCCGGAGCCGCGGCGCGGGCTCGAGACGCTGCATGAGCGCGACGGTTTCTATCTTCCGTCGCGCCACATTTTTCATTACGATCGGGAGGGACGCATCGTCGGGCGAGACGGACCGGATCGCGTCGTCCGGCAACGCGCGCGGCTCGACTGCGACGCGTTATCCGAGTCGGCCTTTCTGACGCCGCGCACCGAGCTGGCGATGAAATACCTCGTCGAGATCTCGCGCGGATGTCCCTGCCTGTGCCGCTTCTGCTGGGCGGGCTACAACTACCTTCCCGTACGAAGCCGCTCGCGCGAGCGAATCGTGCAGGCGGCGCGAGCGGCGCGCGTCCATACCGACAAGATCGGACTCGTCGCCACCGCCGTATGTGATCACGGCGAGATTGAAGGGCTGGTGGACGATCTCGGCGGCATGGGCTTCGAAGTCGCCGTATCCTCGCTGCGTTTCGACGATCTCACGTCGGACCTCGTCTGGCGCCTTTCGGAAACCGGAGCGCAGGGACTGACGCTCGCGCCCGAGTGCGGCACGGACCGCCTACGACGCGTCGTTAACAAGCAGTTCACCAACGAGGAGATCATCGAGCGGGTCGAGTGGATCTTCGAACGCGGCATGGCGAATCTCAAGCTCTATTTCATGGTCGGCCTGCCCACGGAAGAGGACGCCGATGTCGACGCGATTGTCGACCTCGTCCGTTCGATTCGCGAAAGCATGCTTCGCATCGCGCGTCCGCGCGGGCGCATCGGTCGTCTTCAGATCGCCGTCAATCCCTTCATTCCCAAGCCGGGCACTCCCTTCCAGTGGCTGTCCCTTCAGGATCCGCGTGAGATCGAGCGCAAGCTGTCGCGATTACGGCGCGCCATGGCGCGTCAACCCAACACGCGGCTGCAGATCAAAAGCGCGCGCTCGATCCGGGACCAGGCGATCATCGCATTGGGCGACCGACGGATCGCCGACGCGATCGAGTTCGCGGCGACTCACGAGACGAGCCTGACTCATGCGCTGCACGCCGTCGGCATTGACGCCAGTCCACGCTTCTCACGCATGCGCACGCTTGACGAGACGCTGCCCTGGGACGTGCTCGACAACGGCGTCGCCAAGGATTTTCTCTGGCGTGAATACCAAAGCGCGCTCGAGGCGCGTCTGTCTCCGCGCTGTCCGAAGTCGGCGGGATGCGTTCGATGCGGAGTTTGTCGTCCCTAAGGGTTGAGTCGCGAGGGTTGAGTCGCGGCAGGAGCAGCGCCCCGATCCACAGAAACGTTTCAAAGACGGACCACGGTGACACGGCCACGCTCATGCGAACGGCGACGCAAGATGCATTGTCGTCTCGATGCATGGCAACGCCGCCAGTATCGTA
>JAFGSN010000094.1 GCA_016934575.1 Vicinamibacteria bacterium
GCCGGTATTCCCGGAGCAGGACAGTATCACCTGCGGGACGCGAACGCGCTCCTCCGGACCCATTCTGCCGTCGCCGTTTTCATCGTAAAAGACGACAGCCTGCAACGAATGCACCTCGACCGGCGGAGGCGCCGTCGGGCTGCTACAGGCGTGGAGAAGCATCGTGAACAGGGGGCATGCTCCGATCGGGATGCGCCGTAAAAATGACCTCGGAAGCTTTCGTTCTCTCATCATCATTCGAATAGCCTCGCACTTCGAGGCGACAGAATAACACAACGTCCCTGAGCGGCGCCGAGCCGCGGTCCCGCCTTCTTCGTTTGTTCGCAGGCGAGGCGCCCGCGAATCGTGGCAAGCTCGAAGCCGCAAGATACAAGGGGCGACAAGGGCCCACGTCGTTCGAGCGCGAGCCGTCCGGCGATTCCAATCTTATTTCCCTTTCAATTCACGCGCCTGCCGCGATTCCACGGCCGATTCAGACTCGGCGTTCGGCGGCGACCGCAACATGGAGAGCGCCCAGCGGGCATGCTCACGAACGAGCGCCTCGGGATCCCGCGACAGATGCTCGGCCGCGGCCATCGCCCGGTCGCCTCCCGTATTGCCGAGAGCGACCGCAACGTTGCGCAGAAGCCCGCGGCGGCGGGTGCGCTTCACGGCGCTATGGCGAAAGAGCCGGCGGAAAGCGTCGTCATCGACCGCCGCGAGATCATGCAGCGCCGGCGAGCACAGACCGTCGCGCGGCTCGAAAGCGCTTCCGCCGGCACGACGACGACGGCGGTTCCAAGGGCACACGTCCTGGCACACGTCACAACCGAAGACGTGACGACCGAGCGACGCGCGCAGCTCGCTTGGTATCGTCCCTTTGAGCTCAATCGTCAGGTAACTGATGCAACGCGTGGCGTCGAGCACATAAGGCGCGCGCAACGCGCCCGTCGGACAGGCATCCAGGCAAGCCCGGCAACTGCCGCAGAGGTCGGCGCGCGGCGAGTCGCATGACAGATCGAGATCGGTGATCAACTCGCCCAGAAAGAACCATGAACCGTGCTCGGGATGAATGAGGCAGGTGTTCTTGCCCCAGGCGCCCAGCCCTGCGGCCGCCGCCCAGGCCCGCTCGACCAGCGGTCCGGTATCTACATAGGCGCGATACGCGAAGGGCCCCGCCTCGCGCAGCAGGCGAGCGGCGAACGCGCGCAGCATTTTCATCATGATTTCGTGATAGTCGTCACCCCAAGCGTAACGAGAGAGCCAGCCTTGACGGGCGGGCGCCGCAATCGAGTAGGGACGGGGAGTGTCGTATTGAAGCCCGACACAGACAATCGACCGCGCCCACGGAAAAATCCGATGAAGCGCCTGCCGGCGATCGGGCTGTTTTGTGAGATATTCCATCTCTCCGGCATGACCGCGCGCGACCCAATCCGCGAAAAACGCCAGCGCGGGCGGCGGTTCGGGGCCGGCGATCCCGACAAGATCGAAACCCGTTTCCAGCGCGACAGCCTTCACGCGCTCGGATCGTGACTCGCGGTTCATGGCCCGGCGCTCGTTCGCCGGCGGCGCGCATGCCTCAAACGCCGGAGCGCCGTCAATTCCCGGCGCCAAATGGGCGGTCCTCCAGGAGTCTCGAGGATCATCGGCAGCTCCTGCAACCGCGGATCGCTCATCAATCGTCGAAAGGTAGCCAGGCCCAGCGCCCCCTTGCCGATGCCGGCATGACGATCTCTGCGGCTTCCCAACTTGCCGCTCACGTCGTTCAGGTGAATGAGACGAAGCCGCGACCCGCCCAAGGCGCGATCGAATGCGCGCCATGTCGCCTCGTACCCCTTCGCCGACGCGAGGTCGTAACCCGCGGCATGGAGATGACACGTGTCGAGACAGACTCCCAGTCGCCGGCCGTGTCGTGACCGCTTCAGGATCGCCGCCAGGTGCTCGAAGGAACCGCCGACCGAGGATCCCTGTCCCGCCGTGCTCTCGACAAGAAGCCTCACGGTCGCGCCAGCCGTAAGTCCGAGCGCCCAGTCGAGGCTTTCGGCGACACGCGTGATCCCGGCCTTCATTCCCGCGCCCATGTGCGAGCCGGGATGCAGCACGAGAAGCGGAATGCCGAGCGCCGCGCAACGTCTGATCTCTTGAACGAGCGCTCGCCGGCTGCGCTGAAGCAGACCGCCCTCGGGACTCGCGAGATTGAGAAGATACGAGGCATGCGCGACGGCGAGTCGAATCCCGTATCGCCGCAAAGCCTCCCGGAACGCCCGCGCCTCTCGCGCCCCGACGGGTTTCGAACGCCACTGTCGCTGATTTCGGGTAAATATCTGAATCGCCTCGGCGCGAATCATCGCGCCTTGCGCCGGAGCGTTATGGATGCCGCCGGCCGTGGAAACGTGCGCGCCGAGCCACATTCGTGCAGTATAGCCCCGCACCGGCTTCACGAAGGAGCAACATAATATAATCTCTAGCGTCGCCTCATCGTCGGTTCTCGGTTCGGCGCAAAGTCACTTTAACGCTCACATGGCATCCGCAGAAACGCGCTCTCACAATGTCGATCCCAAACGCGCTCTTAAGAGCGATCTCCACCGTGTTCACGCGCTGATTCTGGATTTCGACGGGCTCGTCATCGACACCGAGACTCCAATCTTCGAGATCTGGCGATCCGTTTACCGCGAGCATGGCCAGGAGCTGCTGTTGGAGGACTGGCGGCGCGCGCTCGGCACCGCCGGCGGCTTCGATCCCGTCTCCCGCCTCGAAGCGCTCGTCCACGTCCATATCGAGCGTGATCGCCTCACGCGCGCCGTCCGCGCGCGTCATCGCGCCGCCTGCGACACGCAGCCCGTGCTTCCCGGCGTCGTCGAGGTCATCGATTCCGGCCGAATGCTCGGGCTCGGGGTGGCGCTGGCATCGAGCAGCCCCGGAGAGTGGGTCCGGCATTGGCTCGAGTTTCACGGACTCCGCGACCGATTCGACGCGGTCTGCGTCCGAGAGAATGTGGAGCGCGTCAAGCCGGCGCCCGACCTGTTCCTCCTCGCGGCCTCGCGCATGGGGGCGCCGCCCGCCGCCTGCCTGGTTTTCGAGGACTCGCCGAACGGAATCCGCGCGGCGCGGCGCGCGGGAATGCCTTGCGTGGCGGTGACGAACGCCATCACGCGCGAGCTGCGTCTTCCGTCCGCCGCGCTTGTTTTGCCGTCGCTTGCCGGCATGTCGCTTATTGACATCCTTCGCCGTCTTCAACTTTTCCCCGCGTCGAGACCGCGGCCAGCGAGCCGATGCGCGCGCACAGGATCAAGACGAACATGAAAACGACGACCCGTCTCACGATTCCCATTGTTCTGCTCCTCCCATGGTTCCAGGCTGAAGCGACGGCGGTGACGCCGCCGGCGAAAGCACGGGCCACGCCGACGCGTGATTCGATCCCCGTCTTCGCGGCCGAAGTCGAGATGGTCACCGTCGACGTCGTCGTCGTCGACAAGGGCGGCGAAGTTGTCCCGAGCCTCAAAAAAGAAGATTTTCTCATCCGCGAGGACGGCGCGCCCCAACGAATCGTTCGCTTCGAATCCATGCAAGTGCCGGAAGCGCCGGCCAAGAAGACGGCGCCGCCGCCGGTCTCGTCGAACATCGGGATCGACTCCCGGCCGGGGCGGACGTTCGCCGTCGCTTTCGACGACATCCAGCTCGACGCCTTTCAGGGGTATCGCGCCAAGCTCGCCATCGCCGAATTTCTAAGGACCGGCGTGCGTGAAGGCGACCGCGTCACGCTCATGGCGACGGGAGGCGGGACATGGTGGAGCGCCGAAATGGAGTCCGGCCGCGAGGATCTCATGGAAACCCTCAAGCAGATGAACGGACGACGCGAGCGCGATTTCAATCCCCGGGATTACGTCAGCGATTACGAGGCGCTGCGCGTCCACATCCATAACGACACGGAAGTGAGCGCTCGCCTGCAGCGCCGCTTCGAGGAAACCGGCGCGCTGCAGATGGAGGGCATCGACAGCCAGGAGCGCGCTCGTTACCAGGCGCTGGGGATGGCCCACCCCTACGTCGACATGCGCGCCCTCGAAGTCTACCAAGAGAGCCGAGTGCGCAGCCGCATCACGCTGAACGCGCTCAAGCGGCTGCTCGATTCGCTTTCCATCGTCCGCGGACGCAAGGCCTTGATCCTCGTCTCCGAGGGCTTCGTCCACGACGTGCTGCTCGACGATTTCAAGCAGGCGATTCAATCCGCGCGCAAGGCCAACGTCGCCATTTATTTCGTGGACACGAAAGGGCTGAGCGGCGCCATCACGCCGCTCGGCGACGAGTTCGGCGCGCCAAATGCGTCACAGTTCCACGGCGCCCTCTACGCCGATCAGACGAGAGCCGAGGAGGGCGCGGAGTTCCTGGCCTCGGAGACCGGCGGATTCTCCCTCAAGAGCACCGACGCCCTCTCGCGCGGGATCCTGCGCATCGCGAACGAGGCGCGGTGTTTCTATCTGTTGGGATACACGCCCACGAACACGGCGCGCGACGGCCGCTATCGAAAAATCGACGTGAAGGTCAACCGGCGCGGGGTCGTCGTGCGCGCCAGGCGGGGTTATTATGCGCCGCTGGAAGGCGGCCCGGCGCCGCCCGCGCCCGACGACGAAACGGACCCCGAGATGCGACGCGCGCTCGACGCGCCTTTCGACATCGACGGCATTCCGCTGCGCATGAGCGCGCGGGTTTTCGAGGAAAAGCTGCGCGGACGCGCCCGAGTGGTCCTGGCGGCCGAGGCCGACGTGCGCGAGATCGAGTTCAGAAACGAGGGGGGACGTTTCGTCACCGTGCTCGACATGATCATGTTCGTCCTCCATCGACAATCGGGCGAGTTGTATCAATACCCGCAGAAAATCACCATGCGTCTCAAGCCCGAGACGCACGCGCAGGCGCTCTGGTATCCCATCTTTCGCGAGTTCGAGCTGCCGGCCGGAACCTACCAGGCGCGTCTCGTCGTGCGCGACGAAAACAGCGGACGCGTATCGAGCGTCATTCATGACTTCAAAGTGCCGGATCTCGATTCCTGGCGCGTCTCTTCCCCCATTATCGCGGACGCGCTCGCGGACGCGTCCGGGAGCCGGCGCGTCGTGATCCGACCTCACCGGACGTTCTCGCGCCAAGGCTCCCTCTATTGCCAGTTCGAGGTATACGGCGCCGCCAGGGATTCGGCCACAGGCCTTTCCAGCGTTTCCCAGGGATATAAAGTGGTTCGGACGGACGGGAAGCTGGAGCGCTTCGTGCAGCCCAGTCGAATCGTCTCGTCGCCGAACGGCGCCATTTCGCGGCTCTTTGGGTTCCCGCTCGAGGGCTTTCAGCCGGGAGACTACGAGATCGTTCTGACCGTATTGGACGAGCTGCGCGGCCAGATCAAGGAGCTGCGCGAGCCTTTCACCGTCGTTGAGGAACCGCCGGACGCCTCGTAGGGGGCGACGCGACGCCCCAGCCGGCGCTGGAATCCGCCCGCGCGCAAAATCACGGCACTCGACGCGCAAGCGAGAACGAGCCGTGCGGAACGGCGGACAGTCGCCCGCCTCACGACACGGCGGGCAATTGATCCCGTTCGTGAAGCAGCGACTCGATCTCGTCCATCGTCCGATTCATCTCCTCCATCGCCGCCTCGAAAGGAGCGGAAGTCGTCATGTCGACGCCCGCGTCTCGCAACAGATCGATCGGATACTTGGACGAACCGGCGGCAAGCATCCCGAGATAGGCGTCACGACGGGGCGTGCGCCGGGGATCGCGCAGCGCCTCCTCACGGATGGCCTCCGCCAGCGAGATTGAAGCCACGAGACTCGTGGCGTACTGAAAGACGTAGAAGTTGTAATAGAAGTGAGGAACGTCCGCCCACTCGACGCCGTAGAGATCCTCGATGCGACAGACGCCCGCATCGTGACCGTAGTACTTGCGCAAAAGCTCAAGATAAACCTGACTCAAGTTGTCGCCCGTGAGCGTCTCGCCCCGCTCGGCCATCTCGTGGATCTCGACCTCGAACTCCGCGAAAAGCGTCTGACGGAAAAGAGTTTGACGCAGGTTGTCGAGGTGTTGATCAAGCAAGAAGAGGCGCGTGTCGAGATCGCGATGCAGATCAAGCATGCGCTGCAGAAGCAAGATCTCGCCGAGCGTCGAGGCTACTTCTCCGACGAAGACCGAGCACTCGTGCGTGGCATAAGGCTGGAGGGCGTCGGCAAGATAGGCATGCATCGAATGGCCCGACTCGTGCGCCAGCGTCACGAGATCCTCGTACCGTCCGTCAAAATTCAGCAACTGATAAGGATGAACGCCGTACACGCTCGTGCTATACGCTCCAGACCGTTTGCCGCGAGACGGATACCAGTCCACCCAGCGCTCCTCATAACCGCGCCGCAAGACGTTGACGTAGTCGCCGCCCAGCGGCGCCAGAGCTTCGAGAGTGCGCTGCATGGCCTGCTCGGGCGTGAAATGCAGGGCGGTGGGAGGCGCGATCGGAGCATAAAGATCCTCGTATCGCAGATCATCCAAACCGAGGAATCGACGCCGTATTCGCAAGTAGCGATGCAGCGTCGACAGGCTGGCATGCACGTCTTCGATCAGACGCCGGTAAA
Source organism: Vicinamibacteria bacterium (assembly GCA_016934575.1). GTDB lineage: Bacteria > Acidobacteriota > Vicinamibacteria > Fen-336 > Fen-336 > JAFGSN01. The sequence continues at coordinate 6,579 of JAFGSN010000094.1, forward strand.
CGGCTTCCGGAACGTTCATGGCGAACAATGCGGCCGAGAGACAGCTCGGGAATCGATGCACCTCTTTATGAAAAACATTGGATCGCACCTGGACATAGAGCAGACCGCCAAGAGTCCGCCGAAAGCGACGATGCTCCCCCCAGAAGGCCTCGAAAACCTGGATCCGATCCTGCCGCCGGAGAGAGGCCCGATGGTGGGTATAAGCCGCCTGATCGAGGCGCACCGTCTCGCCGGTCGACAAAGTCACGACAGGGTAAGGCAGCTCGGCGTTCGTGAAGATCGAGTAGATAGCGTCCCCGGCGTCCGTCAGTTGCCCGGCCTGGGCCACGATCTTTTCCTCCTCGGGGCTCAGAGTGTGAGGCTGCCAGCGCAAGATGTCCCGGAGGAGATGCCGATACTCGGACAGTCGCGGCTCTTCCGTGATGAATCGTTCGACTTGATCTTGGCCGAGAGCGAGAATCTCCGGACGCACGAAGGCCGTGACGGCGCCGAAACGGACGGCGAGTTGCTCGACGGCTTGCAGTCGCTCGAGCGGCCGGCTTCGACGAGTGTTCTCGTCGTAACGCTGACTGGCATAGCCGCGCAAACGCGCGAGCTCCTGATCGATGCCCATGACCGTGGAAAGCGCCTCGTAGAGAACGGCGGCGGACTCCGCGAGACGCCCCTGGAATCGAGCCGCCGCGGGAATGCTGCGATCGACACGCTTGCGCGCCGTGGTGAACTCAGCCCATGACGAGAAGATGTCTTCCAGTTTCCACGTGTATCGCTCGGGCACCGATGAGCGTCGCGTGGCCGCCGGAGTCCCGGAGGATGATAAAGCATGACATCGCGAGGATTGATTCGAACGGCCGCTTGATGACATCGGAGGTCTACCGTGAGCGGGCACAGCGCCGCTTGTCGGAATCCATCTTAGCAACAGAAGCGAGGCGTGATCGGCTTGACCTCTGGACAGGCATCCGAGCCCAACCGCTCATTTTGCGCTAAGTGTCGATATTCAAACCCCTTAGAAGTTTTTGCTCGCGGTCGGGCGAAAGGCCGAGATCCCTGATCGCTTGTCTCAGGGCGTCAGCATTGTCAATGACGGCCCGATAACCGCAACCCGGAAGGAATTCGGGATTGGGCTGGCCAAGATGCACACGCGGATAATCACGACAGATGCCCGGCCGCGACTCATAGCTGTCGCAACGACGGGTCGCCGCGTCAAAATGCTCGCATCGAAAAATGAACGTTCGACTCCGGCGGTCAACGCCCGTCAGAATGAACCCGTTCACGTGTTTCTGCCACCCGAGAAACATTCGTCTCAATGAGGGCATGTACCAGACGAGCGCGTTGACTCGTATCGCGGGCGCCTCGCAACACCGACCCGTGAGCCGGCAAGAACCGGCGAGTCTGTGCGTGCGTTCGCCGCGCCATCGACGCCAGGCGCGATATGCGCCCGTGTTCACGACGAAGCACCACAACGCGAGGCGCTTCACGACACGCAGCGCCGATCCGTCCCTCATCGACGAATCCGGTAGATACGCACGGTTTCCGCCTCGTGGATCGAATCCGCGATGATTCGCGGATCGAAGGCCAGCGCGTCGGATCCGAAAAGACACACGTGCGTCGCCTTGAGACCGCGCGCGATCTCGAGCGCGCGGCGAGGATCGGGAGACTGGAAAAAGAGCTGGACCAAAGCGCGCCGGCGTTCGACCTCGCGGCGCGGCGCGAACTGATTGAAGTAAGGGATCATGCCCGTAAAAGGAACGCGCCGTCCCGCCAGCGCGAGCGGCGGCGGCGGAAATCTCAGAAGCAGCGGCCGCTGGAGAATGACGTCTCCGGGCCGCGTGTCGCGAGCAAGAGTCGCCATTCCCCGAACGATTTCCGCCGGAATCGTTAACGGCCTGCGCGTGGCCTTGATCCAGGCAAAATGCGCCGTCGAGGGCAACGCGGCCAGCGCACAAAGAAGCCCTGCCATCCATCCACGCATGCCGCGAAGGCGAAGCCGTCCGAGCTCCATCGCCGCAAAGATCCAGAGAAGTACGCCGCTCTGCTCGAAAAAGTAAAGCGCCTCATTAAAAGGATGACCCGACTCGACTGGAGATATTCGGAAAAGCATTCCCAGCGGCCATCCCGACAGGGCCATGACTGACAGCGGGACAGCCGTCGCAGAGCGCGACCGGAGAGCGCTCCAGGCCGCGGGCAAGCCCCAGACGCGCAATCCGAGTCCGGCGCCAACCCACAAGATCGTCCAGGGGATCACGCGCACGCCATCGAACGGCACGAGCCCCAGAGATCGCCGCGCGTGGTGCACGGAGAGCAGCGGATCCCAGGCGATCTCAACCCGAGCGCCGGCGGAGCCGAGCGCCAGCAAGGCCATGATTGCGATCATCGGCGTGCAAATCAGCGCAAGCGCTCTCCATCTTTTCGTGACGAGCAACGCCGCGCCCCAACCGAGACAGAAGTGCATCGCGGTGAAAATCTTGAAGAACGGCGCGCCCGCGGCAAGCAACGCGGCCAGTATCAGCCACTTGCGGCTCTCTCCCGCGTGATAACGAGAGAACGCGACGATGCTCCCGAGACAGAGCGCCAATGCGGGAATGACGGAGTTGGACTGCGTCATCGAGACGATGGCATAGCTCCCCTCACAAAGACCGAGCCACCAGAGCACGCTCCGATTCCAGGCCAGAATGAAGGAAAGATCGGCGGCGATGAGGGCGAACCCGACGATCGTTACCGCCCGAGGAGCGCCGCCGAGCGCCGCGGTCACCGCACGCAAAGTCAGCAGAAGGGCCAGCGCCGCCAACGTGTTGTCAACGCGGCTCAGCGCATCCCAGGCCGAAATCCCGGCGAAACGAAGCATCGCCGCACGTATCAAGGGATATCCGAAGTGATAGTCGAGCGTGAATCCCGAGAGGCCGGGAACCTGCGGCGGGTATCCAAGGGCCAACTCATGAGCGAGACCGACATGGAACACCGTATCTTCGGGAAGGACGGGATCGACGCCAAAGGATCCGTCGCGCGCCAGACGATTCTGGCCGTACTGGGTGGCGAAGAGCAACAATACGACCGTAATTAAAGGCAGCCAAGCGCCTCTCAATGAGGGCCCCTCTGCCCTGCTCCAGTTCCGTCGAGCGCCGAGAAGCGTCAGATCGAACCCCACTACGGCGACGGGATACAACCAAGGACATCCCAAGATGAGGCTCACGCCGTAAAACACGGAGGTCACGACCAGTCCGGTCGGCAAGACCAGCGCCGGATCGATCGGCAAACGCAGCAACCGCATGATCGCCGTCCCCGGCGCGACGACGGCGAACACGACGAATAGAATCGCGGCCAGGATCTGCGTCACAACGCCAAAAACGTTATCACGAACACTCCTTTCTACTGTGCGCTAAGCTTGACCCGAGATAAGGAGACGCGGATTGCCACGATCAGCCCAGGTCAAAGCAGGCTCTCGCTCCAAAGCGAGCGTCAACTCCCCCATGCGACGCGCCGCGACGAAAGAGAAGCGTTCCAAACCAGAGCCATCCTCGTTCGCCGTCGGCGACAAAGCGCCCGAGCGAACCCGGATCAAGACGGCGGCGCGCGCGAAGCCGCGATGTCGTGAATCAGCGGCGAGATCTCGACGCCTGCCGCAGCCCGCGGATCAAGCGATCTCGCCGCCGTCCGCGCAGGCGGCGGCGCTCGAGAATCTGAGTGACCGGCTGACCATGGCCTTGCATGATCTCGCCCTTTCGATACATGACCTCCCCAGCGCGACCGATTTCCAGCCTTTGGCCGACCATCTCTACGAATTCGCGCGCGCGGCGCCGGATTTGCTCGCCGCGCTCCGATCGCTTCCGCCTCTGATCACGTCGCTGGAACAAGCCGCGCCGCCGCTTCGGGAGGCCGTGGAAACCCTGCTCTCGACGCAGGCGAGCCTGGCTGACGCGCTGTTTCACATGCCGAGGCCGACGGAATATGAGCCGCTTGCCGAGCCTCTACGGGAGTTCGCGCGACGCTCGCCGCCGCTTCTCGCGGCGCTCGAAGCCATGCCGCGGACCGCGGCGTTGCTTGAGAGTCGCCTGCAATCGCTGGAGCATGGGCTTGAAGCCGGCTCATCGGCGCGACTGCACGCATATGATCGCGACAGCAAGGACGCATGCGGCATCGCCTCGCAAGAACGTTTGCGGGCCGTCGACGGCGCCGTTCGTGAGGCGCGGGAGGCGATCCGAACCGCTCTCGACTCGCTGCCGAGGGAGCCGGATTACGCGCCCGTCGCCCGGCAACTCAAGGAGCTGGCCACCGTCTCTCCTTCCCTGTTGGACTGGTTGTCCGAGATTCCTCGGCTCTCACTGCCCCTCGGAGACTCCGTCCGAAAGCTTCAAGAAGCCGTGAGTCTCCTCGCCGCCGCCTCGGATCTACTGGCGGCGGCGCTCGATGATCGGGACGAAAACTGAAAGCCATGCATCGCGCTCCGCCATCGGATGTTCCGACCGCATCCAGCCTTGACATCGGCGAGGCGTCGACCTAGCCTGTTAGCCGCTGTATGCGCTCACGCATCCCTATATCGAGATCATGTTCGTTCATTCAAGCCGCACGTCGGGCCCCGCTCCTGGCCACGGTTCTACTGAGCTGCTGCTCGTCCCAACCGTCGTCCTCTCCTCCCTCCTCGACGCCTTCGGGCCCGCAATCGGAACAGAGGCCGGCGTCTTTCATCGTGGCTCGCGTGAACGGACACGACATACCGTTCGCTCATCTCCGAATACGCTCGATAGAACGCGTGCGAGACGGCGCAGGCAAGACGACCGATCGTTCCCGCATCTATCGCGAGGCGCTTGAAGAGCTTGTGAATCGGGAGCTTCTCCTCCAGGAGGCGATCGCGCGCGGCATCCGCGCCGACGAGCGCCGGGTGGAAAAAGCATATGACGAAAAACGCGCCACTCAGACGAACGCGGACGCCTGGCGCGAAACGCTCGCCGGCGACGGCATGACAATCGAAAGCTTCAAGGCCGAAATCCGCGCCCAACTCACGATCGAGGCGCTTCTCGCGGAAATCGCCGCCCCAGTCACGGCCGATGCCGTATCCGATGATGAGGTCCGCGCCTTCTATGAGAAGAATCCAACGCTATTCGAAACCGGAGAACAACGCGAAGTCAGCCAGATCTTCATCAAAGCGCCGCCTGACGTCGGCGCTCCACGCAAGAACGAATTGCGCCAGTCCATCGCGGAGATTCGCGACCGCGTCCTGCACGGCGAGGATTTTGCCGCGCTGGCCCGCGAGCGCTCCGAGGATTTCACGAGTCGCGCCCAAGGAGGCCGACTCCCGCCCATCGCGAAAGGCTTGATGGTCGAGCCCTTGGAAAAAGCCATTTTCGAACTCGCGCCGGACCAAATATCGGATATCATCGAGACACGCCTTGGTTTTCACCTCGTCAAATTTCATCGCTCGCTGCCGTCACGCCGGCTCGCTTATACGGAAGTCCACGACTCTCTCCGCGACCGGCTGATCGAGGAGAAACGCTCCGAAGCCGCTTCCTCTCTGATCAAGTCGTTAAGATCACGAGCCCGGATTGAAACCTTCCTTTGATCCGATCGACGTCCATCGCTCTTCGAACCTTGTCGTGTCCCGTCAGACACGCACGCGTTCATCGCATGACACATACGGTTCATGACGTGATCCTCCAAACCGCTGAATGATCATGGACAACGAGGCTGGTATGCCTATCGCATTATCTGCTTCGGGAGGTCGAAAATGGTTCTCTTGACGCAGATAATGATCGCCGTGACAAGCGTGGCCGTGTCACTCGCCTTGGCGCGCCTCGCCGTCGCGGGAGTGCTCAACCTCGCCTTCAAGCGTCGTCCATGAGGGTTCGTCCCGTGCCTCATGAAGGCTCGGACTCGATATTCATCTCCTCGCCCGACGGCGTCCGAACGCGCACGATACCCGCATCCGCATCGACCTTCAGCAGGACGTATCCCGCGGCCTCCCTCCCGACGTCGAGGACTTCCAGCACGCCCTCCACGACCAGCGCGGCGCGAACGCTCCGGCCGATCCGGATGAAGCCGACAAGACGAACCGGCTTTTCGGGCGTCGAGACTGATGTCGGCTCCCCGACACCGGACGGCTCGACCTGTCGATTCTCGATCTGGTCTTCGTCGGCGTAACGAAAAAGATCACGCTCAAGCTCCGCCGATTGACGAGCAGGTATCGTATTGGTCGTCACCGGCGCTTCAGGCCGACGACTATCGAGCGCTCTGGACGCGTGGACGGCACGGATCGGCGAATCGACGTCCCGGGCGGCGCGATAGCATAGCAGCCCGACGACAAAGAAGCCGAGCAGCACCGGCAACATGTATCTGCGCATCACGATCCGCCCCCGATCCAGACGACATCCAGCTCGAGCGTGGCGCCAGTCGAGGCAGGCGACAGCACGACTCGATCAAGGACCAGACCCGTTTCCGAACGCGCCACTTGGCCGGCAAGACGCACGAGATCGATGAAACGACCTTGAGCGCCGATGTGCGCCCTAACCTGATCCCCTTTCGCGCCCGCCCTGATCTGGAGCCGAACGCCAGAAACCGGCGCGCCGTCAAGCGCCGCGAGAATTGTCCGTCGCACATGCGTGAGCGGCCGATTCACGGCTTTCTTGTGCGAGAAGAACCGAGCGGTTTCCTTGAGCTTCACGGATCTCCGCTCCCACTCGGCGATGCCGGCGCGCGCCTGTCGGCTGTTTCTCTCCAGTCGCGCATACTCGACGGCCGCGTTCCGCGCCGCTCGCCCCCAGGGGCGGGCGGCGCCGAAATAGAGCACCGAAGCGAACACCAGCGGCGCGAACGCGATGGAACGGCTCGTCATGACCGCCCGCCGCCGAGATAGGCCGCATCGATCGAGACGCGGATCTCGCCGTCGCGACTCTCCGCGCCGAACGAGAGGTCCGTGAAACTCGACGAGGACTCCATGCGTTCGAGAAAAACATCATAAATCTCCGGGCGGCGCGCCACGACCATGAAAGTGACGGCAAGCGCGTCTCCGTACTGAAGCGTAATGCCGTCAAGGCGAGCGCCGGCGGGCAGGATGTTCTCGATGGCGGCGAGGACGCGTTCGGGCGGCGCGTCTTGCGTGAGCGCGATCCGCATGGCGAGCGTCGAGCTCATCTCGCGAGCGCCTTGTTTCATCTCGCGCAGCCGCGTCTCGTCGGCGTCGATCTGCTCGC
>JAFGSN010000095.1 GCA_016934575.1 Vicinamibacteria bacterium
CAACCTGGGCTACGAGGAGCATCCACCATGGTCTTCTGGCTGTGGCTACTCGGCGGAGAGCTCATCCTGGTTCAAGACGTACGCCAGTCTTGCCGGGCGGAAATTCGGCGCAGAGGTGAGCACGATTGCTCGATCCGGCTGGGGCATGTACCGCGACCGGAACGGCGACACCAACGGAGCGCTGTCTCTCGTCTACGAGAACGCCGTGGGCACCGATGATACGACACCCTGGTCTTTCGCGCCCAAGGCCGATCTCGTGATCATCAACCTCGGCACCAACGATATCAACCCGGGCGATCCCGGTGTCCCTTACGAGACGGCGTACGCGAGCTTCATCCAAAACGTGCGCTCTCGCTACCCCAACGCCTGGATCTTCGCGACGATCGGCTCGATGTTGGACGGATCCGATCTCGCCACGATCAACGGCCGCCTGGCGAACGTCGTCGCGGTCGTCGGCGATCCCAAGGTCGTCACGTTCGATATGGGAACGCAGGACACGAGCACGACCGGGTGCGACTGGCACCCCGATGTCGAGGATCATGAACGCATGGCCGAGATACTCATGGAACAGATCCAGACGCACCTGGGCTGGTTGCGTTCAGTTGCGCCCCAAGGTCTTCGTATCTCGAAATAGCCGAATCTGACGACCCGCCTCCTGATTTGTATGCGAACGTCCTTGGCCGGGGTGTCCCTGGGCGATCGTTCACCCGGGGCGCCCACGGATCCGGAGGTGCATCTCCGCCGACACGGATACTCAACCCCACGGCGTTTCGATCGGTCCAATTGATCAGGAGGTCGTGGGCTCGAACGCCCGCTGGTTCGCATTCATCCACTTTTAGGATAAAAATAAATGTTTGGCTCGCCGCCGAGGGCCGCAGCCAAGACGGTGCATTACCAAGAGGACGCAGGGGTGCCTCCTTCCAAGAACTCGATTTTTTCCCTTTATGACCAAAACAAAGAAAACGTATAAAAAACCCGCCGTAATCGCCTTGGCCGCTGTAATCGTTCTCTTCCTGGGATGGAAGACCCTTCGGACGTTGAAGCCGGCTTCCGGCAAGGGAACAGGGAACACGGCCGTGGCCGTTGAAATCGCCTCCATCACCAAAGGTTCTCTGCGCGACATCGCCAGTCATACTGGCGCACTGGCGGCCAAGACAAGAGTTGTGGTGGCCCCCAAGATCGCCGGCCGCCTGAACCGGTTGCGAGTGGACATCGGCGACCCGGTGAGCAGCGGACAGCTTCTGGTGGTCCTGGAGGACGAGGAGTACCGCCAGCAGGTTATTCAAGCTGAAGCGGACCTGAACGTCACCACCGCCACGTTAAAAGAGGCCAAGAGCGCTCTGACCGTCGCCGCCAATAACCTGGAGAGAGCGCGAGCCCTGCATCAGACGGGCATCCAATCCGACGCACAGCTTGATCAGGTTGAAGCGGAGTATCAGTCCCAAATGGCAAAGGTCAGTGTCGCCGAAGCGCAACTGGCCAACCGTCAATCCGCTCTCGCCAATGCCCGTCTGCTCCTCTCTTATACGCGCATCACCGCTTCCTGGGACCGGGGCGGCCCGGTTCGCTATGTGGGCGAACGATTCGTCGACGAAGGGGCCTTGCTCTCGATCAACACGCCCATCCTGTCGATCATCGATCTCCAGCCGCTCACCGCCGTCATCAACGTCACCGATCAGGAGTACTTCTCTCTACAGGCCGGCCAATCCGCCACAGTCACGAGTACGGCCTTTCCCGAGAAACGGTTCTCCGGAAGGATCGACAGGATCGCCCCGCTGCTCCAGGAAGGCTCGCGTCAGGCGCGAGTGGAGATCGAAGTGGAGAACAGGGAGCTGTTTCTGAAGCCGGGCATGTTCGTCAACATACGGATCGAGCTCGCGCGGAAAGACAACGTAACGATCGCGCCCTTCAACGCCCTGGCCAAGAGGAACGGCGAGCAGGGAGTTTTTCTGGTCGACATGACCGCTCGTAGCGCCCGGTTCCAGCCTGTCGAGACCGGCATCATCGAGAAGGATCGGGTGGAGATCGTCAAGCCGAAGGACATTTCCGGCCACGTGGTGGTGATGGGCCACTACCTGCTGGAAAAAGAAGGCCGGATCATTCTGCCTGAGCCCGCTTCGGAATCGTCCGCGGATATGGAGCCGAAGAAAGCTCCCGTCAAGGAAGACAAGCAGTGAACCTTTCCGAGTTTTCCATCAAACGTCCGGTGTTCGTGGTGATGCTGACGCTCATTGTCGTCATCGTCGGCGCCGTCTCGCTGAGCCGACTCCCGATCGACCTGATGCCGGAAATCACCTTCCCGACCCTGAGCATCGGGACCAGCTACGAGAACACCGGACCGGAGGAGATCGAACAGATCATCACGCGGCCGATCGAGGAAGCCATGAGCGCGGTCCCGGGAGTTGAGGAGGTCTTCTCCGTTTCCTCCGAGGGCAGCAGCAACGTGCGGGTCATGTTCTCCTGGGGAACGGACCTGAACGCCGCCATGGATGACGTGCGCGAAAGACTCGATCGCGTCATCCCGCGCTTGCCCGATGAGATCGACCGTCCGGTGCTGAGGAAGTTCGATCCCGCCATGATGCCGATCCTGATCATCGGGGCGCTCAGCAACCTCGATCCCATCCAGACGCGCCGCATTCTGGACGAACAGATCTCCTACCGGCTCGAACGGGCCCCCGGCGTGGCCTCGGTCGACATCTGGGGCGGACAGGAGCGGGAGATCCAGGTCAACCTTGACCCCGACAGAGTGAAGGCGCTGGGGCTGCCGCTCGACCAGATCATCACGAGCATCAGGGAAGGGAACCTGGATCTTCCGGCTGGAGTGATCGAGCGGGGCAACTACGAGATTCTGGTTCGCATCCCCGGAGTGTTCACCAACCTGCACGAAATCCGGGAGACGGTCGTGGCCACCCGGGACGGCGTTCCAATCCGCCTGAAAGAGATCGCGGATGTCGACGATACCTTCCGGAAGATCACTCGCGTGATCCGCATCAACGACACTCCGGGAACCCGCCTGGCCATCTACAAACAGTCCGGCACCAACACGGTGGCGGTGGCTGACGGCGTTCTGAAGGAACTGGCCGGAATACAGGAGGACTGGCCGCAGATCACGCTCATCCCGGTGCGCGACAGCTCGGAATACATCAAAAACGCCATATCCAACGTCAGCTCCACCGCCCTGTTCGGAGGACTCCTGGCGATCCTGGTGCTGCTCTTCTTTCTGGGCAGCATCCGCAGCACTCTGGTCATCGCCATCACCATTCCCATCTCCGTGATCGCCACCTTCGCCCTGATTTACTTCGGCGGATTCACCCTCAACATCATGACCCTGGGCGGCCTGGCGCTTGGCATCGGCATGCTGGTGGACAACGCCATCGTCGTTCTCGAGAACATCGTGCGGCTGCAGGAAGGAGGGAGCGCGCCCGACGACGCCGCGTCGCACGGCGCCCGTGAAGTCGCCGCGGCCGTCCTCGCCAGCACCTTGACCACGCTGGCGGTTTTCCTGCCCATGGTGTTCGTGCGCGGCATTGCCGGCATCATGTTCAAGCAACTGGCCTATGTCATCAGCTTTGCCCTGGTATGTTCCCTTCTGGCAGCCTTGACTCTGGTGCCGATGTTGTCAAGCCGCTTCCTGAAAGTGGCGCAATTCCGAAAAACGCAGCCGGACACTCCGGTACACCGTCTTGCGGCCCGCTTTCAAGCCGCCTTCTCCTCCCTGGAGGGATGGTACAAGAAGGTGCTGCATGTCTCTCTCAATCACCGTCGCCGGGCGTTGCTGGGCGTCGGCCTGCTGTTCATCGTCAGCATGGGCTTGATCACGCTGGTGGGCAGTGAATTCATGCCCTCCACGGACGAGGGTGAAGTGCGGGTCACCGTGGAAAAGGAGGTCGGCACGCGCCTGGGCGTCATGGATGAACAGTTCAAGGTGATCACGTCCATCATCCACCAAGAGGTCCCGGAGCTGAAGAGCCTCGAAGAGAGCATCGGAGGCGGCTGGCGTTCCTCCGGCTCCCATATCGGAAACATCACCATCAAGCTCGATTCCAGATCCAGGCGTTCCCGGTCGAGCGAAGCGATCGCGACGGCCCTGCGTCACAAGCTGCGGAACATCCCGGGAGCCGTGATCAGAACCCGCGCCGGAGGGGGCCAGTTCTTCATGCGCGGCGGCGGCGACGAAGAGAGGGTTCAGGTGGAGATCCGCGGATATGATTTTGACGTCAGCGAAGCCTTGGCCCGTCAAATCAAGGACGTCGTCGAGAACGTGCCCGGAATATCCGACATCAGATTGAGCCGCGACATGGGCAAACCGGAAGAGCTCCTGGTCATCGACCGCCAGAAAGCCGCGGACATGAAGCTCTCCGTGCAACGGATCGGCGGCACGCTGGAGACGGTGCTCTCCGGCACTCAGGCCAGCACTTACCGCGAGAGCGGCGATGAGTTCCGCATTCTGGTCAAGGTCAAGGACTCCGAAAGCATGACCATTGAGGACATTCTGAACCTGACTCTCACGAACAGCGACGGCCGCCAGATCAGCCTGCGCAACGTGGTCAACGTCAAGCCGCGCAGCGGACCGCAGAGAATCGAGAGGCGCGACCGCGAAAGGGTGCTCACCATCTCGGCCGAGATCGAGGGCCGCGATCTGAGCGCCGTTCTGGCCGACATCCGAGCCGGGATCAAGCGGATTCCCATTCCCCGCAACTTCGAGGTGAACTTCACGGGAGACTTTGAGGAGCAGCAGAAGGCTTTCAGGGAACTGCTGCTGAGCATCAGTCTCGCCGTCATGCTGGTCTACATGGTGATGGCTATGCTGTACGAGTCGCTGCGCGATCCGTTCATCGTCATGTTCTCCGTTCCCCTGGCCGCCATCGGCGTCGTCTGGATGCTGCTCTTGACCGGAACCACCTTCAACATGCAGTCCTACATCGGCTGCATCATGCTGAGCGGGATCGTGGTCAACAACGCCATACTGCTCGTTGACCACATCAACCTCTTGCGGCGAAGGGACGGCATGGACGTGCGTGAAGCCATCGAGGAAGCCGGGCGGCGGCGTTTACGCCCCATCCTGATGACGGCGGCGACGACCATTCTGGCGATGCTGCCGCTGGCGATCGGCTTACGGGAAGGCAGCGAAGCGCAGGCCCCGATGGCCCGCGCCGTGGTCGGCGGTCTGTTGAGTTCCGCCATCATCACCCTCGTTATCGTGCCCGTCGTCTATTCGCTCATTGAAGGGCTGCGGGAACGGCGAGAAGGACGAACGGCCGGATAGCGTGCGCTTTCAAACGGCGCGCAATGCGAACACCTACAATGCCGCCGTTTCCAGCTAGTGGTCTCTGGCGACTCTCCGTATCGCCTTGATCTCGGCGCGCACTTCGGGGATCTGCTTGAGATCGACGCCCGCGACGACGAACGGCTTGCGGCCAAACAGCGCCTTGCCGCACAGCGACATGTGCCACACGAGCACGTTGGCCGCGGATTGGCGAAGTGTCTGCGTGTATCTGACGTTCCGGCCCTTCTCGAGCTCTTCATTGGGATGGTCAAGTAGTTCGAGCAGGATCGGGTGGATGGCGGAGACGTCGACTCTTTCTTCAGCCGCGTCGTCCAGCGCAGTGAGCGTGTACCAGCGCACCGCGTAGTCGGAGCTCTTGAGCAGGGGCTCGATGTCGTTCCAGCGGTTCCTCCAGGCGTACCAGCTCGTCAAGGCCTTGGCCGCCAGGCCTCTCAACTTGGGTTCCGTGTGCGTCAATGCGGACTCGAGCAGCGGCAGGAGCGGCGATAGATCGACCTTGTCGCGGCCGCCGTCGGCGCATGCAAGAACGCTCTTCATCTGTTGACCGCCAGCGTGGGCCGTGGCCGTGACCTTGTCCCATTGGCCCGTGTTGATCCACTGGCGGATCCTGACGCCAACCGCCAGCTCACCCACGGTCCAAACCGCCGGCCACCAGGACGCTCTATGCGTATCCGAGAAAAGGGATTCGAGCGCCGGAAGAAAGGGGGTCATATCTGCGCCGCTTCCATAAGCCGCGTCGCTCAGCATCTTGACGGCCAGCCAGCGCGTGTCGCCTGCGGGCGTGCGCACCAACGCGAGCAATGGTTCTCTGATTCGGTCAATAGGGATTTGCTCGCTCATTGCCTGCCGCAATCCAAGGATCTGGGTCTCAAGGATAGAATTATTGAGGTTCTCGAGGATGGCGGCCAACCGCGCTTCATTCATTGTATGCTTCTCTTTCGATCTCGCCCACGGCCCAACCTGCGTCAGTGCGTGTGACCGTGGCCACGTACTCCTCGCCGATCGGCGGCGTCGGCCTGCGCGCCAGAATCAGGCGGCTGCCGCGCACATACATCACCCAGGGACCAACCCGAACGATTCCATCGGCGTCGATCCAACCGGTTGCCTTCTCAGTCAGCGGCCAGAGCGCACCCCTTGTCGCGGTCGAGCTTCGCTTCACCGAGTCCTTGAGGGCCTTCGCGATCGCCTTCGCGTCCTTGCGCGTCACCACGATGCGCCTGCCCGCCAGCTCGACGGCGGTTTCCTCAAGACCTGCGACATCGTCATTGACATCTAGTATTGGTATCCAACGGCCGTAGCTCGCGGGGAGGCGGCGGAAGCGGGTAGCCCCAAGCTCGCCCTTGAGCAACAACACTTGCAGCACCGGCTGCATTTCCTCGTGCAACCTGTCGAGGCGTTGTACTTGCGCGTCCGAGAGCGGGCGGAAGGCGGGTTGATCGTCATACGCCGGTCCTTCCGGCTTGAGCCCGAGCGCCTCGGCCATGTCGAGGTAGAAGTTTGTCATGTCTCCGTAGGGCCGCTTGTAGTCGATGCCCGCGCCCATGTCCAATCCGCCGTCGTCGAACAGTCTCACGCTGGCGCGTTTCAGGAGCGACAGATGCTCCGCCCGCACGTCGACGGTCACAGTGCCGTTCCTGATCGGGCATAGTTTCTTTGCGGCAAACGGTTGTTCCGCGAGATCAGCGGCTGAGAGCGGATTGCGATATTCGTAGCGGCCGGGGGCCAAGGTCGCGTTCGCGAGAAACGCCTCTGCCGCGCGCATACCGCTCCTATAAAAGACGACCAACTCGTCATGGTTCGCGTGCCGTGCGCCGTAGACCTTCCGTACTCTTGCCAGTCTCTGCTGCTCGTCGTCCTCGGCAGGCCCGAGGAGCAGGACCGGCGCCCCGGCTTCAACTCCGAGCCAAACCACATCGAGGTTGCGTACGAAGCGCAGGTGCTCGGCGCGAACGACGAGCGGCTCACGCTCATCCG